>SVFV01000086.1 GCA_015056655.1 Butyrivibrio sp.
AGTAAAATGTTCATTGTTGAATCCATTATGAACTTGTCTAGTGGCGGCTGCTATCCGCCTAATTATTTAGCGCTTACCGTCCAAGCATAGCCAAATACCTTTGTCACCTCTTTCATTTTGTTGCATACCTCCTTACATTAAAAAAAGCAACCAAGACTATTCCTGGTTGCAACAACACTCATTATATCAATTTACCTATGCTTAGGCGAAATCACCTTTGTATATCATGTCTCTTAGTACTTTGTGCTTCTCAGCGCAAATAGAATAATACCCCAGTCGGCAAGCACACTCTGCACGCTTATTTCTAAGGCTACATGCACTCACTTTCGTGATAGCATTTGCCATAAGCATACAATCTATTTCGCAGCTTTCTATGACTGTTTGAAAGACTTGTACAGCCATAAACTTAAAACACATCTTATTCTTCTCTTGTTAATATCATGATTTATATTGCATTTCTTGATTTGAATAATAGTAAACGTCAAATATCCCTCCTAGGCTGTAAACGCTATTATAAAAGTTGACCCTCAGTGGTAATTTTTTCATTGCCGTTTACACCTAGTCCGAAATCTCATTATATTGATCACCGCGGCATAGCTATAAGTATTTGATCTTCATCAACATACTTTCTGGCTTCTTGTAATAATTCGTCTTGCAATACCTGATCTACTGCAACAATAACCCCATCATTTCCGCCAAATATTATTTCACCTATCTCTTTTACTTTTTCGCCAACCTTTCTCTTCGTCACGATGCTTTGAGCATCTATATATCCCATCACTCTTGCTGTTTGCAATACCCTTCTTCCAATCAATCCATTTCCATAAATATATATTTTAGAATGGTTATCACAGAATTCTTTAAACTCAAATATATTAGGTTCATTTCTATTATCTCGCAAGTTATAGCGTTTCCAATTATTCCAAAGCATATTTGTATCGTAATCTGTGTAATCTTCCACATATTTGATAGCTCTCATCATATTGCCCCAATAAAGAATAGAAATAGCATGGCGCTTCATAATTGGAAATTTACATTCGCTTATTATTTCATATGCATAATCCCCATATGGATTTAACCTTTCTTTAGCATATTTTTCACCTCCACATATATCCAAATATGCCAAGGAATTATATCCATTGCAAAGCAACCATTCATTTATCCCTATCTCAAATAACATTACATTCTGGCGTGAATTATAAGGATAATCTGTCTTTTTCCAAAAATCAAAAAAAGTCGAATCTTCAATAATCCTCTTTCCAAAACACAAAAAGTAAGTTTGAATATAATTTGAAATAATTTTCGATTTGGCATCTTTAAAATTATTTGCTTTTCTGGTCAACCCCCAACAATCACATTTTGTTAACTCCATTCTTTCAAAGACTTCTTCCCAGTCTATAAAGGGCCCATAAAAAGTATCATTAGCAATGATTATTTCATCATATTCCTTGACCTTCTTTTCAGACTCAAAAATCGTGAAATAATCCTTATAGGCTCCAAAATCATACCCTATGTTATCACGTTCATATATTTGATCGACACAATTGCTGATTGCCTCTTTATTTTTTATTTTGCCATTAGAAACAACTACTATTCGTTCTGAAATCTTTTTAAATGAATGAAGCATATAAATTATATAATCATCTACATGCCCCTCGTAATCATATACTGAAAAAACAACTAACCGTTTCATATCAACTCTCTCGTTTTATTATAAGGTCATCTACAATTTCTGTTTCCATATATGCAAATGCCTTATTAATCTCTACATCATCATTCGAAAATCCTAAACATTTTTCATCCTTATAAAGGTAATCTTTAATAGCATTTTTATTTAAAAAATGCTAGCAATAATCTATGAGTCCCATCCTCACACGTATCCATGTTCTCGTTAATCATAATCAGATCATCTATCTCAAAATTTCCTTTCCTAACATCATACAATTCTTAGAATATAAATATAATCTTATTGACCACTAAAATCATTTTGCACATTTGCTTATCCTATTGACATAGATAATTCGAGTGAATATATCATAACAGCTTCAAAGCTGTGTACTTTTCACTAATGTGTTGTATCTCTTTACTAGTAAATCCCAATTCCTTAAGTTTTTTTTCACTTCCAACAAAGGTATTTCCTGCATATTTTTCATATGATTCTAATGCTGGATATATAAGAGCATTCAGTCTATTAACTTTTCTTTCAAAAGCATATGCCAACCTATGTGCACCATCAAGGACATTATAATTCTCATCTAATGAAATATATCTATTATAATCAAATCCTTCTTTATCGATTTTCTCTATATTATTGATAAAAGAATATAATCTATTTTTTGCTGTCTCTATACTGTTGTATGTTGATAACAATTTCAGGTACATGTTAAACCCTACAGTATTCTTGCCATCATGTTCTTCAATTGCTAATACTTTAATCGGGATATTATAATCCACAATTCTACTAATCACATCTATAGTGTTTACACTCTTTATATCAATTGGATCCCCACATGAAAAATTTATCATCAATGGATATACATATCTATAATTATTTATTCCATAACGTTCTAAATTATCTTTGATTTCTTTAAAATACACATCATGAACTGCGACTAAAACTATGTGGTTATTTATTTTTTTAATATTCTCGAGTGAATATAATGGCAATCCTATTTCTTTCACGAATTTATTATGAGGATCAGATTCACAAAAACCTATTATATTACAATCTGACTTAACTGACAGCGATTGATATAACCTCATCCCAACATATCCCGTGCCATAAATGATTATATTTTTTCCCTCTATTTCCTCATAAAGATTAGACAATAAAAATTGTTTTTCCATCTTTTATTCTGCTTTCTATAAATATCCATATTTGTTTAGTATATTCCTTAATATTTCTACTCTATTGGAAGTCTTATGCGTATTTAGAAATTTGTTATATTTTATATAATCCACTTCTCCTTCCATATATTTTTTTACTTTTCCCTTAAACTCATCATATGAATTTATATTATCAATAATGCTATCTAACCCATACCATTTCACATCCGAATTCATAGGATATCTTGCTAAAATATGGCATTGCGCTGCCATCTGTTCTAAAATCCGTGGTGTAACTTGATTCCATCCATTTGCATCTTTTCTAGTTCCATCCATGCCAGGAGTTGAGTAAATTGCCATTTTACTTCTTTTAAGCATAGAAAAGTATTCTTCTCTGGAATTACCTTCTGAAACTACTTCGCCATTTCTAGAATTATAATATATAAACTTTCCATCTTCATACTTTCTTCGTATCACAACCAATTCTGGTATTTCATTCTCAGCCTTCTCTACCCATTTTTCTAATAGCGGATTAACCCTTCCTGCGATTATCAAGTCATACTCTTTTTTATACTTTACCTCACTAATATAATGATCAGGTATCGATAATGGAAAATGCTCGATTGGAATAGGACATTTTTTTTCTTTTAGGTATTCATAGACATCTAGATTAGATACTAGAACCAACTTGTTTTTTGAGTAAGCTATTAGAAAATCTTTATATTCCTCTTCTGAAAAAAAATAATCTATAAGGCATGGAATATACTTTTTATGATTATATATTCCATCATAGTGCTTTGTACTAGCATCAAACATGATGATATGTTTTCCACGCTGAAAATCCACTACTCGAAACAATTCGTAAAAAGTAATGTTGGTGCATTTCTTGATTTTTCTGCACAACTCATCAAATCCAAATTCTCTTCTTGATCTACATTTTATCCTAGCCCCTACTCCCTCAGATAAGATATCTTCCCACTCAAAAATAATATCAAAGCAATGCCTCTTTTTATTTGTTTGTGTCTTTGCTATTTCTCGTTTTGATAGTAATACAATATTATCCATAATATCTTCCAATCATAAAAAATGTAAGTCCTCAATCACGAGTACCTTTCTAATACTACCACTCTCATGAGATGATTTCTCCAAATAGCAACGCGCGATTTGCACATTTCAGCGATTCGCGCTAAGACAAAGGAGGTATCTCATGAACGCAAAACAAAAGTTACATCAGGCTAAGATGACCAAATGGGCCGCTCTGATCAATCAGCAGCTTGAAAGCGGTCTGTCGATCAAGGAATGGTGCATCCAAAACAACCAATCGTTCCATGCCTACAACTACTGGAAACATCTCATCAAGGAATCAATGGTCGATTCCGTCATCCCAGACATCGTTCCTATCATCTCTGCAAAAGAGATCACTCCTTCCTCACCATCAACCAAAGTTGTTCCGACTACTTCGCTCGATTTGCGCGAATCGCACATTTCGCCCGATTTGGGCAATTCGCGCAACATTGCCGTGAATCCGTCTCCTGTAGTCATCTCTCTTGGCGATATCCACATCGAGATTGGATCACATGCATCAGATGATGTGATCTCCGGCATCATAAAGGCGGTGCGCCATGCTCAAAGATGCTGATTTTGACTACTTTCCTGCCGTATACGTTGTCTGTGGCTACACAGACATGCGCTGTGGGATTGATTCCCTAGCTACCATTATAGAACGCAAGTACAATGTAAATCTCTTTGTTCCAAACACACTTTTTCTCTTCTGCGGAAGATCCTCTTCAAGAATAAAAGGTCTGCTATGGGAGGGTGATGTTTTCCTTCTCCTATACAAGCGTGTTGAACAAGGACATTTTGCATGGCCTCGTTCCAGCGATGAGCTTCGCCAGCTACGGCCGGAACAATTCAAATGGCTTATGCAGGGCTTTGCAATCGATCCTTTGATCTACAACATCGAGCCCAGTTTTTCTGCCTGATTCTATTTTTTCTTTTGTGCAAAACAGAGATTTTTATTCTCTGTTTTCCTATCTTCCCTAAAGGGTGCTGTGCACAGCTTATCACGACCATTACAGCGTTTGTGTGGTCATGACAGGCTCTACACGGCACTTTTCTTTTTATTTCTATCTGTGATATAAGCTTTCTTATACCGCCTGTGATTAATATCTATTAATAGGCATTTTCACCATCCTCTTTTCAGCTCCAATTCGTCTTAATCCCGCCATTTTGCTATAATTACAGTATATTCAAGGAGACACATTTATGATCCAGTTATCAGAAGAACAACTGAATAACCTTAACAAAGAAGCCCTGGTTATCATTGTCGCTTCTCTTCAGGATCAGCTTGTCTCCATGCAGGGACAGCTCGATACCGCAAATGCCCAGCTGGCTGATACCAACCGTCAGATTGAACTGCTCACTGAGCAGATCCGCATCATGAACCAGCGTCATTTCGGCAAGCACTCTGAAGCAGCATCTGCATTTGATGGACAGCTGTCTCTCTTTGATTCATTCAACGAAGTTGAGGCAACTCTGGATCCATCTGCCAAAGAGCCGGAGATCACTGAGGTTATCATTTCTTCTTATAAACGTTCAAAGTCCAAAGGTAAACGCGAAGCAGATCTTGATGGTCTTCCCGCACGTGTAATAGACCACGAACTTACAGAAGAAGAGCTTGCTCAAAAGTTCCCCGATGGCTACAAAGAGCTTCCAGATGAAATCTATAAACGACTTTACGTGATCCCTGAAACATTCATTGTCGATGAGCATCATGTACATGTTTATGCTTCGAAGAACAACAGTGGAAAGATCGTCAAGGCGAAAAGGCCGGCTGATCTGTTCCGTAACAGCATTGCTACTCCTGCTCTTGTTGCTTCCATAATAAATGGTAAATATGTAAATGCACTTCCCATTGAGAGACAGGCAAGAGCCTTCAAAGATAATGGTATCAACCTTGCAACAAATACCATGTCCAACTGGGTCATTAAGAGTGCAGAGAAATATCTTTCGCTTATATATGACAGCAAGGTCATCCACGCTGACGAATCGCCTGTCAAATGCATGCGCATTGACAAAGAAAAGATCAAGAACGGCAAAAAGACTTACATGTGGGTCTACAGAAACAATCCACACTGCTCACCGCATCCGATCGTACT
>SVFV01000087.1 GCA_015056655.1 Butyrivibrio sp.
AGAAAAGTATTCCCAAAGGTAACCCAATGGGATAGAGGCATAGTGGACATGCCCTGTTCTTTGGGATGCGTTAAGCATCCCAAAGGTTCATGCCGCTTTGCGGCATAACAGAAACCTCTTCCGACGCAGAGTCGGTGGAGGTAGTTCATTGCGGTAAAGAAATGAAAAAAGGTGTCCTTGCAGGTAGCGTACACAGCCTTGCATGGAAAGAGGGAGAAAAAGGTCCCGGGGCCATAGACATGATCGCCGGTATTGGACGACTTTCAGCTGCAAAATTCAAACTGACCCACCTGACAATGGATTCGTACTTCTGCAAAAGTTGTAAGAAGCTTATAATAGACACTGATATCCATTAAATGGGAGGTTATTCATAATGCAAGGTATGAATATGGGAGGCTCAATAGCCTCAAGGAATATATTGGAAAACAAAGGCTGTCTTAAGTGGTGTGTCAGAGAGCAGAGCGTTAATGAAATAGATAATGGATGGCGTTTTTTGTCAGATGCAGACACGGATGAATATCTGCAGGATCCTTCTAATATGGTCGTTTGCGACTGGGGAACATTGTTTGAAATTGAACCAGCGATTTCTTTGATATTTGATATGCCTGTTGGTACTGATCTTACACTTGAGTACGAAGATGGAAGAAAATTCTTTGTCGATTCAGAGACAGGAGAAAAAATCCCAGAATAGGAGCATACCTGGATGAAAAAAGTTAATTTTTACGGGGATATGATATACGCTGGCGGGTGGTTTGCTTATATAAGAGATGACGGCAAATCTGCGCCGCTCACCAGAAAAGACGCACGTAAGATTGAGCTGGATTTTAGAACATACAACGCTCGGATGGATGTGGATCGCGGAGGAATGGAGCCGCGACAGGCATATGAAAGCCGAGGATTAATTTGGAATGAAATAGCGCATACCTATGAAGTAAAAGGAACATACTGGATCGATGAACTGGCACCTTCGACGCAGGATATAGTTATCGGAGACGAACTCATAATTCCTGAAAATGTCGGCGGATACAAAATGAACCACATATATCGTGATTCTTTTCGGAATCTTGATATAGAAAAACTTGTTATTCCTGAGGAAATAATAGAAATTTCTTCAGGAGCATTTGATGGCTGCACAAAACTGAAGGATGTTCAGTTCGGAAATCGTGTTGATATCGAAAGTAATGCATTCGGGAATTGTCCGTTCATATCCTTTTTAAGTGATATATGCTATATCAACAATACCCTTTATAAGGCTACGGAAAATATAAGCAAAAATCTGGTCATTCCAGGCAACATAACTTCAATAAGCGACCGCGCCTTTGAAAACAACAAGACATTGGAAACAGTTAAACTCCCTGAGGGTTGCGCCTATATTGGACTGAAAGCATTTTGCGGATGTATGCTCCTGAAAAGTGTTACATTCACCGGAAAGGGCGACCTGATTGGTGCGAGCGCTTTTGAAAACTGTCCACAGCTTGAACGGATGGATCTTCCTGAAGGCATAAGGGAAGTATCGGAAAATCTTTTCAAGAATTGCAGCAAGCTTTCCGAAGTTGCGATACCGACATCAGTCACAAAAGTTGGTAAGTGGGCATTTCTTGGAACATCTATGGAGAAAAAGTTCCTAAGCTCCAGCGATGAGTGTATGTATGTTGGAAATTGGATAATCGAGATTAAAAAAGAGTGCGGATCTGAACTGGCTATCAGGGAAGGAACTGTGGGAATTGCAGAAAGGTCACATTTCGATGATGGTCCGAAGAGAAGCTTCAAAAAAGTGCATTTGCCAGATTCAGTTAAATATCTTAATGCATGTTCTCTGATACATTCAGAGCTTGAAGACCTTGATCTGGGATCAGTAGAAGACATCGGTCTTGATGCAATACGCGGTAACAAATGTAAAGAAATACATATTCCGGCAACCTGCAAAAAAATCACCTATTGGAACTTTGCGAACTGCCCAAACATAGAAGATATTTACTTCCATAATCCAAATACCTTCATAGAGTGGCCTGCGATCACTGACAGGAGCGATAAGTTCACTATCAGGATTCATGGTTATGCAGGATCTACAGCGGAAGAATATTGCAGGGAATATGGTGAAAAATTTAACCTGATGTTCATGGCAATGTAGCGAATCTCAGACATGGCGTTATGATTTTGATCATTAGATCAGATTCATGACGCTTATATTTTTGTTATAATTAAAACGATGAAATCACATGTATGCTGCATCTTTGGGATTTACACTCTTAGTCATTCTCAGTGCAATATGGGGCCAATACATAAAGCTCCGCTTCTCAGGAAAATGGTATTAAAACTATAGATTTGAGTGAATTGTTGGAGGGATAATGCCACACGTTGAAATAAAGTGTTTTACAGGAAGAACTGAAGAGCAGAAAAAAGAATGTGCTGAAAGAGTTGCGGAAGTAATCGCTGAAACACTTGGATGCAAGACCACGAGCGTTTCTGTTGCAATTAAAGATATTCCGGAGGAAAACTGGAAAGAGCAAGTATGGGATAAGAGCATTGTTCCGGATGATCAGTATTTATATAAAAGACCAGGATATACATGTGAATAAATATCTATGAGGTATTGAATTAATGATAGAGTATCGAAAGGCAGTAGAGAACGACAGAGCAAGTATTGAAGCTCTTTTCATAGAGATGTTGCAGACAATTTATCGTACGGATGACGTAGAGGGTTATGAGGAAGGGTATCTCAACAGATACATCTCTGATCATGAAGATGAGGTCATAGTCGCAGTGGATAATGGGCAGGTAGTAGCTTTTCTATCAGTTCAGGTTTTCCGCGGAGATAACTATATTTATCTTGACGATCTGTCTGTTACGGCAAGATACAGAGATCAGGGGATTGGGAGTTGTCTAATCAAGAGCGCGGAGGACTATGCAAAAGTAATTGGTATCAGTGCAATTGTTTTCCATGTAGAGACTTCTAATGAAAGAGCACATGCCTTATATAAAAGGCTTGGTTACAAGGATGACCTAAAAGATGGCAGTAGAATACGCATGGCTAAAGATGGTCTTAGCGAGGCATTCGAGAAATCCTGTGGTGCTATTGTTTACACAATTGAAGATGGCATAATCAAGTATCTTCTTGTTGAGGAAGCGAGCGGATTTCATAGTTTCCCTAAGGGCCATATGGAAAATGGGGAGACTGAAAAAGAGACAGCTATCCGCGAGATAAAAGAAGAGACAGATCTTGATGCCACGCTGATAAGTGATTTCAGAGTAAGTGAGCAATATCAGTTATCGGAGAAACCAGGTGTGACAAAGCAGGTTGTTTACTATCTGGCTAAATACATAGATGAAAATCCGCGTGTTGTAAGGCCACAAGAAGTCAGATCGCTTAAGAGTTTATGCCTTGAGGAAGCGCTCGCTGTTATAGAATATGAGAGCAAAAAAGAATTATTACTAAAGGCTAATAAATACATAAAAGAACTGGACTTAATGGGCTTTTGCTAATAGTGAAAAAGGGGAAATAATGATCAGACGGGCCAATAAAAGTGATTTGTCCAGGATTGCAGAGATTCTGGTATTTGTAAAAAGAATGAAGTATCGTTCTATTTTTCATAATGACGCATATTCTTTCGGAGAGTTACAGGTGATCCCTGTAGCTGAGCAGTATTCCAACCCAGAGATCCTTGAGAATATCTGGGTGTATGAAGAAGATGAGATAGTAAAGGGATTAATTCATATTGAGAATAATGAAGTAATGGAGCTTTATGTTGATTATTTCTTCATGGGACAGGGTATTGGGGCTGAATTAATTGAGTTTGCAAAGAAGGAATATGAAGTCAGGTTCTTGTGGACACTGGAAAAGAATCAGGATGCAATCAAGTTCTATGAGGCTCATGGATTCTGCAGAACAGGAGATAGACAGTTAGAAGAAGGCACACCTGAATATATCGTTAAGATGGAGAGATGAATGAAAGCATTAGTGATCAACTGCAGCCCGGTCAGAAGCGGAGCTACAGCGGAAATAGTAAGCATTGTTTCACAGGAATTGTCCAAGAAATATGATGTGAAAAGCATTTGTATTGATGACTATACCTTCAGTTTTTGCAAAGGATGCCGTTCGTGCCACAGCACTGCTAAGTGCGTGATAGAGGATGATATTCAGGTAATCATGGATGAATTTGATGCTGCAGATGTGATAGTTTCAGTTTCTCCATCGTACTGGGCTGATATTCCTGGACAATACAAGGCTTTCATAGACAGATGTACTCCATGGTGTAATACCCATGAGCCACATGCAACGATTAGGCCAGGGAAAAGAGGTTATGCCATAGCCCTGAGGACTGGGCCAAGCATGCCTGAATGTGAGCGAATAATTAAAAGTATCGAGCATTTTTATGGTCATTTGGAGATTCAAGCAGTAAATAGCCTGGGACTATGTTCTGTTGAGTATAAGGAAAATGTAGAGCCCAGAAAGCGGGAAATAATAGCGTTTTGTGAGGATATATAAGCGTTCATTGAATCGGAAATAGAGAAACAGAAGGAAATAGCTGACAGTTTACCTGATGATCACAATAAGGACTGGTCAGCACTCGATAGATTATTCTTGGAGATGCTTGGTGACTGAGATAGGAGTACATACCAAGAGAGATTCTGGATTACATTACGAACTAATACTGATTTTATCAACCACACGTTAAATGACAGGACTGAACTTTCCTATTAAAATAAAAAAGCATAGATGTTGTTTTGGGGGTTAATATCACTGAGATTTGCAGGATGGTAACATAAATATTGAACGATAACATATTTAATGTTACTATAAAAGAAAAATGTTATCGAGGTGATATTATGCTGGAAAATGCTTTAAAAAACGCCTTTGGTATAAACTGTCATTTGGAACAAATTAAACTAAAAGGGTTACCTTTATACATGGTATCAGGAAGAGTCTTCTATAGTGCTGTAATGGGAGATGCATCATTTTTGATTGTCAAATTGTCAGACCGGGAGAAGTTTGGCGTTGTGGCATTCAAAAAGCAGCTTTCTCAGTATATGGAAAAGACAGGGCTTAATGTGGCATTTTGCTTTGATGACATCACAAGAGTACAAAGAGATGCGTTGATAGCAAAAGAGATTCCGTTTATTTCATTACCGGATCAGATTTTTTTGCCTTTCCTTGGGGTAATGCTTAGTAATAACTTAAAAAGAAAAATGATTGTGTCTACAGACAAAATGATGCCAGCAACGCAATGCCTTTTTCTTTATCTGTTATACCAAAGTGGAAATGACTTTTTCATAAAAAAGCAGGCTGCAGATGATCTTGGATTGACGAAAATGTCAATTACCAGAGCTTCAGAGCAACTTAAGCAGATGGACCTTATCAGAGAAGAACGAGTAGGAAAAGAGATAAGGATGGTTCCTAACTATAGAGGGCGTGAGCTATTTGAGGTAGCAAAGGATTATCTGATCAACCCTGTGCAGAAGATAGTCCATACAAAGATTACAAAAGAAGAAGGATTGTTCATCGCCGGAGAAACGATGCTAAGCAGACATAGCATGCTTGCTGCACCAAGCGAGGATGTATATGCTGTAGTTAAAGGCAGCGATATTGTGAGCGGCTTTGAAGAGATAGATACGAGATGGCAGGATGATATTAGGACGAGTAGAGTAGAACTTTGGAAATATGATCCGGGATTATTTGCAAATAACGGCGAAGTAGATCCGGTATCACTTGCCATGAGCCTGTCAGACAATGCGGATGAACGTATTGAAGGCGAATTACAAAGCTTTTTGGAGGAGTATAAATGGTAGCGGGAATTGATTCTTTTAGAGATAAATTCAGAGGATTTGAAGATTGCTACACAGTCATTGGAGGAGCAGCCTG
>SVFV01000088.1 GCA_015056655.1 Butyrivibrio sp.
AACGAAAGGGCAGTTATTGTTATAATTCAAGCTGCTTTTTCGTTTGACCTTACAGCGATTCTAACCTAAAGAATTTGTTAAATTGATATCCACCAGCATACACCATATTTATCAATAATGGTGGCGCAACATTTACTCCATGGAAGTTCTCCGATAGGTTCGATAATTACACCCCCATCGCTCAAAACCTGAAAAGCATTATAAACTGCTTCTTCTGTTCCCATTTCAAAAACGTTAAAAGTCATAGTTTCCCACTTGTTTTTGTGTACTACATCTATATCACAGGGATTTTTCGCTTCTGCCAATGCCAAAAAACCTTCCCCGTTTACAGATAGCTCACAGTGCTCATAAGCAGTGTTATCTTCGTTTTTAAACTCCCGGGTTATTTCTGCTCCAAAGGCTTTGCAGTATGTTTTTGCTGCTTCAAAACTGTTTTTAACATATACCTGTGTATAATTCTTCATCGCAACCTCCACAAAATTCGATTTGACTTATGCGGAATAACTTCGGAGATAACTCACTTCCAAGCCTTATTGTTCCATGATAAAAAAGATCAACAAAACACAAGAAAATTCCGGGATAGCCTTGCTGCAGTAACATATGGTTTACAATTAGTCCAACTGTAGCTTGTCTTCCAGATGCTCTGCGATTTCTTTTATTACTTCTTCCTCGTATGCAGGCTTTAGGCCAAGACTACCCAAAGAATCCGCATAATCCTTGCTTCCTCCTATTTCGCCAAGCTTCTTAAAAAGTTCTGCGCCTCTTTCCTTATTCTTATTGAACTCAGCTGCAAGATAGCATGCGGAAAGGTCACACAAAGAATAAGTGATCAGGTAACGAGGGAACGAGAATACATTTGAGTTCATGCACATTACGCATCCCTGCTCTCTGAGTTCAGGATTAACATATTCAATCCCTGGATTGTAAATGTCCGATAACTCATTGAATTTATCAATCCACTCCTGAATGTCTGCGTCAGGATGAGTATATATAAAGGTCTCAAATTCATGAAACATACAGTAGTTACCAATTTCATTTAAGACACTGGTTATATGACCTTGGATATATTTCTGGGCATCATCTCCGAAGAATAAATCCGCATATTCATATGATATCTGTTCCATAGTCTTGGATGGTACTTCTGAAAGATCCTGAACCTGACTGTACAGCTCCATCAGATCGAATTTGTTCATTGAAAGCTGCTGCTGGATTGCATGACCGTTCTCATGAAGGAATGTTGATACACTATCTGCGTCACCCAGGAAGTTACCAAATATATATGAAATCCTCAAATCATAGACTTCGGCAGCAAAGCCCATCCCAGTCACTTTTGTATCTGATAATTCGATGTCGAAATAGTCGTTCTCATTCATGCGACGGTACATG
Source organism: Butyrivibrio sp. (assembly GCA_015056655.1). GTDB lineage: Bacteria > Bacillota > Clostridia > Lachnospirales > Lachnospiraceae > Butyrivibrio. The sequence continues at coordinate 1,387 of SVFV01000088.1, forward strand.
TCACCGAATTCCGTGCTTATGTCATCGAACATTTTCTGCGCCTGCCCTCGGACAAACTTAGCATCGCCTTTGGGCTTGGCATTTCCGTCCGGAAAGAATATTCCATTATCGTCGGATGTTAACTTCTCAAGTCCAAGCCTTTTACGAATTACCTCATTGTTCTTGGCTGTAAGAGGTGTGATGTACTTCTTCACATTTTCGCAGAACCGGGCAAGCTCCTTCTCACCGTAAGTAAACCTCTTCATACGAATATTCTCATAATCAAGGTAATTATCAAAGCCATTAGCCTTGGCCAACTTATCGCGGGCGATTACAGCTCTTTTCAGGTACGCTCCTATCTTTTCTGCGTTGTCCGCATAACCCTTTTTTCGTGCATATCTTGCACGTTTACGAATACTCGAGTCGTCGGAATTTGCAAGAATCCCAAGACGTGATTCAGATATCTTTTCTCCATCAAAGTCAAATAACATCTTAGAGACAAACTTATGGCATTCTGCCAGAGCTTTCTGCTCTTCTTCCACAAATTCCTCGCCCGAAGCATGAAGAGCAGCCTTCTTCATCTCTGCTTCCAGCAGGAAAGTTCCATATATCTTTTCAAATGTCTTTTTATATGAGTTATTTGCTATGGCTTCAAACAAAGGTGAGCTGTCAAAACTCTCGCTCTGAGATGCACAATACATATATTCCTGAGAAAAAGACTCATTGGTGCCATCAAGATAGTATCTGATGAGCGCAAGACACCCCATTGTCTCGGCATGCTCTTTTTTCTTGTTAAATTCTCTGATTGCCTCAGTGATTTCTTTATCATTAGAAGAATTGTTTACTAAATCTATTGTTTCCTGTAACTTAGTCCTAAGCTTGTCATAATCAGGTCTTTCATACTTAATATCCCCAAACTTAACCATACTTGTCTCCCTTTATATTTTTTATTCCTCAGCTATGCAAGTTCAGCATTTATAGGTTTCCAATCAATTCATAGCCTGTGCAAATAATAATTCGTTCAAGTCCGATTTCCCATCCAACATATTATTGGCAATTGTAATACTGTGACTAATTTCTAAGACAGCCTATAGGAACAACAAACACCCCGTCCGATCTTCTATATGCAAAAGGTGCTACGCCACATAAAACCATCATAAATGCTGGTTCACTCATCTTCTTATCATCAATGCTATCTCTCAAAGCAAGGAGATTTTTTGCTCCCTCTTCTATCAGTTCATCGCCTCCAAGCTTGATTTCAATAAGTCCATATCTACCATTTCTCAAATGCATAACAGCGTCACATTCAAGACCATTCTTATCCCTGTAATGGTACACTTTACCATCAAGTGAATCCGCGTATATTCTCAGATCCCTAACACAAAGATTCTCAAAAATCAAGCCTGCGGTAGAAAGATCATTTATCAAATCATTAGGTCCTATTCCCAATGCAGCAGTAGCTACCGATGGATCCACAAAATATCTGGTATCAGAGCTTCTGATAGCAGTTTTTGATCTCAGATTTGGATTCCAAGCATTAGTATCTTCAATAACAAATATCTGTCTCAGTGCTGTCAAATAAGATCTCAGGGTGTTCTCACTGAAGGTATCAGTTTCATCTGCTTTAACATCGTTTAATATTGATGCCAAAGAAGCCTCTGAAGCAACACTTCTTGCATATGCCTTAAGAACCTTTCTTGCACGTTCAGGATCCCTTGTAACGCCATCAACTCTTGATATATCAGACTCTATTACTGCATCCAGGTAATCAGGAGCCTGAGCCAGGGCTACCTTTTTGCTCTTACCAATGCTCTTGGGCCATCCTCCGCGGCAGATTAGAAAAGCAATATCATTCAGTGTATGATCACAGGATCCACTTATATTGTGTTCGCTGGAAAACAATGCCCTAAGAGATACACTGCCATCAGAATCGCCCGACTCAAACAATGACATGGTCCGCATTGTCAATGAGGTAATTCTTCCCGTTCCGGTATGGGATATCTGTGCTGATTCCGGTGGGACGGCGGAGCCTGTAAGTATAAACTGCCCAAAATCATCTCTTTGGTCCACCTCAAATCTAACTGCATCCCACAGTTTAGGCGCAAGTTGCCATTCATCGATAAGGTGAGGGACCTCTCCTTTTAACAATTGCGAAGGATTAATATCTGCCATTTGCAGATATTGCTGCTTTTTGGCGGGATCTTCCATATATATGACTGAACGTGCTACATGCTCTGCTGTGGTCGTCTTGCCGCACCATTTAGCACCTTTTATTAATACCGCTCCCTTTGCTTCTAGTTTATCCTGTAATACCTGGTCACAGATACGATTCATGTATTCTTTAGCCATCTTCGCCTCCAATATAATTGATCTCAAAAATATTTTAGCCTTCATTGATGGATTTGGCAAGATTGCGTTGATGGATTCGGCGCATTCTTGTTGATGGATTTGGCGTATCATTATTGATGAGTTTGGCGTATCATTATTGATGTGTAGTGCAGAGTATTAAAAACAATCAACTTTTTGAACGCTTAGCGAAGGGATTATCTTTTTCGTTAAACTGGAAAATATATTCCAATATATCTTTATTCATTTTGTCTTATTATCAATAAAGGCAATCACTCGATCAAAAGCTTCTTTGGCAGTCGAATCCACTCGTTCAGCTGCAACGAAGCAGTGCTGCTTTTCTTCACCTTTTTCTGCCAAAGGATCTATCAAATCATTTTCGACAGTAACTGCATCTAGCTGCTCATGCATCACATTCATATCGTGACGATACTCACTTCCAAGCATAATAGCCGGAGGATAATCTGCTGTCATATATGGGATGCAGTCATATCGTTCCAACTCACTTTTACTCAAGAAAATTGATCCTTTGACATAATTTCCAACCAGGATCTTGCACGCAAGTGAAAAATCCTCGTATACAAGAGGTGCATCATCTACAACTATTGCACTGATCTGCTCTTTTTTCAGAACAGGCTCTATTCCAAGGAGTTTTGCATATTCAGAATTGCTTACCACAGTTCCTATCTGAGAAACCATGATTGCTCCTGCCGAAGATCCCATCAGAACAATTTTATCTGTATTCAAATGATACTCTTTACCATGCTCCATGATATATGCAAATGCCTGATTTGCCTGAATCAGAGGATCCGGAAAATGTCCTTCGGGAACCAGCACATAATCCACATTTACTATGTTATACCCCTTTGCACAAAGGTCATCAATCAGATATGTTGCTTCGCTGACTGCAAGTGGATCACCCATGTTCTTGCTCCCTGCAAAAAACCTCCACCATGAAAGTAAAACAACGTTGGTCTGTCTGCTTCAAGATCATCATTCGGATAAGTTATATCTAAAAAGCTGTTAGGGTAATCGCTTCCATAATTGATCTCGCTGATAAGATACTGCCCATTTTCCTTTTCCCCATTGACCGGATCATACAAGGGTTCATAAGAATTGAGAGGTTTGCCATTAACCATAGCCCCCTTCTGGATAATATCAATGACTATCTGTGTATGTGTAGCAAAATAAATTGCTCCCCCTACGATAATAATCGCAATAACAGCAATAACTGTCATCAATATCTTAATAACTTTATGCTTCTTTTTTATCTTCTTTGAATCGTCCACTTGTATCACCTCTTTGACTTTTGATAACAACCATGTTACTTTATGGGGACAATTGTACCTCATGTTTTTATTCGGTCAATATCCCAATAAAAAAAGGTACAAAGGAGGACTATTTGTACCATGAGAGAATCTACAAAATATGTTATGGATAAAATCACCTGTTCCCTCATTGAGCTAATGAGGGAAACATCTCTAGGCAATATATCCATTTGTGCCATCATAGAAAATGCAGAGGTAAGCCGTAACTCATTTTACCGCCATTTTCAGGATAAAGATGATATACTCCGATATTACATTTCTTCAGAAACAGAACAGTGGCTGGCAAAAGCCGGGATGAATTATCTGAACGTTTCGTCTCCTCAGGAGTATGTTGTTTTTCTTTTGAAGCATCTATATAAGTATCGGGATATCATCGATCTTCTTATCCGTGATAATAAGATGAATCTTCTGGAAGAAGAATTTGACAGGCGTTTTAATGCCATTCTATCCAGCATTACTGATCCATGGCATATAGCCTTTACTATTGGTGGCTTCTATAAGCTCTTTTGCTACTGGGCAAAAACCGGATATGAAAAGACACCTGAAGAAATTGCAGCCTATATTAAATAATCCTTCCGTTTATTCCATTTTTTAAATAGTGTATGCTCAACAACCGGCTGATTTTTCAGCCGATGTTTTCGCATAAAATATAACAACAATTGTACCTT
>SVFV01000089.1 GCA_015056655.1 Butyrivibrio sp.
CTATATCCTTCCCACTACCGGGCGGATACGGGACTTTAACCCGTTAGAAACGTGCGCCGCTAGGCGCACTACAAAATTGCCCTCCGCAAGTTGATTAGCGGAGGGCTTTCTATTGCTATTACTTCTTGATATTCATCGTTTTCTTGTAGCCTGTAGCACTCTTTTTTATCTTTTTAGCAAGAGCATTCTTTTGTTTCTTGGTGCCTGAGAGTTTGAATGTCGCTTTACTGTTTATTCCCTTAAATGCATTTTTACCAATACTCTTTATAGTCTTTGATTTAAACGTTATTGTCTTTAGCTTCTTATCACCATCAAAAGCATTCTTTCCTATGGTTGTCATATTCTTACCAATGGTAACAGACTCAAGCTTCGTGCATCCCTTCAGTGCTTTATTTGCAATGGAAGTTACCTTGCACTTGGTATTTCCAACAGTGATTGTAGCTGGTATTGTAAGCTTTTTGATCTTTTTGTTTTTGGGTGCCTTAAACTCAACAACACCACTCGCTATTACCTTATATGTATTCCCATCAGAATCCTTCACTTCATCATTAACAGAAAGCTCGTCAATAAATGCAAACGTACTAAAGTGTGTTATGGTAAAGGATATTGTTCCATCGCTATTTATTCTGGGAATGATGATATCGTACCCATCATCTGAGCGATGGAAATGAAGGATTTTAAGTGTCATGTCCAGCTTGAATCCTTCAGGCAAAGGCATTGTGATTTCAACAGGAATTGCCAGTTTTCCGTCACTTGATACTTTACTTGCATTTGAAAGGTCCATATCAAACTGCACAACGTTGCGATAAAGATTCGTATTTATAGCTTTCTTTGCACTTTCATCGGTTTTCGAGATATTAAATGACACTGCCGAGTTCGCACCGGCATTAAGTCCTGCTCCCACTATCTTAACCTTTGAACTATCTATACCTGGAGCAGTAATAGAATTAGTAACCGTGACATTGGCCTTTTGCTTATATTCTTCTTCAAGCTCAACTATTTTCTGCTTCTGCTCCTGACTCGTCTGCATTGCAACAGCAAGATTGTTGGTGTCAATTTTTTCTATGTATGAATCCAAAGCCTTCTCAGCTTCTTGCGCTGTTTTTGCCGTTGAGACTAAATTTCTTGTAGATTCTGCAGTTACTTCAGTGTTTGTATTGTTATTATTGTTATTATCATTATGATTACTGGTATCAATTGTACTTCCATCAAGCCCTGCGGAGTAATCAGAAAAATCACCATTTGCAATTGCTTCTATATCACGACTAAGTGCCCTGACTTTCAAATAATAATTTCGGTCTGAGGTATCTCCTAGTTGGCCAGAAAAATCCTCTTCTGTTCCTTCAGAATAATCTGCTGAAATTGTCACTACCTCTTGATCATTTTTATACAGAGTAATTTCATATCCCTTTGCATTTGGCACGGCATTCCACGTCGCAATACCTGCTCTTGAAGTACTCCAGGCTAGCCCTGTTGGAATCGGCATTGATTGATTGGGCTTTGTATAAACATAATCAGCCGTATACTGGCTTACAGCACCGGTTAAAGAACTGGTATCCTGATCATTATCGCATGCTTTTATACGAAATCTATATGTTCCCGATTCATTTATATGAGTGGAAAGATCAATGCGTTGCTCGCCTGCACCTATCGTTCCAAAATCGAAGCTAGTATCCACTTCCCCATTTTTTTCAAGCCACCCTACATAAATAGCCTCTTGATCATAGGACGTAAAAGTAACCCATCCATGTTCGTTTGCTTCATTACTCCATGCAACATTGGAAGGAGCCGTCTTTCTTTTGATTATCGGTAATGCATTTTTCTTAGTTGTTTTAACATTGTTAATGTGTGTAACGCCCTTTTCATCAACATAGTTTTTTCCGTAAGTACTTTTTGCCGCTATCGTATTTATGCCCGGGAAAATAACGATTGCAATAATTAAACCGAGCATGATCGTGCATAGTTTTTTGTATATTTCTCTACTCATCACGTGCCCTCCTATGTTTCAAAAATCACAAAGGATACTTCAGCCCTCCGCCAGTTTCAGCGGAGGGCTTGCTATTTTAGATATTATTTCTTAATCTTCATTGATTTCTTATAACCAGTATTCTTACCAGTTATAAGCTTCTCTGCGGCTTTCTTTTCTTTGGTTGAACCCTTGAGCTTAATCGTAGCTTTAGGATTTATGTTCTTGATTGCATCCTTTCCAACGCTCTTTAAATTCTTGCAATTAATTGTAAGATTTGTGAGTTTGCTATCACCCTTAAATGCATTTTTACCGATTGTTTTTGTCGATGCAGGAACGGTGACGCTCTTTAGGCTCTTACAGTTACTTACTGCACCTTTTCCTATCGTTTCAACCTTCTTGCCAAGCTTTAAGCTTGTAAGCTTTGAACAGCCATTAAATGCATTATCACCTACTGTCTTAACATTGTTACCTACTGTTGCACTTGTAAGCTTTGCATTTCCCTTGAATGCATTCTTGGCTATAGCTGTAACCTGAGCAGTTGTTCCATCCGGAAGTTTAATCTCATCAGGAACTGTAACCTTCTTTTCATTCTTAGTCTTAGGTGCTGTATAGGTTGCTTCCTGAGTGTCTCCATTAGTAGAAATCTTATAGTCAGAACCCTTGTCATCCTTTGCTTCCTCTATCACAGGCTTTGCTGTAATGGTGAAATTGAGAGTAAATGTGCCCTGACATTTTCCGATTCCGGTTATAGTAACTGTTGCTGTGCCAACCTCTGTGTTGTTTGCATATGCAACTGTATAGTCCACGTTCTCAGTAAGTCCTGGAATTGAAACAGTTGGAGTTAATGGACTTCCGGTGTATTCAGCAGTGATGAAAGATAATGTCGCAGCAGATTGTTTTCCACTTAAATCAATTAACCCTATAAATTCTGCTTTTGTATATACTTTTTGTTCGAGTGGTCCATCTGTAGGTAACGTCTCTCCCGCATTAATAATAGTTTCTCCAGATGCATTGGTTAAGATAGCTCTTGTCTTTTCTCCTATTCTTACAATTCCATTTCCGGATATTGCTGGCGTACTGGCTGTTCCAATTATAGTAAGATCACTACCTTCTGCCACAGTTATGGTAAAATCAGCAGCTCCGATAATCATAGCAGAAAGCCTATTATTCCCACTTAGATTTATTCTGTAACTAGAAAAAACCATGCTTGGATTAAACCAGAGATCTCCATCTCCTGCGCTATAATCCGGGACAAGATTCTTTATTTCTACAACTCTAGTTGAGGTATTGACGTTCAATTCATCATAGAGTCCATGTCCTCCAATGCTAAACATAATATCTCCACCTGTTCCATCAACCCAAGCTCCGTCAAAATACCCATTTTTTGAGCCATCCACAAAATAATTTATTCCACCATAAAAACTTGTCGCAGCCATCGCATTTATGCCAGGGCATAATGCAATTGTCATAATGAATCCAAGCATGATAGCGCATACTCTATCAACTATTCTCCTACTCATAACTGCCCTCCTATTATTCTTAGCAAAATAACAGCTATTTGATATTTCCATTTTCTCAAAAATAAAGATCTCTTTCAGCATTTATGCGCTATTGTCCATGACTTCAACTTTGTCATGATACATGACATTAGATTTTATAGTTTTGTTACATTTTTTTATTTAATAAAATACAATCTATAAGCAAAATCTCTCTATAACTGACCAAAGCACAAGTTGTAAAAAGCCATTCTGTCAACTAAAATATTTATGGGGATTTATATATATTTGAATCGACTATTGGCAAAAGCCATGAAAAGGGGTTAATAGATGGACTTTTCTATGAAGGATGTAATGGAAGCAGTAAATTCGATGCCATATAAGCCAACGAAAGGAAATATGGATAGATTATGTAGAAAACTTAATATTCGAACATCCTATGACAGCTTTCGTGATTTAAGGGAAAACAATGCTTATTATGTTGATAAAACTGGGGTACTCGAGGAATACCTTGTCGATAAGTTTGATAAGGCTGTTTTATTTGCAAGGCCACGAAGATTTGGGAAAACCCTGACTATGACAATGTTTAGGGATTTTCTGGATATAAGACAGAAAAGCCTTGATATTTTTGATGGCCTAGGAATCATGGAGAATCCCTATATTGTAGAGAACTATATGAACAGGTATCCGGTGATTTTTTTATCACTTAAGGAAATATATGGGGAAGGATTTGAAAACACATTTAGAAATCTCCAGGTAATAATTGCAGGCTATTGCAAAAAGATAGAAGATATCCTGGATGATTCAAAAATTACTGCAGCTGACAAGGAGCTTTTCACCGAATTAGAATATCAAAAAGCTGATGAGGCCAATACTGTTGCTGCGTTGGATTTGCTCGCAAGGATGCTCCATGATCATTATGAAAAGCAGGTATTTGTTATCATTGATGAGTATGATGTTCCAATGGCTAAAGCGCTTGGAAAACCTGAATATGACAGGATAAGAGATGTTATTGAACATATGCTCAGCTACGTTTGCAAAACAAATGATAACGTGAAAGGAGTTATACTTTCCGGATGCTTTTATACGGTTAAAAACAGTACATATACAGGAGTAAATAACATAACTCCCTATACAGTATTATCTGCTAATTTCGCAGATGCCATAGGCTTTACATCTGATAATGTTAAGAAACTATTGGAAGACGCAGAGCTATCAGAACAATATGATATCGTATCAGAGTGGTATGACGGATATATTTTTGGAAGAGAAAAGATGTATTGTCCCTGGGATGTTCTGTTATATGTAAAGTCACAACTGGATGGAACATACAGCAAAACTATGGGGCCCAAAAGCTATTGGGTTAATACGTCTGAAAGTTCGCAGAACCTGATACATGGTTTTCTTGGTAAGACGGAAGATGTTTCAGAACGGTTTGAACGACTACTTGCCGGGGAGTCAATTGACTGTATTGTAGATGATGCTCTTCCTTATCACAAAATTTATGAAAGTGGAGACAATATATGGTCCGCGCTTCTTGAAACAGGATACCTCACAAAGGCCGTCACTGAAGAAATGCCTTTGATGCCGCTTCGTATTCCGAATAGAGAAATTCAGGTGGTATTTAGGCAGGAGGTGTGGAATTATTTTCAGAGCAAAGTGGATAATACATTTGTGAATGATCTTGTTAAAGCTTTGTGGACAAGAAATGTTCAAAACGCAGAAGAAGCCCTAAATCAGATTCTTGAAGCAACACTTTCTTTCTATCATGAGTACAGAGAATATAGCTATCATCTTATTTTGGATGGCTTTTTTACGGGAAAAGGATATATCGTTCAGTCCGAAAGAGAGACCGGATATGGAAGAAGCGATCTGATAATACTGGATCCAGCCAGAAAACAGGGAATGATTCTTGAACTCAAACATGTAGATGATGAATCGAAATTGGAGACTGCGCTTAATGAGGCATCCAGTCAGATTGTAGAAAAAAAGTATGAGAGTCAACTGAAATATGAAGGCTATTCTACTTTGCTACGGTATGGAATAGCATTTTATGACAAGAAGTGCCTGATTGGTGATGTAACAGCGATAAAAGAATAATCAATTGAGTAGGAGGGAGTGATTAGCTCCCGTCCTCTCACAGCACCGTACGTACCGTTCGGTATACGGCGCTTTCAA
>SVFV01000090.1 GCA_015056655.1 Butyrivibrio sp.
CAGATATAAGTACCGATTTTTAGGCCTGAAAAAGGGCCATCGCCCAGATGATTTAATCATCTAATGCGACAGCCCCAATTTCTAATATTGGAGGGATAACAATGATGCATTTACCTGCAAACCTGAAGAAGTACAGGATGCAAAAAGGACTAACACAGGAAGATGTTGCAGAATATCTTGGAATAACAGCTCAGAGCGTTTCTAAGTGGGAAAGAGGAGAATCTTATCCTGACATAACTCTCTTGCCTGCACTGGCAAATATATTTGAAACAAGCGTTGATCTGCTACTTGGAATGGACACGATAAGAGCAGAGGAGACGCGTCTTAACATTCACAAGAAGGCAATCGCATATCAGAGAAGCGGAGATTTGGATTTGGCGGAAAAGACCTATCGGGAAGCCCTACTGATATATCCTAATAAACCCGGAATGATATTGGGACTTGCCAGCACACTTGCATTAAAAGACGAAACGGAAGAAGCCATCGAACTGATGGAACGAGGCCTTCCTATATCGCAAAACGAAAGACAGAAGGCAACCATGAGAGCAGCCTTGTGCTTTTTGTATCTCAAGGCAGGTAGAGAAGATGCAGCCAATAGGCTGGCATCCCAATTGCCACACACAAGAGAAAGCAGAGAAGTCATTCAGCCACTCATACAGCAAGGACTTAATGAGTCAGAGATAGACGAGAATATCAAAACAATCATCCTTGGGGATGGAGAAGGAATCTGGTAAAAATGTTAAGAACAATAATGATATTTCCGCAATTCGAGAATATTGAGATCATAGATGAAATCAGGGGCCGATACGATCCTTTGGCAAAACTGGTAAGACCACATATCACACTTGTATTTCCTTTTGAATCCGAAATTACTAATGACGAAATAGAGGAAAAGCTGACAAGTAGTTTAAAGGACGTAAGGCCTTTTGAGCTGACATTGCATGGATTTAGCAAAACAGATGATAACTATCTTTTCCTAAACATAGAAAAGGGTAAAGAGACAATCGAAGCAATCCATGATGACCTGTATTCAAATTACTTTAAGGACTACTATCTACCAATACCTTACAGCCCTCATATGACTGTCGGCAAACTCAAAAATGCCCAGGAATTAAATGATGCGTATGAATATGTAAAAGACTTAGATGCCAGCTTTAAAACTGTAGTAAAGAAAATCTCAGTAGAGATGATAGGCGAACACGAGGAATCAATTATAGTTTTGGAGAAAAGACTTGAGAATCCTGACATGTAAGAAAAAATGGGGGACTATAAATACTGCGGCGAGACTCAATATCGTATAGACGAGGAAATGAATAATGCTTCTTTGGATATTAAGCTGTTTAAGTTTGCGCGAGGACGCGGAATAGCAACCGAGGCGTTATCATATTCGATCAGGGAAGCTTTTGGGCATGGAGCTGAAAACCTGTGGGTTGATCCGCATCCCTCTAATGACAGCGCATTAAAGCTGTACCGCAGATTGGGTTTTGTGCAGAAAGAAATGCCGGAGTATGTTATCGCGCTTGGTGAAGATCCGGAAGTTTATACCTACCTGGAATTGCGAAAAGAATAATAAAATAGTGCATTGCGCATGAGCGAAGAAAAGAAGCGTGATACTTATTTTAGGAGAATCTTCGTAAAAGGGAGTTGAACTAATATTAAATGCAACTCTGGGCGGTTACTGTATTTGTATCCGACCAGATTAAGTCAGGTAATAATCCAAATTATTGAAGTAGTTGGGGAAGTGGTTATGGAGGAAATTGTACTTGTTGAGCCAAGCCCTGAATATGCCGAGGATCTATGGGAATTCAGGCAGGAAATACTAGAAAATGATGCTGATGATGAAAACCAGTTTGCAGGGTGCATGTCACTAAATTCCAGTTGTTCTGCGGATGAATGGATTCGGATATGCACTCTTAGAAAAGACGAGAAGACATGCGAAGAAGTAGGGACAACAGTCCCATCGCATACTTACCTCGCAATAAGAAAAAGGGATAACAGAATTGTGGGCGTAATTGATCTCCGTCATCACATTGATCATCCGATTCTTGGCACTTGGGGCGGACACTGCGGATATTCGGTTCGCCCATCTGAGCGCGGGCATGGCTATGCAAAGGAGATGCTCCGCCTTAATAAGCTAAAAGCGGGAGAGCTGGGAATCGATAAGATGCTTGTAACCTGCGATGAAGGGAATCCTGCAAGCGAGAGAACTATTCTTGCAAATGGCGGAGTATATGAGAAAACCATCGATGTTGATGGGGATAAAATGAAAAGATTCTGGATAAATATAAATGGAGCACACAAAAACTTTTTGTTTGATCTTGACCAGACTCTGCTTGATTTTAATGCATCCGAGCGTATAGCGCTGGAGATTGTGCTTAAGGCAGGCGGACTTTCCTTTTCAGAAGAGATATATAACGCTTTCAAGGATTACAACAAAGCTTTGTGGGGGGAACTTGAAAAAGGCACCATAAGCAGGACAGAGCTTTTTGTAAAGAGGTTTAATTATATCTTCGGAAAATGTGAAGGTGATTCTTCGGGACTTGATCCTCTTAAGATCAATGCTGAATTCATCAGAACAATGTCTGAAAATGGCGTACTTCTGGATGGTTCGCTGGAGATGGTAAAAAATATCAAAACTAAAATAAAGGATTCAAGAATATTTGTCATAACAAATGGCGCGACTATCAATGCCAAAGGCAGGATTGAGTCCACAGGCTTGGACAGATATATTGATGGTATTTTTGTAAGCGAGGACATGGGCGTTAACAAGCCTTCAGTAGAGTATTTTGACATGGTGCTCGCTGAGATTGGAGAGTCCAGGGAAAACTGCATTGTTATTGGCGATTCACTCACATCAGATATGCTTGGCGCAAAGAACGCCGGTATGAGCTCTGTCTGGTTCATGCCATCAGGCGATATGGAGAGCGCCATAAAAGAATACGACATTGACTACTGCGCGTCATCATTTGATGAGCTGTATGAGATATTGAAACAATGGTCCGGGGGACGGGGGTAGTGGCCCATTAAAATGTTCAAACTGGAAATGGAGGATGGAAATGGAAAAAGAAAAAATATTAGTTGATGCGGAAGCAGATTATGCGTTTAACAACAACGTTGATTATTGCGTGGGCACAGGAAGGCTTGGCCTTGCACTTACAGAGGAGTATTTAAAAGAGCTGAAATTTGTACAGGACATGATCGGCTTTTCTTATATCAGAGGCCATGGCCTTTTTTCAGATGACGTAGCTATATACCACGAGTATGAGGAAGACGGTGAAACAAAGGTAGAGTATAACTACACTTACATAGACAGGATTTTTGACAGGTTCCTGGAACTTGGAATCCGTCCGTATCTTGAACTTGGCTTTATGCCGGGAGAACTGGCAAGCGGCACTCAGACTATCTTTTACTGGAAAGGTAACACAACCCCGCCCAAGGAATATAAGAAGTGGACAGACATGGTTCTAGCCCTGCTGCAGCATTTGAAAGTTCGCTACGGCGAAGATGTCGTGGACTGGCCTATCGAAGTTTGGAATGAACCAAATCTTCCGGGCTTTTGGTACAAGGCAGATATGGAGGAATACTGCAAATTATTTAAGGAGACCTTCCAGGCAATAAAAGCTTACGACGAGCGCTTTAAGGTCGGAGGTCCTGCAATCTGCGGTGTAAGGGATGCAGAGTGGATTCAGGGATTTCTCGATTTTTGTAAAAAGGAGAAAATTCATCCTGACAGAATTACTAGACATCATTACACAGTGGAATTCCCTGAGAGAATCGGCCACTACGACTACTCCAAGCTTGAGGATTCAAAGATGCGCTTTGAAAACCTTCAGTCCACAAGAGATATTGTGGATTCTTACGAGGAGTTTAAGGGACTTCCTATCCACCTTACAGAATTTAGCACTTCCTACACACCAAGAGGCGTCATTCATGATACCAACATCAATGCGGCCTACCTTGCAAGACAGCTTGCAGGCCTTGGGGACGTGAACGAGGCTTATTCATATTGGACTTTTGGCGATGTATTCGAGGAGCAGGGCGTTCAGAACTCCCTATTCCACGGCGGATTTGGCATGGTGGCAGCAGGCAATATCCCTAAGCCTACATTCTGGACCTTCTACTTCTTCAAGCAACTCAAGCTCTTTAGCGAGAAATGCGTTTACAGAGATGACAATGCTGTAATAGTTAAAAGTGACAACGGATATGCCGGAATCCTCTGGAACATATATGAGGACGATAAGGTTAAGGAGATTACTTTTGATCTGACAAAAGAGAACAATCAGGAAAACGAGTACACACTGATAACCAAAACAGTGGATGAAACCTGCTGCAACCCTCTTAAATTCTGGCATGATCTTGGAGAGCCTGCTTATCCCACAAAGGAAGAGACAGAGCTTATAAAGAGTGCATCATGGCCACTTGTGGCTAGTAGTGTTGTAAAGGGTGATGGCTCTTCCGGCGCTGATTCTAGCAACAATAAAAACGCTGATGACAATAACGCATCCATCTCCATACCCGTAAAAACTAATGGCGTTGTTTACTTCACGCTCACCAAGAGACATTACACCCCGGACAGAGGCTACGACTACGACAAGGTTGTTTCGTTCCACTAAATCCCACGGTGACCCAGGGAGATGTGTTTAGCGTTATTTAGATAAAAAAGTAACATATACATGTTTAAAAGCTTGAAATTTTATGCTCCGAAAAATGTGACTAGTGGAAGACTACGTGTCAATGCCAATTATTTGGATAACCATACCGTATATTTCATTTTATAATGGAGTGATACTACGAGTCATATTTTAATTTTTTGAACTTTAACATGTAGTATTCCTAGAAATTATCGCAAAATCTACGGGGCTATGTGATAATTAGGAGTTTTATCACGTAGTACCCAGGAAATAAAATGCTCCACCATCAGCATCTACTTTGTTATCTGATTTTACTTACAGATAAGAAAAATACAGAAGGGTGATGGAGCATGGATTAGAAAAAAGTAGGCCTATACGAAAGATACGGTTTTGAAAAAATCAGCGATGAAGAGACTATCTATGGAACGGTGGATCAATTGTTTCAAAAAAGATTAGCGTGAGTTGAACCGGTAATTTTGAAATGGAATTCTTAGAAAGCTTGAATAAAAACAACTTGGGGAAAACAAAAATGATAGACGGACATATACATATTGAGTATGGCGCGTACACACTTGAGCGGATACAGGAGTTTGTTGATAAAGCAGTAGAAATGCAGCTTGATGAGATATGGCTTCTTGAGCATAACTATATGTTCAGGGAGTTTGCTCCTATGTATGAATCGGTGTGCGCACATAGCGAATTTGTTAATAACTGGTTTCAGAGAAAAGCATGTAACAAGGATTATGCTGAGTACCTGGAACTCATAAATAGTGCGTGCTCAACAATTAATAACCACTGATATTTACTGACTTTGCGGGCAATCCGTGAGATAATAGATGC
>SVFV01000013.1 GCA_015056655.1 Butyrivibrio sp.
TAACATGTTCAGCTGATGTGTACTAATAGGTCGAGGGCTTGTCCAAGAAGGATATAGAACAAAGAGAAAACGGATCAGGATGTATTCAGTGTTCGGTTTTGAATGTACAAAGAATAAATAATCTATACATAAAACTAAAAGTATAAATAACTTATAAACAGAATCTTAAAAGACAGTCAATTCGACTGTCTTTTTCATTTTATCTATTTATTTTCAAAAAGTATATGCTATACTAAATTAGGATATTAAATATATATTCAATCGTTTTTTAGTTTGTTTTTGTGATTGCGTCATCTTTTTTACAAAAATCGTGAGGTGAAAATATGGAATCTAAGATTTTGCTTGAAAACGGTACGAATGAACTTGAAGTTTTAGAGTTTAAAATTGACGATCATTGCTATGGTATTAATGTAGCGAAGATTAAAGAAATTATCGTTTACGAACCGGTTACACCTGTTCCCAATGCACATCCAAGCATTGAAGGAATATTTATGCCTCGCGATACGATGATTACTGCAATTGACCTTAGAAACTGCTTACAGAGAGGCGCTTCCAAGGCCGGTGGTCTGTTTATAATCACAAACTTCAATAAACTGGATATTGCTTTCCACGTTGACGCAGTGGTTGGTATTCATAGAGTTTCATGGGCAGACATTATTAAGCCGAATGCAACTATTTCTAAAGCAGAAGAAAGTATTTCAACTGGTATTATCAAGCTTGATTCCAGACTGATTATCATTCTCGACTTCGAGAAGATTGTTTCTGATATCAATCCTAATACAGGTCTTAATGTATCACAGCTTACAGATATCGGACCTAGAACTAGAAATGAGATTCCGATTGTTCTGGCTGAGGATTCACAGCTTCTGAATAAGCTTATTGTTGATTCTCTTAAGAAGGCTGGTTACGACAATGTTCGTCACTTCGAGAATGGTAAGCTTGCATATGATTATATTAAGTCCTGCAAGGATAAGGGTCAGCTTGATAAGGTTAAATGTATTATTACTGATATTGAGATGCCGATTATGGATGGCCACAGACTCACAAAGCTTGTTAAGGATGATGATGAGACTAAGCAGATTCCACTTATTATCTTCTCATCACTGGTTAACGAGGAAATGCGTAGAAAAGGTGAGTCGCTTGGTGCTGACAGACAGCTATCAAAGCCTGAAATAGGTAATTTGGTTTCTGTAATTGATGAACTTGTTCATGCTGATGGCGATGCCAAATAAAGATAGATGGATATTAGATAGTCCATGATGATAATAACTCCCTTTATTGCTTCAGTTATGAAATTGAATTTCAATGACTGCTACAATGGAGGGAGTTTTATAGATTTATCCTGATGGGGGAGCGGGTAAAGAAATGAAGTCTAAGAACGAAGAGTATTTGGATAATCTTTTACAATCATTAAAAAAAGATGCCAATTCCGGAATCGCTAAGACTACTTCTGAAACATTG
The DNA here is from genome assembly GCA_015056655.1 of Butyrivibrio sp. GTDB lineage: Bacteria > Bacillota > Clostridia > Lachnospirales > Lachnospiraceae > Butyrivibrio. The sequence continues at coordinate 1,462 of SVFV01000013.1, forward strand.
AATTTGGGGGAAATGATTGATAGTTCTTCAGAGAACAGCGATTTAAGTGAAATTGGCAGTATGCTGAATAAGCTTGATGGGGGAGAGGTTTTGGATTCAGGAATGGAAGAGGTTCTGGATTCTATTTCTGCGCCTGTCGATGAAACAATTCCCCAGTATACAGTTGGGGATGAGATAAGTGATTCTTATGAAAAAGATGCAGAGGAACTTGCACTTGATGAAGCGATAGCACAGGCAGAAGCTATGCAGTTAGAGAGTGATTCTGCTGTTGAAGATATACCAGTATCTGAAGAACCAGCTCCTGAAGTAAGTATTCCTGATATTCCTTCTTTGGATGAATTATCAGGTACAGTACCAAATCAGGTAGTAGACACAGTTGTTAATGAAAGTTTGGAAGATATGAGTTCTGACGTTATTGATAATAACCAGAATGATCTTATGAGTGAAATTGCACCAGAACTGCCATATGATGCAGATGATGCACTTCTTGAAGTTGCGCCTGAAATCCCAATCGATGATGAACCTCTAGGAGAAGGTGCATCTGATTCACATGAATCCCCAGAAGAAATATTAGATGATATGATGAGAAACACTCCGGCAGATGCATTGGGGCTTGATGCTCCTGTACCTACTGAGGGTGTTGACGAAATGCTAAATATAGACGATATGCTGAAACAGCAGGAATCCGAAGAAAGTGTTGAGTCTTCATCTGAGCTTGGGGCTGATGAACTGCTTAGTCTTGACGGGATAGATGCTGGAATTGATTCAGATATAGCAGAAGAAAATCTCGCCATTAGCGAGGATATGATTTCAACGCAAAATGCTGCGGAGGCATTGGCAGGAGATGACGCTGAAGTAAGTGAAGATGCGTTGTCATTGGACGGCATAGACCTTACGGAAACCGGAGTAGAGGCTGCTTTTGAGGGAATGGGCCTCGGAGAAGCAGGTGAAGAACCATCTCTTGAGGAAATGGACCTTGGTGAAGCCGGAGAAGAGATATCGCTTGACGGAGTAGAAGCAGGAGCCGGTGAAGAGATATCACTTGACGGAGTAGAAGCAGGAGCCGGTGAAGAAATATCACTTGAAGGAATGGATTCTGGAGAGGCCGGTGAAGAAGCGCCTCTTGATGAAATAAATCTTGGTGATATGGCAGCCGATGATATTAGCTTAGATGCAGCTGAGGATGGCGAAGTTAGTGCAGATGGTGCCGAATCTGAAGGCTCAGATGAGATTAACCTTGAAGAAATGGAAATGGCTCTTGATTCTTTAGATGAAGGAGCAGAGGGTGCTTCAGAAGGAAGCGCCGAAGAAGGTGCATCAGAGGGTTCTGAGGAACTGATGGATGAATCATCTTTGCAGGAGTCATTAGCCGATTTTGCTGATGCAATCAGCGGAGATGATGGCGGCGCTGATGATGCTGGTGATGATTCTGAGATGAATCTTGAGTCCATGAGTGCTGAGCTTGATGATCTTCTCAAGGAAGTCGGTGACGACGGAGCAGATCTTTCAGCGGATGACCTTAGCGGCGAAATAGGATCAGAAGCTGAGCTTGATAATATGCTTGCTGATCTTAATGGTGAAGATGGTTCTTCTGGAGCTGATGATGGCGAAGATGTTGATATGCCTGATCTTGATGCCATCATGAACAGTCTGGCAAGTGATGATGTTGAGGATCTCGAAAATACAGCTCATATAGATGAAAAAGAAGGTGCTGGTGCAGATGAAATCAATCTAGATGACCTTGGGGTTGATCTTAGCGAACCTTCATTGGATGATGGCATTTCGGAGGATGGCGAGGAGCCAAGCCCTGAAGAAATCATGGAAGCTCTTGGCGAGGAAGGTCTAGATGATATCGGACTTTCTGATGAGATACCAGATCCTGATGAGGTTGATGACAATGGCGGAGACTACGATGAAATTTCACTTCATGTAGCCGAAGAGGAGCCTGAGGCTGAGGGTGAAGGAGGTCGTAAAAAGAAAAAGAAACGCAAGGGCTTACTTGCTTTGATTTTTGGTGCACTGTTTAAGGTTCTGACTCAGACAGATGAGGATCTAAATCCTCCACCAGAAGGCGGAGAACTTGCGAGTCTTACTGACGAAAATCAGCAGGTATTAGATGAACTGGCTGCTGAAGATGGTAAGAAAGCAAAGAAAGAGAAGAAGAAAAAAGAAAAGAAAGAAAAGAAGCCGAAGGAAAAGAAACCACCGAAGGAAAAGAAGCCTAAGCCGCCAAAGGAAAAGAAACCTAAGAAAGAAAAGAAAAAGAAGGTGGATGATGGCCAGCCAGAGAAGGCTTTGGCTCCTAAGAAGGTTGCGATTTCAATGCTGTTTGCATTCAGCCTTGGATTCTTATGTTGCCTTCCTTCATTGATTTTGCCTGGACGCATTTTATCTGAAAGAGCTCAGACAGCATTTGAGCATCAGGATTATCATGAAACATACAAATTGCTGTATGGTAAAAAGCTGACTGAGGAACAGACAATCCTGTATAATCAGGCAAGAGTATTGTCCTGTGCAAATCATTATATGAATTCTTACAATAACTATATTGCCATGAATATGAATGATGAAGCCCTTGATAGTCTCCTAAAGGCAATGAGAGTTAAGAAGGACTTAGTTGTAGAAGCAGAGGAGTTTCAGGTTGCAGGCGATGTCGAAAACGTGTATTCTAATATCGAATCGATACTTGCCAGTGATTATGGACTGACTATAAGTGATATTGAGGAGATTAATAGCATTAAAGAAAAGGCTGCATACACAAAACGTGTTATGGAAATAACCGGTTCTTTAGATGAGATGATTTCTTCGCTAAATTAAGGCAGGCATCGGTATCAAAGTTGGGAGAGAATTTTTGATGCTTGCGATAATTGACTACGATGCTGGAAACATAAAAAGTGTCGAGAAAGCCTTTTTATATCTTGGCCAGGATGTTTTAGTAACAAGAGATCCGAAGGAAATTTACAGAGCGGATCGTGTGGTTTTACCAGGCGTTGGTTCATTTGGTGACGCCATTGGTAAGATAAATGAATATGGATTAACGGATGTAATTCGCAAGGTATGTGACAGCGATACTCCATTTTTAGGAATATGCTTAGGCTTGCAGCTCCTTTTTGAATCAAGTGACGAATCAGAAGGAGTGCCAGGCCTAGGCATTTTGCGTGGTAAGGTAAAGAGAATTCCTGACTCCAAGGAATTAAAGGTGCCTCAGATTGGATGGAACAATCTGAAATATCCAAATGAGGGCAGACTTTTTAAGGGTATAGATGAAGGACAATATGTTTATTTTGTTCATTCATATTATCTGGATGCTGAGGATAAAAACATAGTTAAGGCACAGACAGAGTATGGTGTGACTATTGATGCTTCTGTTGAACTTGGAAATGTTTTTGCATGTCAGTTCCATCCGGAGAAGAGCTCAGAAGTTGGAATGGAGATTTTGAAGAATTTCATTAATGTATAACTTGGATTGGAGTATTTATGCTGACAAAGAGAATTATACCCTGTCTTGATGTTAATGATGGAAGGGTTGTAAAGGGAATTAATTTCGTAGAATTAAGAGATGCCGGAGATCCGGTTGAAGTTGGAAAAGCATATTCTGAGGCTGGTGCGGATGAACTTGTTTTCCTTGATATTACAGCAACCTCAGATGCAAGGGAGACAGTTGTTGATCTTGTTCGAAAGGTAGCTGAACAGATTTTCATACCTTTTACTGTTGGTGGTGGTATTAGAACTGTACAGGATATGAGAGACGTTCTGCGTGAAGGAGCAGATAAGGTGGCAGTTAATTCTGCTGCACTTAACAATCCTGATCTGATATCAGAATCTGCACAGAAATTCGGCTCTCAGTGCGTTGTAGTTGCAATCGATGCAAAAAGAAGACCGGATGGTGGCTTCACCGTATACAAAAATGGTGGAAGAATTGATACCGGTCGTGATGCTATAGAGTGGGCAATGGAAGCAGAGAAAAGAGGTGCTGGCGAAATCCTTCTTACAAGTATGGATGGCGACGGTACTAAAGAAGGCTATGACCTTGAACTTACAAAGGCAATCTCTTCAAGAGTTTCAATTCCTGTTATTGCATCAGGCGGAGCTGGTAACTGCGAGCATTTTTATGAAGCTCTGACAGAGGGCGGAGCAGATGCGGCTCTTGCGGCTTCATTATTCCACTATAAGGAACTTGAAATCAAAGAGGTAAAGGAATACTTACGAGATAAGGGAGTTCCTGTAAGACTATAAATATAGAAGGAGTCTGTCTGCCATGGCAGCAATATCAAATGACTGGCTTGAGTATATAGGAGAAGAATTTTCCAAGCCATATTATAAACAGCTATATAAATTCATCGTGGATGAATATAGTAAATATACAATATATCCATCAAAAAATGATTTATTAAATGCGTTCAACTATACACCATTATCCTCAGTAAAAGTGGTAGTTCTTGGGCAGGATCCATATCATGAGCCCGGACAGGCACACGGTTTGTCATTCTCTGTACTTCCGGGACAACCTGCGCCTCCATCACTTGTGAATATTTATGCTGAACTAAAGGATGATCTGGGATGTTATGTTCCTAATAATGGATATTTGAAAAAATGGGCTGATCAGGGAGTGCTTCTTTTGAACACGGTTCTGACAGTCAGAGCGCACAATGCTAATTCTCACAAAGGAAAAGGCTGGGAAGAATTCACAGATGCAGCAATAAGAGCTTTGAATAAGCAGGATAGGCCAATAGTTTACCTTTTGTGGGGGAGACCCGCCCAGATGAAGGCAGACATGATTGACAATCCAAAGCACCTTGTTTTAAAGGCGCCTCATCCTAGTCCGTTATCAGCTTATAGAGGATTTTTTGGCTGTAAACACTTCTCAAAATGTAATGAGTTTCTTGTTGCTAACGGACAAACGCCCATAGATTGGCAGATTGAGAACATCTGATGACCAATAAAAATTGATAAAGTTTTTATTTTTAGGTAAAATTACACTATACACAACCTCTTTTTTGTGATAACGTACTAAAGTGAATTGTAAACAATGAGAAAACAAAAGGTCACTTTTGAAATGACTAATTACATTAAAGAGATTGCGAGGAGATTATGAAAAAGGCTTTTGTAACTAAAGAACAGGTAGAAGAAATTGCACGTAATTATCCAACCCCTTTCTATTTATATGATGAAAAGGGAATAATTGAAAATGCCAAAGCTGTTAAAAAGGCTTTTTCATGGAATCCGGGATTTCGTGAATATTTTGCTGTAAAAGCAACACCCAATCCGGTACTTATGGATATCCTCATGAAGGAAGGATGCGGATTTGACTGCTCATCAATGACTGAGCTTATGCTTTCAAAAGCTGTTGGAGCAACAGGAGAACTTATCATGTTCTCATCAAATGAAACTCCTGAAGGCGAATATGTTTATGCAAATAAGATTGGTGGAATCATTAATCTTGATGATATTACACATATTGAATTCGTAGAGAATGCTCTTGGTGGCAAGCTTCCTGAGACCATGAGCTGCAGATTTAATCCAGGTGGAGTATTCCAGATGAGTAACGGAATCATGGATAACCCTGGTGATTCCAAATATGGTATGACAAAGGAACAGCTCTTTGAAGCTTTCAAGATCATGAAGGCAAAGGGAGTTAAGAACTTTGGTATCCATGCTTTCCTTGCAAGTAATACAGTAACAAACGAATATTATCCTACTTTGGCTGGACAGCTTTTCGAGCTTGCAGTTGAGCTTGAAAAGGAGACAGGAGCTGACGTTAAGTTCATTAACCTTTCTGGTGGTGTAGGAATTCCTTATCTTCCTGATCAGGAGGGTAATGATATAGCAGCTATCGGCGCAGGAGTAAAAGAGCAGTATGAGAATATCCTGACAGCTAATGGAATGGGAGATGTTGCAATCTATACTGAGATGGGACGTTTCATGATGGGACCTTATGGTGCACTAGTAACCAAGGCTATCCATGAGAAGCATATTTACAAAGAGTACATTGGTGTTGATGCTTGTGCTGTTAACCTTATGAGACCTGCTATGTATGGTTCATATCATCACATCACAGTTCTTGGTAAAGAAAACGAAGCAGCTGACCATGTTTATGATGTAGTCGGTTCACTTTGCGAGAATAACGACAAGTTTGCTATAGATAGAAAGCTTCCTAAGATCGATAAGGGTGATTATCTCTTTATCCATGATGCTGGAGCACATGGTTTTTCTATGGGATACAACTATAATGGTAAGCTTTGGTGTGCAGAGCTCCTTTTGAAGGAGGATGGTTCTGTTCAGCAGATTAGACGTGCTGAGACACCAAGAGATTACTTTGCTACACTGGATCAGCTTCCGATGTTCAATGAGCTTGAACAGATAATGAAAGAGTGTGAATAATAGATGGATGAAATTCAGAATTTCATAACTGAATTAAAATTAGAAGGGCGAATGAGTGACAACACCATTCGCTCTTATCAAACTGACCTGAAAAAAATGTTTTCTTATATGGAAGCAAATGGTTATGCAGACATGACTTCTGTATCTGAAAAGGCACTAGGAGAGTATGTAGACAGGATCAAGGAGAAGGAATTATCACCTTCTACCATAGCCAGGAATATAGTTTCTATAAAAGCTTTCTTTAAGAGTATTTATAAAAAGGAAATGATTCCCTATGACATTTCAGAGAACATCAAAGCACCTAAGGTTACTTTACCTGAAATAGCTATTTTAACAAGGACACAGATAGAAGAGCTTCTTAGTCTTCCGGATACAAAGAGTCCAAAGGGACAAAGAGATTCTGCTATGTTGGAGCTTATGTATGCAACAGGGATCAAGGTTTCTGAAGTAATTGGATTAAAGGTTTCTGATCTTGATATGCAGATTGGAAATGCCACATGCAGGGGAACTAAGACAGACAGAACTATTCCTTTTGATAAGAGAGCAAAGGATAGCCTGTTCAGATACCTCCAGGATGGAAGAAGACACCTTATAAAAAGCAATCTAGAGGAGCTTTTATTCGTAAATTATCAGGGTGAGAGCATGAGCAGACAGGGCGTATGGAAGATGGTTAAGGAGTACGCAAAGAGGGCTGGAATACAGTCAAAAATCACTCCTGAAATTTTGCGTCACAGCTTTGCAGCACATCTCATAGAAAGAGGAGCTGACCTTGATGCTGTACAGCAGATGATGGGACATGTGAGCAGCCTTTCAACTGGTAGATATGCAAAGGAAAACAAGGATTATATCAGAAACGTTTATAATCAGACTCACAGTGTATAAATTAGAAAGACACTTCCTGCAAAATCAATATGAAATAAAGTAATTAAAAAGGACTATTTATTCGGAACATTATCCGATTAAATAGTCCTTTATTTTATCTGCAGTGATTAAACAAGATTAGCAATATCGAGGATAAGACGTTCAGTATCTTGCCATCCAAGGCAGGGATCTGTGATTGACTTACCATAGATTCCTTCGCCGATTTTCTGGCAGCCTTCTTCGATATAGCTTTCAATCATAACACCCTTTACTAGCTCGCCAATGTTCTTATTATGACTTCTTGAGTGAAGAACTTCCTTAACGATACGAATCTGCTCGCGGAACTTCTTGCCTGAGTTATTATGATTAGCATCGATAATAGCAGCAGGGTTTTTGATATCACGCTCAGCATAAAGCTCAGAGAGGAGATTAAGATCCTCATAATGGTAATTGGGCTGTGACTGACCATGTTTGTTGCTTGAACCTCTAAGAACGCAGTGCGCAAGAGGGTTACCATTTGTTTTTACCTCATAGCCTCTGTAAACGAATGAGTGAGGAAGCTGAGAAGCATATACAGAGTTAAGCATTACGCTTAAGGTGCCGCTGGTGGGGTTCTTCATTCCGGCTGGAACATCGAATCCACTGGCAACCATTCTATGCTCCTGATCCTCTACAGAACGAGCACCAATAGCCACATATGAAAGAATATCAGCTATATATCCCCAGTTCTCGGGATAGAGCATCTCATCTGCTGCAGTAAGACCTGATTCCTCGATAGCACGAATCTGCATGTGTCTCATAGCTTCAAGACCTGCGCGGAAATCTGTTTTGCCTTCAGGATCTGGCTGAGATGTGATTCCCTTGTAGCCTTCTCCTGTGGTACGAGGCTTGTTAGTGTAGATGCGAGGCACCAGAATAAGTTTTTCAGATACCTTGTCGTTAACCTTAGCAAGTCTGGATACATAGTCGCAAACAGCATCCTCGTTATCTGCTGAGCAGGGGCCAACTATAACAAGAAACTTGTTGCTTTTACCTGTAAGTACATCTGCAATCTCGCTATCGCGCTGTTTCTTAAGCTTTGCCAGCTCTTTTTTCAATGGAAATTCTGCCCTGATCTCGTCTGGAGAGGGGAGCTGTTGAATATACTGAAATGACATAACCTGATCCTCCTAAAAAATACTACGATTCCCACTATATCACGTTAAAGCCTGAAAGTAAACGTCAACGTGAATAAATATAAAAAAAATATAAACAAAATGCCCGAAAATAGGCTTTTTTCTTTATGATAAATTTAAGAAAAATAAGCGAATATTTGATAAATTAAGACACCCTTTTATGATAAGATTTTAGTAGATACTATTTTGTTAAAACTGCGTTTAAATCTTATGAGAGGGCTTTATTATGTGGAGAAAACTAAGTATCATGGGTAAAATGCTGATAGGAATACTTCCTATAGTTGCATTTGCAATGGTTCTTATGAACCTTGTAAGCGTAACAAGCAGCAGAGAACTTATTGAAGAACTTACTCAGGAGAGAAATGATGCCATTACTACCAGCAATGTAAATAAGGTTAATGGTTATCTTGCACAGATCCGTACTACAGCACTGACTTTATCAGAGACTGTTGGTGGTACATATAAAACTTCCACCATGGAGGATTATAAAGAGATATTCTCTAACGCTCAGCTTGATAATGATCAGATTTCCGGTTGTGGAATATGGTTTGAGCCTTATGTATATGATAGTGCAGAAGAATATCAGGGGCCATATTGGTATAAGGATGGATCAAATATAGTTGAGACATGGGATTATAGTAATGCTGAGTATGATTACTTTGTTCAGGAGTATTATACAAACGCAAAGGCTATGGCTAAGGGAACAGCTGAGATCACTGATCCTTATTATGATCCTACATCAGGTACAATCATGTCCACATGCTCATCACCTATCTATAATAGTGCAAATGAGTTTATTGGATGTGTAACTGTAGATCTGGTGCTTGATACAATTTCTGATATAGCAGCCTCTATTCAGGTAGGACAGACAGGCACAGCTATTCTTACAACATCTACAGGTGTATATCTTTATACTCAGGATGATCAGAAGGTTCAGGATGGCGTAAGCATTCTTGATGATGAGAATACATCTTTAGCTGCAGCAGCGCAGGAATCACTTGCAGCTGAAAGTGGAACCGGAGAGTTTACAGAAGGCAAAAAATCCATCATTTTAACATACGGAACAGTTCCGGAAGTTAACTGGAAGCTCTTTATCCGTATGGAAAGAAGCGAACTTGAGCGCAAGGTTAATCTTCTTACAAACGTAATGGTAGGAATCCTTCTTGTAGCACTTGTAGTTTGCTCATTAGTAATTGTCCTTCTTGTTAGATCAATCGCTAGAAATCTTTCAAATGTTAAGACCTTTGCAAAATCACTTTCAACTGGCGATTTTACTGTATCAAAGCTCCTTACAAAATCAGGTGATGAGCTTGGACAGATGAGTGATTCACTTAACGATATGTTTGAGAGTAATAGAAGCGTTATTACTCAGATTTCAGATGAATCTGCTCAGATCAGTGATGCGAGTACTTCACTTTCATCAATGGCTAGTGAGCTTACAAGCCAGTTTGAAAAGATTCAGAACAATATGTCCGGTGTTAATGATGCTATGATGTCCTCTGGAGCAGCAACTCAGGAAGTTAGTGCTTCAGTTGAAGAGGTTAATACATCAGTTCAGACACTTGCTGATGTAACCGAGGAAAGCATGGCAGCTACAAGAGAAATTCTTCAAAGAGCTACTAAGGTTGAGCAGAACAGCCAGAAGGCTTATGATAATGCAATTAACATTGCGCAGGAGAGAAGCAGAGAGCTTGCTGAAGCTTCTGAGAAGGCAAAGATTGTTGAAGAAATCAGTAACATGGCTCAGTCTATTGCTGAGATTGCAGACCAGATCAACCTCCTTTCACTTAATGCTTCTATTGAGGCTGCAAGAGCTGGAGAGCATGGTAAAGGCTTTGCAGTAGTTGCTTCAGAGATCAATAAGCTTGCCAGTGATACAGGTGAAGCTGTTCAGCAGATCCAGACAACAATTGATGGCGTACAGGATGCATTTAAGACATTGACAGAGAGCTCACAGGAACTCCTTGGATTTGTTAATGATACAGCTGCTCCTGACTATGAGAACTTCGTACATGTAGCCAGACAGTACGGAGATGATGCTCAGAAATTTGGTTCACAGTCTGATCAGATTGCAACCATGGTTGAGAACATCAGAAGCTCAATGGATGAAGTTAACAATGCTATCCAGAATATTGCTGAGTCTACTCAGGAAACTGCAACACGAAGCTCCGATATTACAGATTCAATCAATACAGCTGCAGAAGTAGTTGGAAATGTTGGAGATATGTCAAGCAGACAGGAAGAGATTGCAAACTCACTCAACAATATCGTTGGAAAGTTCAAACTTAAGTAACAATAATTTTGGGTATATAGCTTTTGAAATGGTCGTCGGCAATCCGGCGACCATTTTATGATATAATTAATGGAGTTTCGTTTCCTACAATATTACTGATTGGATTAGCAGATGATGCATAAAAACTTGTTTAAGACAATTGAATTAGCATCTCTTATATGCGGAGCAGCGCTGATAGTTTCCTGTGGCATGAATGATGCAGGGAAAAGCACCAGCGAAGCTTCTGGTGGTCAGAGCGTAAAGCTTTCTGATATCGCAAGCCAGATGGAGAGTACACAGGATGAGTCTGCAAATGAATCTGCAAATCAGGAAGAAGAAAAAGAGGAACCTGTACAGATTAAAGAAAGCAGCATTAAGGAGCAGGAGGTTCCTGAAGCAATAGTAATAGATGATAATGGTAGTGATTTATTAGCTTTGGCAAATGGAAATGAAGCAGATTATCCGGCTAATACGATTAAAGAAAACATACCATCAGTTCATATTTCTGATCTGGTTGATGGAAAAGATTATATAACTCCTGTAAGAAACCAGGGACACACAGCTCTTTGCTGGAATTATTCGGCACTTGGGGCAATAGAATCTGATCTTCTTATACATTACAGCGACCAGTTTGATGTAGATACGCTTAATCTTTCAGAAAAGCATGGAGCCTATTATAACATGCACAGGGCAGCAGGCTCTTATAATGGCGGCATTGATGATGACTATAGAGAGTTTGATTTTTCCAAAGAAAGCGATGCGTGGATAGATGAATATGATACCAGCTATATTTCTGTTGGCGGAGTGACAAACTATTGTTTGTCGCTTTATACAGCATGGAAAGGACCTGTTTACGACGTAGATAAGGACTCTTTTAACTCAATAAAAGGTCAGTCAGCTATATATTCGGATAATGATGATAAGCCTTCTGATGCCTATGAAAGTATTTGCCATGTACAGGGAGTATATGAAATACCTGCCACGAAAAAGAACAGAGACCTTATTAAGCTTATGATAATGGAGCATGGAAGCGTCACAGGTAGCGTATGCGCAGATGACGGCTTCTGGGCTCAGAGAAAAACTACATTATATGATTATAAGAAATATGATGAGGGAAACGTAGCTGACCATGAAATACTGATAATCGGATGGGATGATGATTATGATGAGTCCAACTTCATAACAAGACCGGATGAAAAAGGGGCATTTATCTGTAAAAACAGTTGGGGAACTGGTTATGGATCCGAAGGATACTTCTATATTTCCTATGCTGATACGGTTCTTTCAAATAATAATGTCGTTGCTTACGACAGTGTAATCCCAGGGGATAGCAGATGGTACGATGGTAACTATCAATATGCAGGCTTTCTTACTCATGTAAGGGATGCAATTGTAGATAGGGACAATTGTGTTTATATGCTGGATGACAATAAGAAAAGCTATTGTATAGATATTACAGTCAGGGATAAGGAAGAACTATGTGCGGTTGGCTTGTTTTCCATGGCAGTAGATATGGATTATAAAATTGACGTTTACAATATCAATGATATAGAGCCAGGTGAATATGTAGAAGAAGGAAATGAAAACGAAAAAATAGATTATTTTGATATAAAGAAGCTTGGAGAACCCCTGATTTCACAGGATTTCCATGCGATTACAGGTGGATACCATACCTTTGAGTTTGATCAGGCGCTGGAAATGAATAAGGGTGATGAACTACTGATAGTTGTAACTCCTCAAAATGAAGAAAAGCTTGTGTTCGAAAAGGCGATGGATTATACAGATAAGACTAATTATGACGAATGGCAGCATAATCTTGGGGCAATACATACTCTTAATACCTGTAGCATGCATTGCTATTTTCAGGATGAGAGCGGAGAGTATTTTATAAGGCAGCGCGATAAAGATTTCTTTGTAAAGGCTTATACCAAGAAGAAATAGAGATAAGAAAAAAGAACAAATAAAAACCGCCATGTCGGCGGAGGATTTTTGGGAGGTGGCTGTACGATGGGGAGTCGTACAGCCATATTGTATGAAAAAAGTTTTTTGGGGTTCAGAAGATGTTCTTCATCTCTGATAGGTTTATGTTAAGATATATTTGTTTCTAAAATATGGCGGTTTTATAAAAGAAAAGTTCTATGTTTATAAACATTTACGGGGGCCTTTGTTAACTATAAATAAAAATTATCGGATATACGAACAGGCTCTGAAACAAAGCCAGTACAGGAGTGAAACGATGAAAACTAAAAGTTTCGGAAAGCATTTAAAAGTCGCTATGGGGGTTATGGCAATGGCTGGAATTATTGGATGCGGAAATAAAAATAATGCCGAATCAGATGAATATGTGAATGAAATGAATTTTGAATCAGATGTATCTGTGAATGAACTGAATAAAATAGACATTACAGGAGAAAATGGGGCAGATTCAGAGACATTTGAAGCTACAGAGGATGTAAATGATATTGAGATAACTGATAATACAGAGAAGATAATAGACGGCTCTGTGGCAGCAGATCTTGCGATAAAAATGCTTAAGGTAGGAGAGGGCGAGAATAAGCTTGTTTCTCCTTTATCTGTAATGATGGCAATGGGAATGGCTACCAATGGAGCTAATGGAGAAACTAAGGATCAGCTCCTTAAAGCTCTTAATGTGGATCAGGAGACTCTGGATAGGGACATGACAACGCTCCTTGCGACAGATGACAATGATGGGCAGCAGCTTACCTATGCTAATGGTATTTGGGCAAATGGCATAGATAAACTTAACGATGATTATGTAGTTAAGATGAGTGAGCTTTACAAAGCTGAAATCCATGGAGAGGACTTTGGACCTGATACAGTAACGGACATAAATAGCTTTGTTGATAAGAATACTAACGGGCAGATAAAAAAGCTCATCGACAGTCTTGATAAGAGTGCATCCATGGTCCTTGTAGATGCTCTTTGTTTTAATGGAGAGTGGGATTCACCATTTGAGGATTATCAGATAAAAGAGGACTATGATTTTAATACTGTGGATGGCCAGATTCAGAAAGTCACCATGCTAAATGGTGATTCGGGGCAATACATTACTGTAAATGACGCAGAGGGTTTTACATACCCTTATGCTGGTGGAAAGTATTCATTTATTGCATTACTTCCTAAGGAAGGAGAGACTCCTGATAAGTTTATTTCAGGTCTGGATGGAAAAACTTTGATGAAGGCTTATGATGACAGAGAATTTACAGAGGTGATTTTTGGCATTCCTGAGTTTGAATTTGATTACAACATGGACCTTTGTGAGATGCTAAAGGGACTTGGTGTTGTAAATGCCTTTGATTCATCAAGTGCCGATTTCACTGGGATGTTCAAGGAAAATATTGGACAGTATATAAGCAAAATTGTTCATAAGACACATATTGAGCTGGACAGAGAGGGCACAAGGGCAGCAGCTGCCACAGGAATGGTTACGCTTGATGCAGCTCCGCCAAGCTTTGAAGAGCCAAAGGAGATCATTTTAGATAGACCGTTTGTGTATATCATTTTTGATAATGACAATGAAATACCTGTGTTTATGGGACAGGTAGACAGCTTCGAATAATGGACCTGCTGGCTTGCAAAAAACATCCTATTGTGCTATATTTTGTGGTAGAAGAAGTTTTAAACACAAATACTGCTAATGACAACTAATAGGAGGTTTGTAGTGGGGAGAGAAGATAAAGCACCTGCAGAGATTCGTACCACAGATAAGCTTAAGATTCAGAAGATTTTAGCTGAAGCTGGCTATATCGTGGAGATGGGAAACGGAAGTGTTCCTACTGTAGTTTGCAAAAGACGTGAGGATATGAGCAAGGATCTTGCTGCTATCCGTAAGATTCTCAAGGAACAGCGTTACGAAGGAAGCTTCGGTGTTCGTGCACCTCGTAAAACAGATGAGCTCCCTATTGGCGAGAATGGAGAGTCAGTATCTGCTGAACTTATGGATGATGCAGTGCCAGCAGCTGTATAATTGTTTTTAATAATAAAGCCATCGGAAAATCCGATGGCTTTAACTGTATCATTATTTATTCTTCATCTGCGTCAACTGATTCATCGTGAATTAGTATTCTTGACTGAGACTTGGCCTTTTTGACTTCATCCTTCTGCTTTTTTACGCTGATGATGTAGCTCATAAGGCTACTGTCTATTCCGCGCATTTTACATCCTACGGCATCATAAGTACCTATCTTGAAGTTTCTGATTACGGTGAGAGTAATTTCAAATGCTTTGGAGCAACCAGCGGGTTTGAATGTAAGTCTTACGATGTCCCCGGGCTTTGCTGTTGCGTTTTTTCCAAGTAGTAAAGAAAGGCCTCTTATAGAGATGTCGTAAATTATTGCGCTGACGGTAGTGTTGTGGTTTATTACTGCTTTGCCAAGAACATTGATTACATATCTTTCGGCTTTTCTCTGATTCTCAATTTCTGTGATGATCTCAGTTCCCTTTAAAAGATAGTAGGTATCGTTCCAGTTTTCGTAAGGAACAACAGATTCGATATGAAAACTGTGCTTCTCGCCTACCGGCTGGATAATAGCATCTGCTGTTGCCTGAGTGGCAGCAGGGATTGGAATCCCATGATACTTGAGTGGACCGACCAAAAGAGCACCATCCATTACTGATATAGCTTTAGTTTTGATGTGCACAGGCATGTTGTCGATAAGTATGCTTACGGTAATTTCTGTGCCCGCAATTAATTCTGTGATATTCATATTTCCCTCTAAATTTTTTTTAATTCACTATTACTATATTATATAAAAATGTTAAACTGTAAATAGGCAAAATTAACAACATAAAAGCGAAAAACATAAAAATGTGTACAAGACTTAATTTTATTAATGGGATAATTCCATCATTTATACCAAATAGAATAGTAGTGGGTGCGTTCTCATTAATGGCTGTTTTTTCCGGGCATATAAAAAAGGCAACAAGGCTAAGCCATTTCAACGAGAATACGCAGCTGCTGGAGAAGGCTGACAATGCGTTCTTTAAGGCTAGAGAATATATAGAAAATCAGAATTTGTGGGATAAGGTTAAGTTCGGATCTCACAAAAAATCAAATATGGCATATTCAGGCTGCGAGATTATAGCAACCTATAACGCACTTATTTCCATGGGTGATATTGGGACTAGAATAACCGACCTTATACGCCAGTTTGAGAAAAAAGGGAATGCATTAAAAGGCGGATTTGGTATAGCACCAGCTTATCCTGCGAAATACCTGAAAGAGAAAGGATATCTGGTTAAAAGGCTTACCACTAGAAAAAAAGAAAAGATAAATGCATTTGGAAGTGCGCATGAGACCTTCCTTGTTACTTTTTATTGGGACAAGGCTGATATTACCAAACAGCTTCATACTGTGAATATTTCAAAGAATAATGAGAAATACTTTGTTCATAATGTTTATCATAGGGACAACAATGGAAGCTTTTCATCTCTAGGACCAAATGAAAGCCTTAGTGCTGCGATAAGCGCACTGGGGGAAAGAGTAACACCCATGGTCATTTATGGAATAGATAAAAGAGAGGCATAGAAAAGCAGAATCTTTATAAAAATTATTTCGGAGGGAAGTACGATGATTTTCGAATATATGAATACAGAAGTTTTGGATTGCTTGAAATGGGAAATGACACTTCCAAGAATTGATGACAGGAATTTCTGGGGAGGACTCTCAGAGGATCTGAAAAAGGCGATTATTCAGGAGGGAGAAAAGCAGAAAGAAAAAGAGTGGTCTGTTATCCTTCTTGAGGATTATAGAAGATTTTATAAAGACGGTGACAGAATAAGCTTTGAGGATAAAAGCTTTTCTAGAAGAGTTAAACTTTCAGCGCTTGTTCTTGCAGAATGTGTGCAAAATGAAGGGAATTACCTGGATGATATTTTAAATGGAATGTACCTTATTTTAGAGGAGAGTAGCTGGTGCCATCCTGCCCATAATTCACACATAAGGGATGAAAAACCTACAAATGTTCCAGATACGTCAGAGCCTGTGATTGATCTTTTTGCAGCTGAAACAGGGGCTGTTATCGGAGTATGTGAATACCTTCTTAGGCCTGTGCTTGTAAGCATCAATCCAATAATAAATGAATATGTAAATGGCAGGATAATGGAAAGACTTATTTTGCCATATATTAGTAAGCATTACTGGTGGATGTATGACGAAAATGAGAAAGCAATAAACTGGACGCCCTGGATCACGCAGAATATCCTTTTATCTGTGTTTACAAGAGGAGAAGGGACTGTTTCCAAAGAGCAGGTAAAGACTGTTTTTGAAAAGGCAGTAAAGTCAGCGGATTACTTCATCGATTCTTATGGAGATGATGGCTGCTGCGATGAAGGTGCTCTGTATTATTCTCATGCGGGCCTTTGCCTCTATGGGATTTTAGACATCATTAATGATGTGAGTGAGAATGCTTTTGCAGAGGTATTTGAACAGTCCAAGATCAAAAACATAGCAAGCTATATAAGAAAGATATATGTAGATGACGGCTACTATATTAACTATGCGGATTGTCCTGCTAAGGCTGGAAACAGAACTGCAAGGGAATTCCTTTTTGGAAAAGCATGTGGAGATATGGCACTTTGTGCGCTTGCTGCTGACGACTACAGAGTTGGCGACTGGGATGTAAGGCTTCTTAATAAGGAACATAATCTGTGGTATAAGCTTCTTCAGGTAATGTGCCATGAGGAAATCATGCGCTTCAGACAGGGTAGTGGCTTAGAGGAAAATGATGTTTTCTTTGAGAGCGCAGGACTGATGATAACCAGAAACGATAAGTTTGTGCTTGCGGCAAAGGCTGGAAATAATGCAGATAGTCACAACCATAATGATGTTGGCTCGATTACCCTGTATAAATTTGGCAAGCCGTTTTTGATCGACCTT
The DNA here is from genome assembly GCA_015056655.1 of Butyrivibrio sp. Lineage (GTDB taxonomy): Bacteria > Bacillota > Clostridia > Lachnospirales > Lachnospiraceae > Butyrivibrio. The sequence continues at coordinate 19,049 of SVFV01000013.1, forward strand.
GGTGTTGAGACATATACATCCAGAACCTTTTCTGACAGAAGATATGAGATATGGACCATGCAATCTGTTTATCATAATCTTCCGACCTTTTATGACGGACATGAGACAGTCACAGAGCTTCCTGGTGAAAAATATGCTGCCAAGGATGTAGTTTACAACCAGGCGGAGCATAAGCTCAGCATGGATATTGCGCCTGCATTCGGTTCTAAGAATATCTTCAGTTATGTGAGGACAGTGAGCCTTAGAGGCGAAAAGGTATTTATGGACGATTCATATGATGGCATCTTAGATGGGGTCCTTGGGTTCATGACATACGAAGAACCTGTTGTAAAAGGTGAAAAAGATGGTAACATCATAATAGCTGTTGGAGCGCTGGGAGAAATCAAATTAGTTTCCTATTACAAAAAGCCAGAAGAGATATCTATAGAAAGGTGCCAGATTACAGATGAGAGATTAAAAGAAACATGGAAGCATGATTGCTTCAGGATTAGAGTACCTTTTAAGAAGGGTATGATTAAAGTTGAATTCTACTAATACTAAAAATTTTTACTTGAAAGAACGGGGTTAATTAAATATGTACGAAAATAAAAAGTTTCCTACGAGAGGGGGACTGGTATTATATTTCCTTAAAGGCAGCATTGGGCTGTTTTTGTCAGGCGTTGTCCTTGCAATGATGGTTGCCTTTCTGGATATGGTAAATCCGAAGATCATTCAATATACAGTTGACTATCTTATAGGAGATTCAAATTCAACAATGCCTTTCTACATGAAGCTTATAATAAGCCTTTCAGGTGGAAGGGAATATCTTAGAACACATCTTTATGTAATAGCATTAATTGTAATTACCATTGCCGTTATATGTGCGGCTCTGCGTTATCTGAACAAGCTTCTTAATTCGATGGCTGCTGAAAAGCTTATAAAGAGAATGAGAGATATTCTCTTTGAGCATATAAGTCATTTGCCTTTTTCATGGCATGGTCAGAATCATACAGGAGACATCATCCAGAGATGTACATCCGACGTTGAGACTATTAAAATGTTCCTTTCAGAGCAGCTTACGTCATTGTTCAGAATAGGAATCATGATAACTCTGGGCCTTATTTTTATGTTTCAGATTCACCTGCGTCTGACTCTTGTTTCTGCTGCATTCATTCCTGTAATTGTTTTATATTCGCTGTTTTTCCATAACAAAATAGGAAGTGCTTTCAGAAAAGCTGATGAGGAAGAGGGAAAGCTTTCTGCCATAGCTCAGGAGAACCTTACAGGGGTTCGTGTTGTAAGAGCTTTTGGAAGAGAGATGTATGAGAGAGAGCGTTTTGAGGCAAAGAATAAGGAGTATACCAAATTCTGGATTGACCTCATGAAGCTTCTTTCAGCATTCTGGACTTCAAATGATATGATTTCCGGTTTCCAGGGAATGACAGTGCTTGTTCTTGGATCAGTATTTTGCGTAAAAGGTGAGATCACCGTGGGTGAGCTTATCGCCTTTGTTGCTTATAATGCCATGATCTCATGGCCCGTAAGAATGCTTGGCCGTGTTATTTCTGAGATGAGTAAAGCGGGCGTTTCTGTGGACAGACTTAGGGATATCATGAATGCAGATATTGAAGAGGACAGACCAGACTCTGTAACTCCTCCGCTTGATGGAGATATTGAGTTTAAGAATGTCAGCTTCACCTATGATAATGGCTCAGCTGAAATACTTAAGAATGTCAGCTTTACAGTAAAAGCAGGACATACTGTGGGCGTCCTTGGTGGAACCGGCTCTGGTAAATCAACGCTTATGTACCTTCTGGATAGACTTTACGACCTTCCGGATGGCAATGGTGAGATAACCATAGGCGGAACTGATATCAGAAATATTAAGATGCATTATCTTAGAAAAAATATCGGCCTTGTATTGCAGGAACCATTCCTGTTTTCCAGAACACTCAAGGAGAATATTGGTATCACACAGAAGGCCGCTGATATTAAAGATATCAGGAGAGCGGCGAAGCTTGCTTCATTGGATGAAACTATACGAAACTTTGATGCTGGTTATGAAACCTTTGTAGGTGAGAGAGGAGTAACCTTATCAGGTGGTCAGAAGCAGAGAACTGCAATTGCGCAGATGCTTATTACAAAGCCTGCCATCATGATTTTTGATGATTCCTTATCAGCAGTTGATACAGAGACTGATGCGAAGATAAGAGCAGCGCTTGATGAGAATAATACAGGAGCAACAACTATACTTATTTCTCATAGAATTACTACGCTTATGCATGCGGATCACATAATAGTTCTTAATCATGGTGAGCTTGTAGAAGAGGGAACTCACGAGCAGCTCCTTGATAAAAACGGCTTGTACCGCAAGATTTATGACATTCAGATACAGGGAGGAGGTGCTGTAAATGCCTGAAAACAACACTGAAAAAACTATCACCACACTTCCTTTTATGGGAATACCAAGACTGATGCCTTACTTGAAGCCATACCTTCCTAAGATGGCACTGATGATCTTTTTGGGATCTATGGTAAGTATGGTTGATTCAACAATACCGCTGTTTAACAGATATGCAATTAACAACTTCATAGCTAAGGGAACATTGGATGGGATTGCGATTTTTGCATTTACCTATGCGGCAGTTCTTGTTATAAAGCTGGCTATGGACTTTACCAGTGCCTATATGTGCGGCGTTATTGAAATGTCTGTAGATAAAGACCTTAGAGATGCTGCATTTAATCACCTTCAGGAGCTGTCTTTTTCCTATTTCAATCAGAACAATGTTGGCTACATCCACGCCAGAGTTATGAGTGATACAGGAAAAATCGGAATGATGGTTGCCTGGAGAATGATGGATATAGTTTGGAATGGCAGCTACATACTTTTTGTACTTATTGTAATGCTGTCAATTAATGCAAGACTTGCGTTGTATATACTGGCGCTTGTTCCGATTGCAGTAGTGCTTGTTATCTATTTCCAAAAGCACCTTATTGTTTTAAACAGACATATAAGAGAGCTCAACTCAACGATAACCGGTAACTTCAATGAAGGAATAACCGGAGCAAAAGCAATCAAAACTCTTGTGGTTGAGGACAAGATTCAGAATGACTTCACTACAGATACTGAAAGCTACAGGAAAAATGCAGTTCATGCAACTCATTATTCTGCGCTGTTTACAGCTTCAGTTACCATGCTTTCATCCTGCGCACTGGCACTTGCTCTGTGGAGAGGTGGAATAATAACCATGGAAGGCGTTATGGAGATAGGAACACTTTCAGTATTCTTATCCTATGCCCTTGGTATTTTGGAGCCTATCCAGAATATCATCGTTACGATTTCTGACCTCATTGCAGTTCAGGTAAATGTTGAGAGACTTACAAGACTGTTAAATACTGAGTCTGATGTTGCTGACTCCAAGGAAGTAATCGAGAAGTACGGAGATACCTTTAATCCCAAGAAGGAAAACTGGGAAGAACTTTACGGAGACGTAGAATTTAAGAACGTATCCTTCCATTATCCTGATGGAACAGAATATGTTCTTGAGAACTTTAATCTAAAGGTTCCCCAGGGCACGAATGTGGCGATTGTAGGAGAGACTGGTGCTGGTAAGTCGACACTGGTTAACCTGGTATGCAGATTCTTTGAGCCTACAAAGGGGCAGGTTCTTATCGATGGAAAGGATGCGAGAGAGCGTTCACAGCTCTGGCTTCACAGCAATATAGGATATGTTCTTCAGACACCTCATCTTTTCTCGGGAAGTGTCAGAGAGAACTTAAAGTATGGAAATCCTAACGCAACTGATGAAGAAATCTGGAAAGCGCTTGAACTCGTATCAGCAGATAAGATAGTAAAGAAGATGGATGGCGGCCTTGACAGTGATGTAGGTGAAGGCGGAGATATGCTTTCAACTGGAGAAAAGCAGCTCCTTTCATTTGCAAGAGCTATACTTGCTGATCCTAGAATTCTTGTTCTTGACGAAGCAACTTCATCTATTGATACAGTTACTGAGAAGGCGATTCAGGATGCAATCTCTGTAGTTATAAAAGGAAGAACATCATTTATGATTGCACACAGACTTTCTACAGTAGTAGATGCTGATGTGATCCTTGTTGTAAAGGATGGAAAGATAATAGAAAGAGGCAGACATAAAGAGCTTATGGCTAATCGCAAGGGCTACTATTATCAGCTTTTCTCACGCCAGTTTGAGGAAATGTCCATAAAAGCAATTGGGTAAATTCGTAAATAATCACAAGTAAACTATTGTTTACAAAAGAAATAATAGATGTTATTGTATTATTAACTATAGGAAATTCTGCCCTGAGGGCAGAAGCATTAGGAAGGATCCAAAGATAGATTTTCGGGACAAAAATCTATCCATGTAATTGGCGAGGGTGGGGACCCATTCTAATTACAGGCGCAAGAACGGATTTATCCTTTTCTCAAGGAGGAAGAAAGGAGCGCTATGAGTTTAGGAATTAGTAACAACAGCTACAGTAACTATTCCTCTTATGGCAAGATTGCCAGTGGCAATAAGTTGCCTACTGCTGCAGATGGCGCTGCAGAGCTTGCTATCAATGAAAAGATGGAAACTCAGCAGAGAACTGCAAAGGTTAATGAGAGGAACGGCAGGGAGGTAATCGACAAGCTGAACATCTCTGATGGAGTGCTTGACGGAGTTACGGATTACCTGCAGGACATGAGGCAGAATGCTATTTATTCAAAGAATGGCACACTCAGTGATTCAGACAGAGGAGACATTGCAAATGTTAATTCTCAGCTGATGAAGGGAATTGGTGAGCGCCTCAGTTCATCACAGATGGAGTCTCTTGGACTTAATAACATCGACTTTAATGATGTTGATGCTATTGATGAAGCAATCGCAAGCGTAAATAATGCGAGAGGTTCAGTTGGAGCGGTTACTAATGGAATGGAGCACAATGTAAGCTATAATTCCATTGCAAGAGAGAATCTTTTAAGTGCACAGTCAAGTATCGCTGATACAGATGTTGCACAGGAAATCACAGAGCTTAAGAAGAATCAGACGCTTGATGCTTATCGTATGCAGATGCAGAAGAAGCAGCAGGAAGATGAAGCTCAGAAGAGTAACATGAATTTAATGCTCTAAGTCTAAAACTTAATATAGTATTTCAAAGGGCTTTGCCGATATGGCAAAGCCCTTTTTGCGTCACGTATATGGTTTATACCTGAGTATCAGTTAAATGCTCAGCCAGAAGCAGCATTTAGTTTCATTAGTTTAGGAGATATTTTTATGCTTGTATAAAGATCTGCGTATTGAGATGCTGACAGATCCTCAATGTAGTTCTGCATATAGTTTTTTTCAATTCCATTTTTCTTCAAAACGTCAGCAGCCTTGTTATAGGCAATGGCAGCTTCATTTTCTGTGTTGTATTTTCCAATCACGAAGTCGCCACGAACATGAATGACAGCTTTGTATTTTAAGTAACCGCGATAATTGTACTGTCTTACGCCATGATATCTGTTTAAAACTTCTATGTTTTCATAGCGGAGATCTCCGGAATTGCCATTTACAAAACGATAGTCTCTTCCCTCAACTGCATAGCTTCTGATTCCATAGCGACTAAGGATGCTGATCTGTGAGCCGTAGTCAGCAACAAAAAGATGTGAACCACGCTGCATTATTTTATGAGAAGAGTAATAGAAAAGGTCATCAATATCAAACATCAATATTTGTGAGGGCGACAAGTAGTAGAGGAAAAATTTCTTTTCCAGGTAAATAGGATTAGGGATATACAGGCCCTTATCTCTGTAATTAACAAGCACTACGCACTTTTCGAAGGGCAGAGCCTGATCTGATTTATAGGATGAAATTGTCCAATCTGGATCTTCGAGGATTTTTTGCGCTTGAGTATAAGCACAGGATGCCGACTGCGCATCAGAAAAAGAGCCAAGGGCGATATGTTTACCCTTGTAGGTTATGGAAGCTCTGAAGGATTTTGTTCCATCCTTAAGAGAGGTTTCATAAACCCCTGTAGTGTTAGTTGCCATTTTAGTTTATCCCCTCTGTAAGCCAAAATGTTATGTAAATTTATACATTTTTGTGGTATACTTTTTACTCAAAGTATATCTGTCATAAGAAAATCGCATCGACTCATAGTTGTAAAGTCGTGTTTTTCTTTATTCTATCATACTTAAAGAGTCACCAAAAATTAAAAAACTATAAAGGAGTACCAACATGGGAGTAATGTATTCTAGCACCAGAGGAGATAAGAACAAGGTAACAGCTTCGCAGGCTATTTTACGAGGTCTTGCAGCTGACGGAGGGCTTTTTGTGCCGGATAGCATACCGCACCTGGATAAGACTTTGTCCGAACTTAAGGAGCTTGATTACCGTGATACAGCATACGAGGTTATGAAGCTTTTGCTTTCAGATTTTACTGAGGAAGAACTTCGCTATTGCATAGATCATGCATACGACTCAAAGTTTGACACCCCTGAAATGGCACCCATGACAGAGGCAGAAGGTGCTTTTTACCTTGAGCTTTATCATGGAAAGACCATTGCATTTAAAGATATGGCTCTTTCAATACTTCCTTACCTTATGACAACTGCAGCTAAGAAAAACCAGATCAAGAATGATATTGTTATTCTTACTGCAACAAGCGGAGATACAGGTAAGGCAGCTCTTGCAGGTTTTGCAAATGTTCCTGGAACAAAGATCATTGTTTTCTATCCCAAGAATGGTGTTTCACCTATTCAGGAAAAGCAGATGGTTACTCAGGAGGGAGATAACACCTGTGTAATCGGAATCGAGGGTAACTTCGATGATGCTCAGACAGGAGTAAAGAAGATATTTACTGATCCTGATTTTGCAAAAGAGCTTGATGAGAAGGGATTCCAGTTCTCATCTGCAAATTCAATTAATATCGGTAGACTCGTTCCTCAGATTGTTTATTATGTTTATGCATATACAAGACTTCTTAAAGAAGGCAGAATAGCTGAGGGAGATGAGATAAATGTTGTAGTTCCCACAGGTAACTTTGGTAACATTCTCGCTGCATATTATGCAGGCAAGATGGGACTTCCTATTAAGACCTTTATCTGTGCATCTAACTCAAATAAGGTTCTTTATGATTTCTTCAAGACAGGAGCTTATGACAGAAATCGTGACTTCGTACTTACAAGCTCACCTTCAATGGATATTCTTATCTCTTCAAACCTTGAGAGACTTATCTATCACATTGCTGGTGATGATGCAGACAAGAATGCAGATTATATGAAGAAGCTTACTACAGAAGGTAAGTATGAGATCAATGATGCTATGGCAGCAAAGCTTTCTAACTTCTATGGCGGATTTGCTACAGAAGATGAGACAGCAAAGGCTATTGCAGATCTCTTTGAGAATACAGGATATCTTATTGATACACATACAGCAGTTGCTTCAAGTGTATATGGCAAATATGTAAAGGATACAGGAGATAAGACAGTTACTGTTATTGCATCTACTGCAAGCCCTTACAAGTTTACAAGAAGCGTAATGGCTGCACTTGGCAAGAATGATGAAGCTCTTGATGACTTCGAGCTTGCTGATAAGCTTTCTGAGATTTCCGGAGTAGAGATTCCTGAAGCTGTTACATCCATCAGAAATGCTGCTGTAAGACATGACAAGGTAGTTGCTAAGGATGCACTTGCAGATGCTGTAAGAGAATTCCTTTTCTGATTAACCAAAATACAGGACATTCTTCAGACTGAATAAAAATGCATTATAGTATGAAAGGAGAACGGATGGGTACTAATAACGATGCAAATATTTACTCTGAGAGCACACCTAAACTTATTGACCTGGCTAAGGTAGTTGAGCAGGCAGATAATATAGATCCGGCACTTTTTACTGAGTATGATGTTAAGAGAGGCCTTCGTGACCTTAATGGTAAGGGTGTACTTACAGGTCTTACAAATATATCAACTATCAATGCAACAAAGATTGAAAATGGCGAGAGCGTTCCTGCTGATGGTGAACTTTTTTACAGGGGGATCAACGTAAAGGATATTGTGCATGGAACTGCAAGCTCCGAGAAGTTTGGCTTTGAAGAGACTGCCTATCTTTTACTTTTTGGAAAACTTCCTGGCAGGGAAGAACTCAAGGAATTTACTGAGCTTCTTGGATTTTACAGATCTCTTCCAACAGGCTTTGTAAGAGATATCATCATGAAAGCGCCCAGCCGTGACATGATGAATACGCTTTCAAGAAGTGTGCTTACACTGTATTCCTATGATGATTATGCTGATGATGTGTCTATGGCTAATGTTTTAAGACAGAGTCTTCAGCTTGTGAGTCTGTTCCCGCTTCTGGCTATTTACGGATATCAGGCATATAACCATTATCATGAGGGAAAGAGTCTGTTCATTCATCCGCCTAAGGCTGAACTGTCTACTGCTGAGCATATTCTTTACCTGCTTCGCCCAGACAGTCAGTACACAGAGCTTGAAGCAAGACTTCTTGATATCTGCCTCATTCTCCACATGGAGCATGGTGGTGGTAATAACTCATCCTTCACAACTCACGTTGTCAGCTCTTCAATGACAGATACATATTCTGTAATTGCTGCAGCTATCGGTTCATTAAAGGGACCCAGACATGGTGGAGCTAACATCAAGGTTATTCACATGTTTGACCAGATGGAACAGGATCTTAAGGACTGGGCTGATGAGGAAGAAGTAAGAGACTATCTGAGAAAACTTCTCAACAAAGAAGCTTTCGATAAGGCTGGACTTATTTATGGTGTAGGCCATGCTATATATTCAAAGTCCGATCCAAGAGCAGTGCTTCTTAAGGAATACACTGTTAAGCTCGCAAAAGAAAAGGGCATGGACAAAGAGCTTGCTCTTTACGAATTAGTAGAGCGCCTTGCTCCGGAAGTAATTAGCGCTGAGCGCAAAATGTACAAGGGCGTTAGCATAAACGTTGACTTTTATTCCGGATTTGTTTATAAAATGCTTGAGCTCCCCGAAGAGCTCTTTACTCCTATGTTCGCAATTGCTAGAATTGTTGGATGGAGTGCTCATAGAATGGAAGAACTTGCCAATAACAGCAAGATCATCCGTCCTGCTTACAAGGCTGTGAGCAAGACACAAGAATACGTACCTATGGAGGAACGATAAATTGGAAAACAAGGTAATAAGGGACAGACTTTCTGCCCTTAGAGAGAAGATGGCTGCTTATGGCATTGATTATTATCTTATGCCCACATCTGACTATCACAATTCAGAGTATGCAGCTGACTTTTTCAAGGCAAGAGAATATTTCTGCGGATTCACAGGCTCAAACGGTACTTTAGTAGTATCTAAGGACTGGGCTGGAATGTGGACCGATGGAAGATATTTCATTCAGGCTGAAAGAGAAATGGAAGGAACTGGCGTCACACTTTACAGAATGGGTGAAGAGGGCATTCCTACAATTTCAGAGTATCTTACAGACAACATGAATTCAGGCGAAGTACTTGGATTCGACGGAAAGGTTGTTCCTGCTAAGGAAGGTCTTTCCTATGAAAACAAATTAAAGAAAAAACAGGTAAAGATTAAGTTTGATAGGGATCTTGCTGGAGAAGTATGGAGCGAAAGACCTGAGCTTCCCTGCAATCAGATTTATGTATTATCTGATGAGCTTTGCGGAAAGTCCTTTAGTGAGAAGCTTGCTGACGTAAGAAAAGAAATGGAAGAAAACAATGCTAAGGCATATCTTCTTTGCAAGCTTGATGATATCTGCTGGCTTACAAACTTAAGAGGTAATGATGTTGAGTGTAACCCTGTTATCCTGAGCTACCTTTTCATCACAACCAAGAACGTTTACATGTTCGTTCAGTTCGATGAGCTTAATGATGAGGTAAGAACTTACTGCGAGAATAATGGTATTGAGCTCGTTGCTTACAACCGCATCATTAGCTGGCTTGATGAGTATGAGTATGAAGGCGTAACTCTCTATGACGAGAGAAACGTAAGCTACTCTGTATACAGAACAATTAAGGATAACTCTGAGAACCGCGGAGCAGTAGTTAAGAACATTCTTGATCCTACAGAGCTCATGAAGGCATGTAAGAACGAGACTGAGCTTAAGAACATCAGAGAGGTTTATATTAGAGATTCTGCTGTTCTTACAAAGTTCATTTACTGGGTTAAAAAGGAAGCACCTAAGGGTGAGCTTAACGAATATACTGCTGCAATGCACCTTGATGCTATGAGAGCAGAGCTCCCTGGATTTATTGAGCTTTCATTCCCTACAATCAGTGCTTATAAGGATAATGCAGCTATGATGCATTACGAAGCAACTGAGGAGTCAAATGCAAAGATTGAGCCTGAGAGCTTCCTTTTGGTAGATTCAGGCGGAACATATATGGGCGGAACAACAGACGTAACCAGAACTATCGTTATGGGCCCTGTATCTGACGAGGAGAAAAAGCATTACACACTTACAGCTGTTGGTATGCTTCAGCTTGCAAATGCGAGATTCCTTGAAGGCTGCTCAGGTAAAAACCTTGATATCCTTGCAAGAATTCCTCTTTGGAACATCGGCGTAGACTACAAGTGCGGAACAGGTCATGGTATTGGCTACATGCTCAATGTCCACGAAGGACCTCACAGCATCAGATGGAAGTCACGTTCAGTGGAGGATGAAGCACCTCTTAAGGCTGGTATGATCGTATCAGATGAGCCTGGCGTATACTTAGAGGGCAAATATGGTATCAGAATCGAGAACATCATCGAAGTAGTAAGTGATGTGAAGAACAGTGATGGTCAGTTCCTTAGCTTTGATCATCTGACCTATGTACCTCTTGATCTTGATGCTATCGATACAAACTACCTTCAGCCCAAGGACATTGATGCCATCAACGAATATCACAAGATGGTATTCAATAAAATCTCTCCGCTCATTGAGGAAGAGGAGATTAAGAACTGGCTTAAGGATGCAACAAGACCTATTGAAAAATAGTTACAGACAATAAGTTTATAAATGTAGATTTTGTGCGGTTTCTTCACTTATTCTTAAGAAATTTTTAGAGAATATCTATTGAAATCGCACTTTTAAGTATTATAATTAAATTAAAGAACTGCAAGAGCAGTTTATAAACGGACTATTGTCCGCCTGGGATGCTCGACAACTCCGGTGTAATTTGAACCTACAGTTACTTTAAACGGGACACCTAGATTGCATTTTCAAATGTCACGCCTCCGGCCCTGCACATGTGCAGACAAGCTATGGGAGAGGAAGACAGCGAAAAGGGCTGCGGTAACCCACCTGGCGTTAGCTAGGAGTCAAATAACCGGAACCGGCATTTCGGGGTTAATTTACGAACAGTCTTTACTGTTCGTATTTTTTTATGCAAAAAACTTTGCCAATTTATCAGAGGCTTACCTTCAGTTTTATGCTGCGCTCCTAAATGCAGAAAATATATGGGAGTGATTTATATACGTATGCTGCTTATGCAAAACTCGCATCTGCGCCAATAATTTAGCCATCGGTCCATTTCATCTCTTTTATGTGAGCGTCTGTTTTTCTTATGCCATAAGTTTCTTTCCTGCATGCGGAGAATAATGTTTGCAGCAGGACGCTTTACATGTTTTATATTTGTCATGGTCATTGCTCGCAAAGCGAGCGTCTACAACAAAAAACCGAAGGTAAGCCTCCTCATAATGGGCAAAGTTTTTCATGTATACATGAATAAACAACCTTTTGTTAAATAAGTATAAAATAGCGCTAATTCTTGTATCTGAATTGGTAGAATGCTATAATAAAATAACAAATATAAATCTGCGATATTCGGAAAAGATACCGGAAGGAGAGATATATGCTTGCATCTTTGATCCCATTGTTCGATGACGAAATGAGAGTCTGCGCTTATTCAGTATTTGCGCAGAGGGAAAATCATCTGATGAATCCCTACCTGATGGGTACTGGTCGACTTGATAATGTTGTTAATATCGTTGGTCTGGACATTGTTGATAGTGTTGGGACAAACGTTTTATCAGGTGGCAAAGAGATCTTTGTTGAAATCAACAGCATTTCCCTTTTTGCAAATATAGAAGACCAGTGTGAAGCACCTAAGGAGCAGATTATTCTTTTGCTTGATAATACTGTTTTCCCTGAGGAGCCTTATCTGGCAAGACTTTGGGATTTGAGAGGACAGGGCTATAAGATTGCTATGAGAAAGCTTTCTGGCAATCAGTTTGAGACTTATAGACCTATCCTTAGCATGTGCGATTATATTCTTCTTGATCATCGTAAGATCAATATCAGAAGTGCACGTATTTACTTTGAGAAAGCATTTCCTGATATTAAGCTCTGCGCAGTTGGCGTAGATACTAAGGATGACTACGAGAGACTTACTTCTGATGGAGCATACGACCTCTATGAGGGTTCTTTCTTCAGAGTGCCTGTTGAGGATTCTGAGAGAACAGTAGCTCCTTTGAAGGTAACCTATATAGAGCTTTTAAATCTGGTTAATAATCCTGATTTCGAGCTTCAGGATGCAGCTGATGTAATCGGTAAGGATGCTGCTTTAGTTATCTCAATGCTTGAGATGGTTAATCATATGGCTGTTAATTCAGAGATTACATCTGTAAGACATGCTGCAGCAATGCTTGGCCAGAAGGAACTTAAGAAGTGGATAAATACAGCTGTAACAAAGGAGCTGTGTGCTGATAAACCTAGTGAGATTACCAGAATTTCCATGGTTAGAGCAAAATTTGCAGAAAACCTTTCAAGCTGTTTTGAAATGAAGGGACTTTCATCAGAGCTTTTCCTTGCAGGACTGTTTTCACTTCTTGATATCATGCTTGATCAGACCATGGAGCAGTCACTTAAGCTGGTTCATGTATCCAAGAAGATTGAGGATGCACTACTTAACAACACTGGTGAGCTTTGGAGAGTTTTGAATTTTGTATTTGAATATGAGAATGCTTCATGGCAGGAAGTATCAAGAATCATGATCCTGGAAAATCTTGAAATGGATAAAGTCTATGCAGCATATACAGATGCTCTTAGATGGTATAGAGATTTGATCGATCCAATTTCATAAACTGGGGGGAGGATTATTATTATTGTATTAAAAGAAGGGGATTCAGTATGAATTTCCTTTTTTTTTGCGAGGAGAGGGCGGTACGCATTGAAACGGATCAGTGTGCAAAAGAGAATAATTTTTGCTGTGATTTTCACTATAGTTATGCTTATTAACTGTAGTGGGATTACTTTGCATGCTGCTACATGGGACAATTTAGAGACAATTGTAGTTGGAGTTCCTACAGATCGCTGTCCGATGCTCTATGAAAATCAAAATTCCAATATAACCGGTATTGGTGTGGATTTACTTAGATTAGCCGCTGCAGATGCCGGGTATAATATTATTTTCAAGCCGATAGGGGACATGACGTTAAAGCAGGCATTAGATGATGAAGAATTTGATTTGGTAATGCCACTTGGAAGTGCAATTAAGAGTGAACAGGGAAAAAGTAGTATCACTTCAGAAGCTCTGCTGCAGACCCCAATGACTCTTCTTACGCTGAATAATAAGGAGCTGCCAAAACTTAAAAATACAAAGGTTGGAATGCTGAGCTCACAGGCAGGAATTGCTGAGAGCATTAGAAACCTCTACCTTGGTCTTGAAATTGTTTTGTTTGACAATCTTGAGGATGCTGTTGATGCACTTTATAAAAATAAAGTTGACGCGCTTTTGAATAATTCATATGTATGGAGTTATGTACTGCAAAAACCGGCATATTCTAAGCTTTATATTCATCCTACTGTAATGATTACTATGGATTTCAAAGCTGGAACCTTAGATACGCCGGAAAAACATGAAATGATAGAGAGGCTGAACAGAAGTATCCGTAGGCTGACAGCGTCTCAGAAACAGGCAATAATACTGGAGCACACCACCAAAAAGCTGTACAAATACAATGTCTATGATTACCTGTATCAATACAGTATTTTCTTTATTTCGTTGGTAATTATTACGCTATTGGTGCTTCTTTATGTCAGACAGCTTAGAAGAGCAAAGAAAATTGCAGAAGAAGCATCTAAGGCTAAATCAGACTTTCTTGCAAGTATGTCGCATGAGATAAGAACTCCTATAAATGTAATTATGGGAATTGGAGAACTTATTTCCAGAGAAGCTACTGATACGAAGATGAAGCAATATGCCTATAGTATTAATAGCTCTGCGAATTCATTGCTATGCCTTATAAATGATGTTTTGGATTTTTCCAAGATGGAAGCTGGAAAGCTGAAAATAAGAAGTGACCAGTATAATCTGTCCAATCTCATATCCGATGTTGAGATAATGATCAAATCAAGGGCAGAAAGTAAGGGCCTTGTATATTTGGTGAATGTTAATGAAGATACACCGGATGAACTTATTGGTGACGAAATAAGGATAAAGCAGGTTCTTATAAATCTTTTGACGAATTCAGTTAAATATACAAAAGAAGGCACAGTAACACTTAGCATTGATTATGAAAAAGATGGTAATGAAGAAGTGATTCTGCATATTTCTGTAAAAGATACAGGAATTGGAATGAAGCAGGAGGAAATCAGTAAGCTCTTTGTTGCTTTTGAAAGACTAGATGAAGATAAGAACAAAACCATTGAAGGTACCGGACTTGGCATGAGCATAGTAAAACATATTCTCGATGCCATGGAAAGTACACTTGAGGTTGAGAGTGTTTACGGTGAGGGCAGTGAATTTAAATTCGCAATAAAACAGAGAGTTTTTAACTGGAAAAGGATCGGAAGTGTTGATAGCGAGGAAAGAGAACTCAAAATCACAGACAACAAGTATACACCTGTTTTCTTTGCGCCAGATGTAAGGCTTCTTTCTGTTGATGATACAGAGATGAACCTGAAGGTTATTGAGGGGCTTTTGGAGCCTACAAAGATTCATATTGACTCTGTACTTAGTGCAAAAGCAGCTCTTAAGAATATGAAGGAAATAAAATATGACATTCTTTTGATAGATCATAGAATGCCAGAGATGGATGGAATAGAGCTGATTAAGAAGATAAGAAAAGATAATTCCAATATAAATCGTGAAAGCGTATGTATTGCACTTACAGCCAATGTAGTAGAAGGTGCACGAGATATGTACATAAAGGCTGGTTTTGATGATTATATGGAGAAACCGGTTAAGGTGAGAAAGCTTGAGGAAATGCTTATCAAACATTTACCAAAAGACAAGGTTTTGATGGCAGATAAGTATATAATCTTCAGCCCTAATAAACATTAACTTCTTAATTTATAAAAAAATCATTTCATACTTTAATGCGATAATGTATAATGTGTTTTAGTTTGTGAAATGAAGGAGCCTTATTATGAAGAATAATGTGCAGGAGCTGAAAAACTTAAACCTAAAACGCAAGACTTACAAAGAGATGAACAAAGAGGAGCTTGAGAAGGAAATAGCTAACCTCAAGGCTGAGTACAAGAGATATCAGGCAATGGATCTCTCGCTTAATATGGCTAGAGGAAAGCCGTGCCATGAGCAGCTTGATTTATCCATGGGAATGATGGATGCTCTTAATTCTGAAGCTGATCTTTCATGTGAAGACGGTACAGACTGCCGTAACTATGGTGTTTTGGATGGTATCCATGAGGCTAAGGTGCTTATCGGTGCCATGATGGAGAACAAACCTGATAACATCATTATCTATGGAAATTCATCACTTAACGTAATGTATGATACTGTTTCTCGTGCATACACACACGGTATAATGGGTAACACACCCTGGTGCAAGCTTGATAAGGTTAAATTCCTTTGCCCTGTACCTGGATATGACAGACATTTTGCTATTACAGAGTATTTTGGAATAGAGATGATTCCTGTTCAGATGACACCTGAAGGACCTGATATGGATGTTGTTGAGAAACTTGTAGCTGAGGACGAATCTATTAAGGGTATCTGGTGCACACCTAAGTATTCAAACCCTCAGGGATATTCATATTCGGATGAGACTGTTAGAAGGTTTGCAAGACTTCGTCCTGCAGCAAGAGATTTCAGAATCTTCTGGGATAATGCTTATGGTATTCATCATCTTTATGATGATAATCAGGATTATCTTATTGAGATTCTTGAGGAGTGTAAGAAGGCTGGTAGCCCTGATATGGTTTACAAGTTCTCTTCAACTTCAAAGATCACCTTCCCTGGAAGCGGAATTGCTGCTATAGCAACTTCATTAAATAATTTAGAAGAGATAAAAGACCAGCTTTCACATCAGACAATCGGCCATGATAAAGTTAACCAGCTTCGTCATGTGAGATTCTTCGGTGATATCAATGGTATGAAGGAACACATGAGAAAGCATGCTGACATCATCAGACCTAAGTTTGAAGCTGTTCTTGAAATATTAGAAAGAGACCTTGCTCCTTATGGAATTGGCGAATGGACAAAACCCAAGGGAGGTTACTTCATCAGCTTTGATGCTCCTGAAGGCTGTGCAAAGGCAATCGTAGATAGAGCAAAGAAGGTAGGCGTTACCATGACTGGTGCAGGCGCTACATATCCTTACAAGAAGGATCCTAAGGATAGCAATATCAGAATTGCTCCTACATATCCTTCACTTGCTGATCTTCGTACTGCTATGGAGATATTCACAGTTTGCGTAAAGCTTGTTTATGCAACAAAGTTACTTTCAGAGATGTAAAGGAATAATATGGCAATAGGATTTCCACCAATCAGTAAAGATGATATGAGGGAGAGGGGAATTGAGCAGCTGGACTTTGTCTATGTGTGCGGGGATGCATATGTGGATCACTCAAGTTTCGGCGCTGCCATCATAACAAGAACACTTGAGGCTCACGGATACAGCGTGGGCCTTATTTGTCAGCCCGATTATAGAGATGAAAAAAGTATAACAGTTCTGGGTGAGCCAAGGCTTGGCTTCTTAGTTTCTTCAGGAAACATGGACTCCATGGTAAATCACTACACTGTAGCTAAAAAGCGAAGAAAGACGGACGCATACAGCCCTGCTGGAGAGATGGGACGTCGCCCTGATTATGCAGTTATTGTTTACTGTAATCTGATTCGAAGAGTTTATAAGAACAATCCTATAATCGTTGGTGGTATAGAAGGAAGTCTCAGACGCCTTGGCCACTATGATTACTGGTCAGGAAAGGTCAGAAGATCTATCCTTTTAGATAGTGGAGCAGACATTATTTCCTATGGAATGGGTGAAGTCAGTATCGTAGAAATCGCGGATGCACTTAATTCCGGAATTGCTGTTTCAGACATCAGCTTCATAAATGGAACAGTATTTAAAACCAGAAATGAAGATGATATATATGACGCTGTTAAGCTTCCTTCATTTGAGGAGATAAAAGAGGATAAGAGAAAATATGCTGAGAGCTTTGCAATTCAGTATAGAAATACCGATCCTTTTAACGGAAAAAGACTTTACGAGACCTATGATAATGCTCTTTTTGTAGTTCAGAATCCGCCGTCGAGGCCTCTATCTAAGCAGGAATTTGATGATGTATATGAAAGACCCTACATGAGAGCATGGCATCCTGTATATGATGCTGCAGGAGGTATTCCTGCTTTTTCTGAGATAAAGTATTCAATTACTTCAAACAGAGGATGCTTTGGAGAGTGTAACTTCTGCGCACTTACTTTCCATCAGGGAAGAATTGTGCAGGCAAGAAGTCATGAGTCCATAATTAAAGAAGCCAAGACCTTTTTGGATGAGAAGGACTTTAAGGGCTATATCCATGATGTAGGAGGTCCTACAGCCCAGTTCAGATTCCCTGCCTGCAAGAAGCAGATGACAAAGGGAGCATGTCCTAATAAAAAGTGTCTGTACCCTAATGTTTGCAAAAATATGGACGTTGACCATAAGGATTATTTGTCCCTCCTTAAAAAACTAAGGAGCCTTAAGGGAGTTAAGAAGGTTTTTGTCAGAAGTGGAATAAGATTTGACTACCTTCTTGCAGATTCTGATGACACCTTTTTGAGGGAGCTTTGTAAGTATCATATAAGTGGACAGCTGAGAGTAGCTCCAGAGCATATTTCAGATAATGTTCTTTCAAAAATGGGCAAACCACAGGTTGGCGTTTACAATAAATTCATTGAGAAATTTGACAGAGTAAATAAGCAGCTTGGGCTTCAGCAGTACGCTGTTCCGTATCTTATGTCTTCCCATCCGGGAAGCACATTAAAGGATGCGATTGCCCTTGCTGAGTATCTTTGCAAGCACAGACTTAATCCTGATCAGGTTCAGGATTTTTATCCAACTCCTGGTACAGTATCTACCTGTATGTACTACACAGGCATAGATCCGCTTACAATGGAAGAAGTATACGTTGCTAAGGATCCTCATGAGAAGGCTATGCAGAGAGCCCTTATTCAGTACAAGAGACCTGAGAATTATGAGCTGGTTAAAGAAGCCCTTATTAGAGAGGGCAGAGAAGACCTCATAGGCTTTGGAAAAGACTGCCTTATTCCGCCGAGGAAGGGCGCAGGAGCAGGCCATAAATCTTATAGGACAGAAGCTAAGCCAGGTAAGATCAGGGCAAATAAATCCAAGGCTGGAAGTGGAAAGCGAAAGAACAACAAAAGGCACTAAGCGCGAAAGACTTAGTTAAGTGCTCTACAATTGAAAAGGGCCGGGATCCAAGAACTGAATCAAACCGGCCCACTATCGAGGAAAAACCTCGCTACCATCTTTATTATCCCTTATTGGAGGAGGAGCTGCCAAGTGGGGAACCTGACAGCTCTGGTATGAAAAAAGTTTTGTTGGGGGAGTCAGAAGTTTTCACTTCTGATAATGTAATGATACCTTTTAATTTTTGCTAAATTGTGTACGTTCCCTAAAAGAACAGTGATATAAATATAAGAATAAAATTAAAAAGTATTACTAAATCATAAACACGAAAAATAATGAAACAACTCACGAAAATGTGATTTTAAGCCAAGGAAGCGTTAGTTATGGATAACAAAAATGAGAAAAAAACAGCACTTATCGCTATGAGCGGTGGTGTAGATAGCAGTGTTGCAGCATCTCTTATGAAGGACAGAGGCTTTGATTGTATCGGATGCACTATGCGACTTTATGAGAATGATATGATTGGAGAGGATTTATTTGGAACCTGCTGTAGTCTTAAGGATACAGAGGATGCAAGGGCTGTCACAGAGAAGATTGGAATTCCATACTATATTTTCCACTATGAAAAGGAATTTATAGATAATGTTATAGAGCCCTTTGTATGCAGCTATGAAAGGGGAGAGACTCCTAATCCCTGCATCAGATGCAACAAGTATCTTAAGTTCGACATACTTTATCAGAAGGCTAAGGAGCTTGGCTGTGAGTATATAGTTACAGGTCATTATGCAAGGATTGAGGAAAAGGATGGCCATTTTTATCTTAAGAAGGCACTTGATCTAACGAAGGACCAGAGCTATGTGCTTTATGATCTGACTGAAGAACAGCTCTCACATACATTTTTCCCTCTTGGGGACTATACCAAGAACACAGCCAGACAGATGGCTGATGAGAAGGAATTTGTGACCTCTCATAAGAGTGACAGTCAGGATATCTGTTTTGTTCCTGACGGTGATTATGCCGGAATGATCAGAAGATATAGAAATAAGGATTATCCTAAGGGACCTATAGTTGATGCTCAGGGTAATGTTCTTGGCGAGCATAACGGAATCATTGGCTATACGATAGGCCAGAGAAGGGGCCTTGGAGTTCCTGCTGACAGAAGACTTTACGTAACAAAGCTTGATGTAGAGAACAATACAGTTGTTCTTTCGGATAATAGCGACCTCTTTGAGAAAGAGGTTCTTGTAAGAGACTTTAACTGGATAACAGGAGAAGCTCCCAAGGGTGAGTTCAGATGCATGGCTAAGGTCAGATACAGACATAAAGAGCAGCCTGCAACAGCAGTTATCTTAGAAGACGGCCACGCTAGAATTACATTTGATGAGCCACAAAGAGCAATAACTGCAGGACAGTCCGCTGTACTCTATGAAAGCGACATAGTTCTAGGCGGTGGAATCATTTATAAATCGTGATTTAATATAATATAAATAAAGTCTTAAATATCTGAATTTTTAATAATATATCTACGCTATTTGGTCATACGCATTTCCAGTTTTGTATAATAAACGGGAAAGCGTTTTGTACCAAAGGAGGTATGTTATGGCGTTAGTGAAAGGATTAACAAATCACGTTTTTTGTACAGTTATGAAGAAAAAAGGTGCAAATGCGTTAAGACACCTTGATGAAGTCAGCAGAAGAGCTGTTGAGGCGAGTGAAGAAACCCTTATGAAAATCATTAAGGATAATGCTGACACTGAATATGGAAAGTTATATGACTTTGCGAATATTAACAGTATAGAAGAATACAAAAAGAAAGTTCCTTTTTCCAATTATGATAACTATGCTCCTTACATTGACAGAATGATCAAAAATGATGAGGAGAATCTTATAACCAGCTATCCGGTAAAGCATTATGCCTTAAGCTCCGGTAGCGTTGGTGTCCCTAAACATATTCCCGTAACCCAGGCGACCCTGGACAATTATGCAATTTATGGTGCCAGTATTGTATTTGGTGTAATGGATGAGTATTACAAGAATACAACTGGTAAATCATATAAAGACGGATACTGTCTTAATACTATTGAGGCACCTCCGATGGTAACAGAGAATGGTATACCCAAAGGACCTATCTCTGGAACTACTATGCGAGCTTTTGCTGATCAGCTTCATAACTTTATGACTTCTCCTGCAGAGCTTGTTTTTCCTGAAGAGTCATTTGATAGCAAATATCTCAAGCTTAGATTTGCTTTGGGTCAGAGAAAAGTAATATGCATGACCTCAGCATTTATGACATCCCTTGTGGATATGATGACATGGCTTGAATCCAATTGGGAAAGCATGTGTGATGACATTGAGAAGGGTGTTATTGGAGAAAACGTTCTTATTTCGCCTGAGAGTAGACGCAAGTTTGAAGCTATGTTGAGCCCTGATCCGGATAGAGCAAATGAGCTCAGAGAAGAGTTTAAAAAGGGCTTTGATGAGATCGTTATCAGAATCTGGCCTGATTTCCAGTGGCTTGGAGCAATAGGAACAGGTGGTTTCTCACAGTATACTCAGAAAATGAGAAAGTATACAGGAAGAAATATTCCTTACAGCTTCCTTAACTACGCTGCTTCAGAATCACTTATGGCAGTTGCAAGAAGAACAGGAGAGGATGGCTTTGTACTTCTGCCTGATGGCGGATTCTATGAGTTTATTCCTGCTGATTCTGATGATGAAGAGACGACACTTACAATTGACCAGTTAGAAGAGGGAAAGGACTACGAAATAGTTGTAACTAACCTTTCTGGATTCTATAGATATAAGATTAAGGACGTAGTAAGAGTAAAGGGATTTTATAACAAGGCTCCCATGGTTTCATTCCTTTATCGTAAGAATCAGATGATCTCCATCGCAGGTGAGAAGACAAACGAAGAAGCTCTTCGTTGGACTATTGATAGATTCCAGGATGAGACAGGGCTATTTATCACAGATTACAGCGTATATGCTGATACAGATTCAAAGCCTGGTCGCTATGTAATTTTGATGGAGCCTGATCAGGAACTGGATGAAAGTAAGCTCCCAGAATATCGTGACATAGTTGAGAACCTTTTGGGACAGGCTAATCCTTCATTTGGTAAGAAGGTTACAGATGGAACACTTGGAAGAACAAAGCTTTGCATAACTCAGAAAGAAACCTACATGCTGTATCGTGATCTCATGATCATGAAGGGTGTTTCACAGAACCAGTTAAAGCCTGTAAGAGCTATAGATACCTTGATGAAGGAAAAGTTCTTCTTCAAGCTTGTTGAGCAAGAAATAGAATGATATGAAATCTATTGATACTTTCTCTACAGATATTATAAATGGATATGAATGCAGGGCCGGGAGAGTTTTGCCCTTTGGAGCGACTATTGTTGAGGACGCTGTTAATTTCAGCGTCTACTCCAAGGAGGCCACAAGCTGTACTCTGGTCCTTTTTCATCATTCGCAGAAAAAGCCCTTCGTTGAAATTCCATTTCCTGAAGAATACAGAATGGGAAATGTGTTTACAATGATGGTTTTTGGCCTTGATATTGAAACCACTGAATATGGTTATAGATTTGACGGTGAGTATGATCCGCCCCGTGGCCTATATTACGACAAGAAAAAGGTATTACTTGACCCTTATGCGAAATCCGTAACAGGTAGAAGTGTATGGGGAAAGAAAACCTCTGGAAATAATGATTTCTGTCATAGAGGACAGATTATAAGAGAGGATTTTGACTGGGAAAAGGACACACCTTTAAAGAAACAGTCAAAAGACCTCATCATTTATGAAGCCCATGTAAGATCACTGACCATGAACAAAAACAGTGGTGTAAAGTACAGGGGAACTTATAGGGGAATTATTGAGAAAATTCCTTATCTTAAAAAGCTTGGAATAAACTGTGTTGAGCTTATGCCTATATTTGAGTTCGATGAGTTTGAGAATTCAAGGAAGGTTGGAGGTAAAACACTCTATAACTACTGGGGCTATTCAACAGTGTGCTTTTTTGCTCCAAAGGCTGGCTATGCGGCATCAGCGCCCTATGGCCTTGAAGCAGATGAGCTAAAAAACATGATAAAAAAGCTTCATCAGAATGGTATAGAAGTAATCCTGGATGTAGTTTTTAATCATACTGCAGAAGGAAATGAGAAAGGCCCATACATAAGCTACAGAGGCATAGACAACAGAACATATTACATCATGACACCTGATGGCTGGTATTACAATTTCAGCGGCTGCGGTAATACCATGAACTGTAATAATTCGGTAGTAAGGAACATGATCCTGGACTGCCTAAGATATTGGGTATCTTCTTATCACGTAGATGGATTCAGGTTCGACCTTGCGTCCATCCTTACACGAGATGAGAATGGTGCGCCAATGCTTACACCTCCGCTTCTGGAAAATCTTGCAAGAGACCCTGTTCTTGGAACCACCAAGCTGATAGCAGAAGCCTGGGATGCAGGTGGATTATATCAGGTTGGAAATTTTCCCTCCTGGAACAGATGGGCTGAATGGAACGGAAAATATAGAGACTGTATCCGTAGATTCGTAAAAGGAGAGGGTGAAGCTGCGCCTGAACTATTTTGCAGGATATCAGGTTCTGATGATATGTATGGACACAGAAGCAGTTCTGTCTCCATCAACTTTGTGACCTGTCATGATGGCTTCACCTTAAATGATCTGGTTTCATACAACGAAAAACATAACGAAGCAAATGGTGAGAACAATAATGATGGCTGTAATGATAACAACAGCTGGAATTGTGGTGCAGAGGGAGAAACAAAGGATCAGGAGATAAACAGACTAAGACAAAGGCAGATGAAGAATTTCATGACGATTCTTCTTACAAGTAAAGGAATTCCTATGTTCCTCTCAGGGGATGAGATGGGAAATACCCAGTACGGAAATAACAATGCCTATTGTCAGGACAGTGAGATATCCTGGATTGACTGGTCTCAGCTTGATAAGAACAATTCTTATTTTGAATATGTGAAAGCTCTTATAGCCTTAAGAAATGAGCATCCTGTTATTCGTAATGATTCCTTCAATGTTGGCGAGAACAGTACGGGTTATCCCGAGATGTCTTTCCACGGTTTAAAGCCCTGGGAGCTTGATAGAAACAGCCCGACACTTACCTTTGCGTATATGTACGTTGAGCCTTCGGATAAATATGGTACTAAAGAGAATACATTTATCTATGTTGCTGTAAATGCACATTGGGAGGAGCATTACTTTGAACTCCCTGTTATTCCTGATGGATATAAGTGGAATGTGTACTGCAGGGCAGATGTAGATGATAGATCGTATTTGGATGGTAGATTGTATGTGGATGATAGATCGGATGTGGATGGCAAGTCTGGAAGCGTAGATCAGGCACTTAACGGAATCAACCTTGGATCCAGATCCAGTGCTGTGATTCTTGGAAGGAAAGCTTAAAGAATTTCCATAAAAGCAGGTTTGCATTCCTTACCATACTATTACTTACAAGATCTGCGAGGAAATTTTGTTGCTTTGATACTGGATTTCCATGACAGGTATATAAAAGTCTGGAAAGCAGGCAGATCTATATACTTTTTTCATTGCCTTGCTCTGAGATTTTTTCTGTAAGGTATATAAAAGTCAGAAAAGCAGGCTGACTTATATACTTTTTACATTGCCTTGCCCCAGAATTTTTTCTGTAGAGTATATAAAAGTGAAGGATAAAGAAGCATTTATATACTTTTTACATTACCTTGCCCCAGAATTTTTTCTGTAGAGTATATAAAAATAAAAGATATAAGCGCATTTATATACCTTTATCGGTTATTTCATTGCAAAATTTTGTTTGATAAGTATATAAAATCTCTCTATAGAGCAGGTTTTATATACTTTTTAGTTTAGCTTTGTTTCTGATGGGTATATAAATTTGCTGATTTGACTAGTTTTATATGTCAATTTGGTGCTGGGATTATAAGAGAAAACATATAAAAAATAAGAAAACAGAAAGATTTATATGCTTACGTTACAATCATAGCCTCGAAAAAGCATATAAATTCACAAAAATTCTAGGATTTATGTGATTCCTGGATCTACATTAGATAAGTATTGATCCACGTTTTAAAGTAAGTTTTAAGACTTCTTATTCAACCAAGGCTTTAAGTACAATTGAGAAAGAAAGTAATGATTCCTTTAAAAAAGCAAATAAATTGAAATATGATTTATATTTGGAAAATACAAAAATAAAAAAATATAATGCAAGGAAAGCTATAGGAAAAGCGGGAGAAAAAAAGAAATACTTTGTGAAGAAACTAAAAAAAGGTGATACGGTTTATATAAAAATTGAATCAGGAAATACAACGGGATTGTATGGCCTTACTATACATGATGCTACAATTCCTTTAGGATATTAAAAGGAATTATGAAGCATATTCGTAAAGATATGTAGCAGCCTCCCGGTAAAGCCCCAGATCACAGGGGAAGTCTTATCATAGATGTACATGTCATACTTCTGGATAATTGGCTTGTAGCCTCTGCCGTTACTTACAAGATCTGCAGGGAAATCTGAAGGAGCGACGGTGTGTTTCTCCATGGGGTAGCAGAGAGGCGGATTATTCTCAAAAAATGAAATGGGATATGTTATGACCTGTTCGACTTCATCCTTGGAGTAGGTAAAGTTATAGTTATTAAGGAAGCCGACAAATGGATAAACGTTGTTACCTGTGGGGCCGACCATGGGTGGAAGTGCCGCTATTATTTCAATATAAGATTCATCTGTGCCATTAGGGAAAAGCTCTTCGAGACATTCTCTGATGGCGCAGTTTTTAGGTGATTCATTTCCTTCAACTTTTCCGCCGGGGAAGCATACATCACCTGGCTGGAATTTCAGGGAGTGGGAGCGTTCTTCAAAGACGATATGGAGCTCGCCATCCTTTTCAACAATTGGGATGAGGACAGCAGAACTTCCGGCAGGGATATCTGTCCTTGAAGCATTATTCTTTTCTATGATGGTTTTCAATTGTCCTTTGCTATATCTGCTTATATTCATCTCTTCTGAAATCCTCTAAATTATTTAACTCTATTTTACAACTTTTATCAATTTTGCGATATTTTAAGAATTATTTAATTGTATATAATTCAATTATAATGTAGCATGAAATGTATATAGAACACTAATCTTAAGGAGGTTATTCTTATGAAGTATGTATGCGGTACATGTGGTTACGTTTATGATGAAGCAGCAGGCGATCCGGATAACGGAGTAGCTCCCGGAACAAAGTGGGATGACCTTCCGGCTGATTGGGTATGCCCTTTATGCGGAGTTGGCAAAGAAGAGTTTAAGCCGGAGTGATTGTGTGATAAATTAGTATTTAATAATCGATTCGGATTGAGGCAGCCTGCATTTTATGCAGGCTGTCACTCGGTACTAGGGTACCCAAAATTAAAGTGATGTATCAGATAAAGATACACCACAACAGTCTCGGAGGAGTTTATGGAAAGAAACAAAAAAATCATCAGAACCAGCATAATTGGAATACTTACGAATTGTTTTCTTGCTGGTTTCAAAGCAGCAGTAGGAATAATCTCAGGGTCAATTGCGATTGTTCTTGATGCTGTAAACAACTTAAGTGATGCACTTTCATCTGTCATTACAATCATTGGTACGAAGCTTGCAGGTAAGTCTGCAGATAAGAAGCACCCTTTTGGTTATGGAAGAGTAGAGTATTTAAGCGCTGCAATAATATCAGTTATTGTTCTTTATGCTGGTATTACATCTTTTGTAGAATCGGTAAAGAAAATCATCCATCCGGAAACTCCAAATTATGGCATAGCATCTTTAGTAATTGTTGGTGTTGCTGTATTTGTAAAAATAATTCTTGGAACCTATGTAAAAAAAGTGGGTGTTGAAGTAAATTCAGATTCACTTGTTGCTTCAGGAGAAGATGCAAAGCTTGATTCAGTTATTTCAGCATCAACACTTCTGGCAGCAATAATTTTTATTTTTACTGGGTTATCCCTTGAGGCATATCTTGGTGTTCTCATCTCACTTGTAATTATTAAAGCAGGTCTTGAAATGCTCAGAGATACGCTTTCTCAGATCCTAGGTGAGAGAATGGATGCTGAGCTCACACAGAACATTAAGAAGTCTGTAGTAGAAGCTTTTCCTGAAGTATATGGAGCTTATGACCTTATACTTCACAACTATGGACCTGACAGATATGTTGGTTCAATTCATATCGAAGTTCCAGATGATATAACAATTAAGAGACTGGATCAGATTCAGAGAGAGATAACATATCTTATATACGAAAAATATAACGTAGCTATTGAAGCAGTTGGTGTGTACTCAAAGAATAGCGATGCTACACTTGCTGGAAAACTTCGCACAGAGATAGCAAATATTGTTACTAAATACGAACATGTAAAACAGATTCATGGTTTCTACCTCGATGAAGTTAGAGACAGAATAGTCTTTGATATGGTTGTATCCTTTGATGAAAGTGACAGAGTAGCACTTAGAGAAAAGGTTATCGCTGAGCTTAAGGAAGTATATCCCCAGTATGATTTTTCTATTGCACTGGATAGGGATTTCAGTGATTGACAAAGCATACTTGTTAACACAATTTGGCATAATAATTTGCATCTGAGGTAGTACTATGAAAGAAAAGAAATTACTAAAAAGAACAGGGATGACTTTGTTTGGAGTTATCATCTGCGCAATAAGTGTTGGAATATTTAAGATAGCAGCTCTTGGCGTGGATCCATTCCAGTCCTTTATGGCAGGACTTGATCAGCTTGTACCTATAAGCTTTGGTACTCTGTATGTTATAACCAATGCAGTTATGCTGACATTTGCGCTGATATTTGACAGACACTACATCGGAATAGCTACATTCATCAACCTGTTTTTACTTGGATATATCACGCAGTTTACTTACGAATTCTTACAGACAGTGATAGTGAACCCTTCAATTGTAGTGAGAGTTATCTGCCTCATAGTTGGCGTTGTTATTATCTGCTTTGGTTCGGCGTTCTATATGACAGCTGATCTTGGTGTATCAACCTATGATGCAGTGGCACTAATAATTGTTAACACCTGGAAAAAGGGAAAATTCCAGTATGTAAGAATAATTACAGACCTTGTATGTGTAATCCTCGGAGTTATCTTATTCCTCATGTCAGGTGGAACAGTAGCAAGCATTCCTACGATTGCTGGTATTGGAACAATCATAACAGCATTTTTCATGGGACCGTTAATTGAGTTCTTTAATGTACATGTGGCAAGACCCATACTTAACTCGGAAAATAAAGGAAATTGTTAGTATCCGAAGACAATAATCTGATACTTCAAATAAAATTATAGTTTCCTGTCTGAGGCAAAGAGGATACAGTTTCCTCCGTTCGGGCAGGGAACTATTTTTGTGTAATTGAATATCCTTTTCAGGGTAGCCTGGGCAAGTCTTGTCTCCATGGAGATTACGTCACGGGCTTCATTTATCATGTTGAATGCGTAGATTCCATCAGGTGTAAGGAGTTTTTTTGCTTCGCGCAAGGAACGCTCTGATAAAATTCCGGTATCAGGATCATCACCGATATAGGCATCATAAACGATGAAACTATATTTTTCTGAAGGTGTGAGTTTATATGCTTCCTGGGCAATGTAGCTCTCGCCATCAGAGATTACAATCTTTATTCTCTTATCATTTGTATCTAGGAAAAAGAACCTCTTTGCAAGTTCAACATATCCAGGCTCTAGCTCAACAACAGTAACTTTTCTTTCAGGATGCCCATTTAGATAAATCCTTGGAAGAACAAATCCACCACCACCAATAAGGAGCATGTTATCCAGCCCCTTGTAGTGATCGAATGCGATTTTAAGAGTTCTCATGTAGTAGAAGAGGGGATCCCTGTCACCATACTTATCAAGAAACATCCCGGACTCACGAACTCCATCATAAAGAAGGAGCCTGACAGCCCTGCCATTCTCGATTTTATCCACAATCTCAATATGCTTTTCTTTTGATTTGAATCTTGTTTTTGGGAAAAAATATAAAAGAAACTGTTCTAGTAATGTCATTGTCAAATGTCCGAATCCTTGTGTATTTTAAATGTGTAGTCAGGAAATGCCTCAGTAAGATGCATAAGCGCATGGTCGAGGGTAAGATCTGGGTATTTATCATCAAAATCAATGATCAGGTCGAGGTCAACGCTCTTTTTTTCCTCATCAATATGAATACCATGAACCTGAATTATGTGATCTATATGCTCAAGCCTTCGGGTAATTTCAAGTCTCATATCATGATGCTCACTATTCATGGAGCAGATACCGATTCCATTTAATATTACATCATATTTTTCAAGGACGGCGTCCTTTATTCTGTGGCTCATCCTGTCTATTTCATCAGCACTCATATTTGCGTCTATATCAACAACTACTGAACCAAGAAAGCGCTGAGGACCATAGTTATGGAGCATCAGATCGTGAACGTCTATAACACTTTCATCCTCGCGTATCAGTTCCTTTATGCTATCAGTAAATTCCCTTTCAGGGCTTCTGCCGATGATATCCTTCAGATCATCAATTAAAAGCTCAATTCCAGCTCTTATGATAAGAACTGAGATAAGAAGACCAACTACAGCATCTATCTGCACGTGAGCAAATATATAAAGAATCGCGGATAATAGAACTGTACAGGAAACGCAGGCATCGTTTATAGCATCTAGTCCTGAAGCTACAAGGGCAGAAGATGAGTATTTTTCACCACGGTTTTTTACGTAGCTTCCAAGAATGAACTTAGTAATAATTGTGGCAACAAGCATTATTATTGTGTAGATGGAATAAACTGTTTCTGTGGGATCAAGGAGCTTTTCAAAAGCTTCCTTCGCAGCTGTGATTCCTGCATAGATTATGATGATTGCCACAATACCTGCGCTTATATATTCAAATCTTCCATGACCAAGGGGATGGTCCTTGTCAGGTTTTTTGGACGCAAAGAAAAGACCGACGATTGTGACAACTGAACTTACTACGTCTGTCAGGTTATTAAGAGCATCTAATAGGATTGCAATTGAACCTGCGATCATGCCAAGTATTGCTTTTATGATCACCAGAAATATATTGACAACAATGCCAACAAGAGATGCCTTTACTATTACATTTTGCCTGTTAATTTTATGTTCCATGGTGTAATTTTCCAATATTTTGGTATACAATAGCTTAGTGCATAAATCTAATAGAAATTATAGCACTAATGATTCATGCGTGCCCGGCAAGGGGCAAATATTTAAGGTGGGAAAATAGAATATGGTTTCATTTTTTATTAATTCAGTCCTTTTAGGTGTAGGACTTGCGATGGATGCATTTTCAGTCTCCATAGCGAACGCTCTTGCAGATCCGTACATGACGGGCAAATGTAAGAATAAGATAGCTGGTACATTTGCGGGCTTTCAGTTTCTTATGCCGATGATCGGCTGGTTTTGTGTTCACACAATAGCTGAGTACTTTACTGCATTTCAGAAGGCTATACCGTGGATAGCACTGGCGCTTCTTTGTTACATCGGTGGGAAGATGCTCATAGAGGGTATCAGAGAACAAAAGAGTGATGCACCTTCAGAAAAAGAACCGGTTAAATTCAAGGAGCTTATGGTACAGGGTGTGGCTACAGCGATAGATGCACTTTCTGTTGGTTTTACAATCTCAGAATACACAGCTATTATGGCGTTTGCAGCATCAGCAATAATCGCAGTTGTGACCTTTGTTATCTGCAAAATTGGACTTCATATCGGAAGAAAGTTTGGCTTAAAGCTCGCTGGAAGAGCAACTATTTTAGGTGGAATAATTCTTATTGGAATCGGAATAGAGATTTTTGTTAAGGGAATTCTTGTAATCTGAGGATTTCTTGCAGATAAATTTTTAATAGCAAAGTAATTCACTAAGGGATTGGAGTTTATCATGGCAACTATCAAAAGTATAGAACAGCTTACAAACAACAAATTTGTTAATCTTTTTCATGTTCAGGGCGTAAATAAAAAGGGGCATGAATCAAATTATTTTGTAGCATCCAGGAACACTGATAAATCCGGACTAATGATTACAACCCATGAGAATGTGGCAGATGGAGTTCAGATATATGCGCTCTATGGTGAAAAGAAGGATAAGGTTGTTCTGGTAAGACAGTATAGATATCCAATTGATGGCTATATATATGAGTTCCCAGCTGGCCTTTGTGAAAAGGGTGAGAATTATAGAGAGGCAGCGATAAGAGAAGTTCATGAAGAAACAGGCCTTGAATTTAATCCTATTACAGTTGATGAAATGTATGAAAAGCCGATGTTCACAACTGTTGGCATGACTGATGAATCTGTATCAATGGTTTATGGTTATGCAGAAGGTGAAATATCAGACAAGTTTCAGGAACAAAGCGAAGAAATTCAGGTTATTATTGCTGACAGAGATGAGGTCAGACGTATATTAAAAGAGGAGCATGTGGCTGCCATAGCTGGATATCACCTCCAGCACTTCCTTGTGGACGAGGATCCCTTTGCTTTCCTGAAATAATACACGATATATTGAATATGCTTCATTGTAATAACAACAAAACAAGGAGATAAAAATGTCAATTAAACAGAATCTTGAAGAAGTAGAAAAGAGAATACAGGCAGCTTGTGACAGAGCAGGAAGAGACAGAAGTGAAGTAACGCTCATAGCTGTAAGTAAGACCAAGCCTGTATCTGATATAAGACAGGCCATGGAATGTGGAATAACAGTATTTGGTGAAAACAAGGTTCAGGAAATTCGTGATAAGACTGAAGAAATAAAGGAGCCTTTAAACTGGCATATGATTGGCCATCTCCAGACAAACAAGGTAAAATATCTACCCGGCAAGGTCTGCATGATCCACTCTGTAGACAAGCTTTCTCTCGCTGAGGAAATCGAGAAGCAGGCAGCAAAGCATGACCTTGTTATGGACGTTCTCTGCGAAGTCAACATGGCTGCTGAGGACTCAAAGTTTGGTCTTACTCCGGCAGAAGCTCCTGACTTTGTTCGCACAATTGCAAAATTTCCTCACGTTCGTGTACGCGGCCTTATGACAATCGCCCCCTACACAGATGATCCCGAATCCAACCGCCAGTACTTCAAGGGCCTTCGCGAAATCCTCGAATCCCTCAAATCCGAGAACATTGAAGGCACACAGCTCGACACCCTCTCAATGGGCATGACAGGAGACTACGAAGTAGCCATCGAAGAAGGCGCTACCTTCGTTCGTGTCGGCACCGGCATCTTCGGCGAAAGAGACTACGGCCAAACAAAATAATTACGGATTATATTTCACGCCTCCACTTATTGTGGGGGCTATTTTATTGTTTTCGTGCTGCGCGACTCAAAACATGAAATAGCCCCATATTAAAGTGAGGACGTAAAACAGTTCAAAAATAACAATTTATCGAATTTTCATATTTATTTAATTGATGATAGTAGAGGAGGTATTTAGAATAATTATATAGATGTATGCTTAGTAGGGGAGCGACTAATGTTAAGGACGATGCCACTTACAAAAAATCTTACATTGGATCAGATAAATCACCTGATCGATACGGGTCATGTTTTTGTATCGCCATTGGGCCTTAACAGGACTGCTTATATTGTAATTAATCATAAACCATTTATGGTTGTTGTTACTGATGTATCCATCAATGCCATTCAGTTGTCTGGCTCATGGTACGCATGGGATGAGCTTGAAAAGATGGGCGGAGTATTCGAATCTGAATTCGAAGCTCTTAAGGCGGTAGCTAACGGTGCATGATAAAACTGAAATAGATAGTGAAACTCATAAGAGGATTCTTTTTGAGGCATATAGAGCGTCTTCAAATTCGGCTACAGTTCTTGCGTGGATTGTAGCTGCTTTTGAAGTTTTTTTTCTAATAAACACTTTTTATAATAGCGATTATTCCGTCAGATACAGAGTCTTTTTTATTATCCTCATCATTACAGCAATTGCATACGAAGCAGTTAATACCTACATAAAAAAGGATTTCTACAACAGGTTTCAGATATTGTATGTCATGAACCCTTTAGTATCCTTTGTTTCATTTATGTGGGCAATAGGTGTATCACTTCTTGATGCAGGAGAAAAGGGAAGTGTTGATCCAACCTTATTTATGACATTTTCATTGGCGATTCCCCTGTGCTTTTATATGGATCATATTGCATACTGCATCATCACAGTTCTTTCTGATGTGCTGATGCTTTATGCGTATATTTATGTTTTTAGGCAAAGTGGAAATATTGTTTCCCTGACAATTCCTTATCTGATCATATTTTTTACTATTCAGATTTTTATGGGAATGTTTCTGCTAAAGCTTAAAAGAAATCTATCTGAGAGAATTCTGCATACAGAATTGCAGAAAAAAGAAATCGAGGATCTTTCAGAGGCGCAGAACAGCTTTTTTGCATCCATGAGCCATGAGATCAGGACTCCCATAAACACGATCATTGGCCTTGATGAAATGATACTTAGAAGCAATATATCTGATGAAGTCAGGGAGGATGCTGAGAATATTCAGTCAGCCGGTAAGATTCTTCTTCATCTGTTAAATGACCTTCTTGATATATCAAAGATAGAATCCGGAATGATGGAGCTTACAAAGGCACCCTATAAGACGAAGGATATGTTTTATGAGATATGGGGAATGCTAAATATCAGAGCTCAGGAAAAAGGGCTTAGGTTTAAGATAGAAGTTTCACCAAGCATTCCATCAAGGCTTCTTGGCGATGAGATAAGAATAAAACAGATTTTGATAAATCTGGTAAATAATGCGATCAAATATACAAAGGAGGGCACGATTTCTCTTAGTGTTTATAGCCAGGATGATGCCGGAATGGTAAATATGGTCTACATAGTTGAGGACACTGGCATCGGAATCAGGCAGGAGAGTATGCCTTATCTTTTTACGGCATATAAGAGGCTTAATGAGGAAAAAACAAAATACATAGAAGGAACGGGACTTGGACTTTCCATTGTTAAGCAGCTCATAACAATGATGAATGGAACTATATATGTTGACTCAATATATGGTGAAGGAAGCTGCTTCAAGGTGACCATTCCACAGAATGTTGTTGATAGAGAACCTATTGGTGATTTTGATGTGTCAGATGGAAGTAAAAGGACAAGCGAAGTATATACCTGCTCCTTTGAAGCACCTGACGCCAGAATCCTTATAGTTGATGATACGCCTGCAAATATAGTTGTAGCTAAAAAACTCCTTAGAGATACAAGGGTTTCGATAGATACTGCTGAGAATGGAGTAGAAGCCCTGACTATGACAAGGAAAAAGTATTATCATGTCATTTTCATGGACCACTTTATGCCAATGATGGATGGTATCGAGTGCATAAAGCATATTAGAGCGCAGGATGACGGTGCATGTAAGAATTCCAGAATAGTCGTCCTTACAGCTAATGTGGCACCTGAAAATGAAGCGGAGTATATAAGGGCAGGCTTTGACGGATATCTGACAAAGCCAATAACCGGAAAAAGTATTGAAGATGAGCTTAAGCGCCAGCTTCCGAAGAATATGATACAGGAGGTTAGTCAGGAGAACAGGCATAGAGATGAAGAGGATGAGGAGTTTGACAGATCACTCAGAAATATCTTTGTCTCCTCAATAGATGAGACAGCCAGAAAACTGGATATGTTCCTTAAAAATGATGACATACAGAACTATACGATTACTGTCCATGGACTAAAAAGTACAGCTAATCTTGCTGGAGAAATAGATATATCAAATAAGGCGGCTCAGCTGGAAAAAGCTGGAAAAGAAAACGATAAGGAAACCATCAGCAGACTGCACGGAGATTTTATAAGTGAATATATAAGCTGCAAAAAGAATATACAGGAAGAGAAAGAGAAAAAAGGGAAAATTGATGATGATGATTTGAAAGAAGCCTATATGACAATCTCTGAATATGCAAAGAGTAAGGACTACACCCTTATAGAAATGCTCTTAAATTCATTGGATGAATATGAGCTTGATAAAGAGGATGTGGAGCTTACAAAAAAGCTTAGGGAGTATTTGGAGAA
This sequence comes from Butyrivibrio sp., assembly GCA_015056655.1. Lineage (GTDB taxonomy): Bacteria > Bacillota > Clostridia > Lachnospirales > Lachnospiraceae > Butyrivibrio. The sequence continues at coordinate 53,664 of SVFV01000013.1, forward strand.
AATGGATTATGATGCACTGTTTGAAGCAGTAAAACAGTGATTTATGCAGGAGGAAAAATGGTAAGAGGAAATAAGCCCAGACATAAGGTTGCTATAGTAACAGCCAAGGATTCATTTTTTGTTAATGGCCTTAAAAGTAAGCTCCTTGAATCAGGGATAGAAGGAGTAGTTGCTGCACCAAGCATTCAGGCTATTGATAATGCTGTAAACAGACAGGATCCCATCATTTATTTTATGGGGGATGAGATATTCAAGCGTTCAAGTGAGGAATTCCTTGAAGGCCTTAGAACCATGTGTCTTGACTACAGAAGGATGCTTATTCTCATAGGTGATGACGCTGAATATCAGCAGGCTATAGGTACTATACCAAAGTCTGCCATAGTTGAATGGTTCAGCAGACCCGTAGATATAGATAACCTTCTTGCAACCCTTCAGAAATGCTATTCAGGAAAGGTGAAGGTATCGGGAAAAAAGCATATTCTTATAGTTGATGATGACACCACCTTTATGCGAATGATGCATGAAGGACTTAAGGATTATTACAGAATAAATATGCTCACATCCGGAAAGCAGGCCATGCTTTATCTAAAGGATACAAGACCGGACCTTATCCTTCTTGATTATGAGATGCCTGAAAATAACGGAGTAGAAGTGTACAACATGCTCAAAGATAATAGCGAGTATAGAGACATTCCTATTATTTTCCTTACAGGTATACAAAATAAGGAATCTGTTATCAACGCTATTGATTTAAATCCTGAGGATTATATACTGAAATCAGTAGATAGAAAGCAGCTTGTGGAGAGACTGGAAGATTTCTTCAAAAAGCAGAGTCAAAGACCTGACTATGTTCCAAACATGGGTGGAAGCCCATCTTCAATGTCACCTGAAATGAGTGAGATTGATAAGCTTTTAGCTGAAATGAATATGAAATAAGTTTTGATGATCTAATGAGATTAAGGGGAGAAGGATGAATATTTGTTTACTTAATGACTCATTTCCACCTGTCATTGACGGTGTGGCCAATGTAGTAATGAACTATGGAAAAATACTTACAAGGGATCTTGGAGCCAATGTTATTGTAGGAACTCCTAAATATCCGGGAGAAAACTACGAAGGCTACCCCTACAAGGTTGTACCGTATAAAAGCCTTGATACCACTGACTTTATTGCGGGTTACCGAACAGGTAACCCGCTTGCTATGCGCGAAATTGGGCAAATGGCTGAGTTTGCGCCAGATATTATTCACACACATTGTCCTGCCTCATCAACCATTATGGCGAGGATTCTTCAGAATGAGACAGGAGCTCCCATTGTTTTCACCTATCACACGAAGTTTGATGTAGATATTGCAAGGGCTGTAGGCGATGGCTTTTTGAAAAATGAGACCATTAAGGCTATGATCAGCAATATCTCAGCCTGCGATGAAGTGTGGGTCGTATCCCAGGGAGCTGGAGAAAACCTTAAGTCTCTTGGCTATGAAGGTGAATACCGCGTTGTTTCTAATGGTGTAGACTTTCCTAAAGGAAGAGCGTATGACCTTCTTGTAGCTGAAACTACAAAGGACTACGACCTTCCAAAGGATGTTCCCATGTTCCTTTTTGTAGGAAGAATTATGAAATACAAGGGACTTCCGATAATTATTGATGCCATGAAGCTTCTTGATGAAAAGGGAATTGATTTCAGGATGGTATTTGTCGGCGGCGGAGCAGATGCCGACGAGATGAAGGAAAAGGTTAAAGGCTACGGACTTGAAAGCAAGGTTATTTTCACAGGTCCTGAGCATGATAGAGAAAAGCTTAGAGCATGGAATACCAGGGCTGATCTTTTCTTATTCCCTTCTGTTTACGATACCAATGGAATAGTAGTTAGAGAAGCAGCTGCATGCGGCCTTGGAAGTGTACTTATTGAAGGTTCCTGCGCAGCAGAAGGCATTACCCATGGAAGAAATGGATACCTCATTGAGGAAAATGCAGAATCTATGGCAGCTCTTTTGGAGGAAGTGTCAAAGAATCTTGATAATGCCCATGACGTTGGACAACATGCCATGGATGAGATTTATATTTCCTGGGAGGACAGCGTAAAGGATGCCTACAGAAGATATGAGGAAATTAGGCAGATGGTCGCTGATGGAAGAATAGTCAGAAGGAAAAAGCACGGCTCTGACTATTTCCTTGAATCCGCAGCAGGAATCGTCAAGGGAACTGAGCACGTATTTGACATTCCTAGAAATATCTATGGCGGTATGAAGGAGAACTTCGAGGAATTCAAAGACAACGTCGAGGAGTTTAGAGATAATCTGGAAGAATTCAGAGGTAATTTCTCAGAGAATCTAAAAGGGAATATAGAAGAATTCAGGGATAATATCTCTGAGAACTTAAAAGACAATATAGAAGATATCAAGGATTTACCTGACAACATCAAGGATAATATTAAGGACAATTTCAATGAGATGAAAGAGGATTGGGAAAATCTCAAGGAAAAGACTATATGGAAGCTAAAGTAAAACGAAGAGACTGGTATAAAGAAATGAGCTTTTACCAGATTTGGGTAAGAAGCTTTGCAGATGGCAATGGTGATGGTATCGGTGATCTTTACGGTGTGTACGAAAAGCTGGAGTACGTAAAGAGCCTTGGCGTAGATGGCATCTGGTTTTCTCCAATATACCCATCACCAAATGCTGACTATGGCTACGATATTTCTGATTACAAGGATATCCATCCTGATTTTGGAACTCTTGATCAGTTTAAGAAGGTTTTGAATAAGGCACATGAGCTTGGTCTTAAGATTATCATGGACCTTGTCGTAAACCATACCTCAGATGAGCATCCGTGGTTTTTAGAGAGCCGAAAGGGAAAGGATAATCCCTACAGTGATTATTACATCTGGAGGGATAAGCCAAACAACTGGAACAGCCTTTTCGAGGGAAAAGCCTGGGAGTATGACGAGCAAAGAGGACAGTATTACCTTCATATTTTTGCTAAGAAGCAGCCTGATTTAAATATGGATAACCCAAAGGTTAGAGAAGAGGTTGAGTCCATAATGCGTTTCTGGCTCGACATGGGAGTTGATGGCTTTAGAGAGGATGTCATAAATTTCATATCCAAAAAGGAAGGACTTCCCAATGGTATTCCATTTTTACCTGCAGTTAATGGAATGCCTTATTACAAGGATGGTCCGCATATCCACGAGTACATGGCGCAGTTCAGGAAGGTCTGCAATGAATACGACTGCTTCCAGATTGGCGAAGGGCCGATGACTACAGTTAAGTCTGCCATGAAATATCTGACTGGCCCAACCAAGTCTCTGGATATGATGATTTCCTTTGATCACATGATGGCGGATTGCCTTTATACAGAGTATGTACACAGACCATTTTCGCTAGTGAAGCTTAAAAAGGCTTTTTCTAAGTGGCAGTATGCCCTTCAGGGTAAGGCCTGGAACAGCCTTTATCTGGAAAATCATGATCATCCAAGAGTAGTTAGCCGCTATGGAAGTGAACATTATCACAGGGAAAGCGGAAGCATGCTTGCAGCAAGCTTTATTTTCCAAAGAGGAACGCCTTTTATCTATCAGGGGCAAGAGATTGGCATGACCAACATCCGCCTGAAATCCATAGATCAGTACGTGGATGTTTCCTCAAAGACAAACTATAATTCCTATCATTTGAAGGATGATGTCTACGACAGACTTAGAAGAATCCACCACTCAAGCAGGGATTCAGCCCGTACTCCAATGCAGTGGAGTGAGAAAAAGTACGCAGGCTTTTCAACTGTAAAGCCCTGGTTTTATGTAAATCCCAACTATGGAAAAATCAACGTGGAAGAGGAAGAGAAGGACGAGTACAGCATCCTGAATTTCTACAGGAAATGCTTAAGCCTCCGCAAATCCTCAAGGACACTTATATATGGTCGCTACCACGAATTCTTCCCGAAGGATACTAACATCTACATGTACGAAAGAGTACTGAAGGATGATGCTTATTTGATAGTTTGCTCGTTCTCGCATTTCCCTGTGAAGGTATCTCTTCCCAAGAAATACGTAGGAAAGCAGGGCAAATTAGTACTTTGCAATTACCCTAAGGGGGTTCAGGAAAAGGCATACAGTTTATGGGAATTATATAACCGGGAATTAAACAAGGTTGCAAATGAACATGGAATGTTCAAACCCTACGAGTGCAGAGTATATAGATTCAGGCTATTATAGGAGATTTTCTTCCACAAATAAGGGATTTGGAAATATAGGGCTTATTCTAACATAATAGCTTATATTGGCTGAACAAAAATAATCCCGGTAGAAAAACTACCGGGATTAGCTATGTCATGATCTAGCATGTTTCATATGATACAAATCTGTATCTGCCCTCGCGATGAGTGAGGGGATTGGTACAGGATTTGAATAATCGTACTCAGCGATTCCTACGCATACAGATAATTCGTAAGGAGAATCAGCCTTCTCGTTCATATGAGTAACATTTGAACGAATCTTATCAGATAACCAGTTAACTTCGCCCTTGTACTCGGTTTCAGCAATGATAATAAATTCATCGCCGCCATAGCGGGATACGAAGAAACGATTTCTGTGAGCCTGGCAGGCATCCTTCATGGCGTTGGCTACGCGAACCAAAGCTCTGTCGCCTTCGATATGACCAAATGCTTCATTTATTTCCCTGAAATGATCGACATCAACAATCATGAGGTACAAAGATAAGCCAGGGGTTTCATTTCTCATCTTGCGGATGAGATAGCGCTGCATCTGATTTCGGTTATTTACCTGAGTAAGAGAATCCATGGAAATCAAATTCTCAAGAGTTGTCAGATAAACAAGCAGTACTGAGAAGGTGGCGCCAAAACACATAAAAGGAATATATAAAAATATAACCTGTAAAACGCCTGTAATAATCGGGATAAGAGGGAACACACCAATAACCAAATATACTGTGTGATCCATGTATCTGCCTTCATGATATGCTCTGTAGAAACCTCTGATTGAAGCAAATGCCATATAGCCTACAGGAATCAAAAGCATAATGCCGTATAAAGGTCCATACTGAAGTCTGCCATATTCGTCGAAATAGAAGACTACTCCACTAAAGCATGCAGAAATAATCAAAGTAACTGCGATAATGATCGGAATAGCAGCTATCATCTGCCCCTTCTTGGTGATAATGAACTTATTGTGCTGAATGATCTCGCAATAAGCAAACCAGAAGAAACTACTGCATACAATAAGTGAATACGGAACTATCAGAGATATATACATTATTATTGGCGTTCTTGGAAGATAACCACCTTCTAGAAGAACCCATATACTGTCAGTGAAAAAATATCCAAGTAAAACAATGATTAGTCGTCTCAATATTACAGTGGAAGTCTGACGATCGATGCCTTGATTAATTTTGTAGAGGATCAGTCCGAGTATTGCAAAGCAAGCAATGTTTGCCTCAACATAAAATAATACTTCTGTCAAAATATTTAACCTCGAAATTATAAAAGATTTTTTAGATTCCCCTCGATTCGAATGTAACTATTTTACCATGATATCTGCACTTTTTAATATAATTTGAAATAATTTATACTTTTTTTATTATTCAATTTCTCGTTGAATCACTCATATATACCGCTACGAATTTAATCGAGCGAAAGCGTCAGATGAACAGAACATATATATCCTTAGGACTTGCTTGGTTTACCACCTATCATATTGTGGTACAATATATTATGTAATAATTTTATTTACAAAGGGGGTAGCCATGCAGATTTATGTTTCTGGTAGCGTAGTTCGAAGTGGCGACGGAACGAGGAATCACCCGTTCCGCTTTATTCAGGAGGCTGCAAATGTAGCCAGAGAGGGAGACGTAGTTATCGTCGGCCCCGGTATCTATAGAGAATTTGTCCACCCTGTTAATGGTGGAACAAAAGACAATCCCATAACTTATTGCACAACTGAGCCGCTTGGAGCTGTTATTACAGGTGCCGAGATTATTAAGGACTGGGTTCCTTTTAAGGACAACGTCTGGAAGGTCAATGTACCAAACAATATATTTGGCAGCTATAATCCTTTCACTACACTTGTTGAGGGTGACTGGTTTTTTGCTGCAAAGCCTGTTCATACAGGAGACGTCTACTTAAATGGCAAATCCATGTACGAGTGCTCTTCAATTGAGGAGTGTGAGAATCCGCAGATCAGGAAAAGCTCCTGGGATCCAGAGTTTTCAACCTATACCTGGTATAGCGCTCAGGAATCAGGGGATACGGTTATCTTTGCCAATTTCCATGGACTTGATCCTAATGAGGAGACAGTAGAAATAAGCGTAAGGCGCAACTGCTTTATGCCTCTTGAGAATGGCATAAATTATATAACTGTTTCTGGCTTTGCCATGAGACAGGCTGCAACACAGTGGGCTCCGCCTACTGCTTATCAGGACGGACTTATAGGACCACATTGGGCAAAGGGATGGATTATTGAGGATTGTGAGATATCTGAATCCAAGTGCTCAGGTATTTCCCTTGGAAAATACTTACAGCCAAACAATAACAACAAATGGACAACAACATTTAAGAAGGATGGAACACAGACTGAGCGAGATGCTATCTGCCAGGCTGTAAATGAAGGCTGGAATAAAGAAAATATTGGATCACATACTATCAGAAGATGTGACATCCATGACTGCGGACAGACTGGAATAGTCGGTCATCTAGGAGCAGTTTTCAGTAATATAGAAGACAATCATATTTATAGGATAAATAATAAACAGAACCTTGAAGGTGCTGAAATTGGTGGAATAAAGCTTCACGCTGCAATTGATGTTAATATCAGAAGAAATCATATACATCACTGCACACGTGGATTGTGGCTTGACTGGCAGGCACAGGGAACAAGAGTTAGCCAGAACTTCTTCCATGATAATATGCCGCCTGAAGGATGCGAGATAGCAGGACCTTTAAGTCTTGGCGAAGATATATTTGTTGAGGTTTCTCATGGGCCTACGCTTATTGATCATAACCTTTTGCTTTCTGATATTTCAGGAAGAATAAGTACTCAGGGAATAGCATTTGTTCATAATCTCATAAATGGATCATTTTCATGGGTGGGAGATGGAACAGATAATGGCGGTTTGAAGTTCCAAAGCTGCAGATATACGCCATATCATGTGCCTCATTCTACAGCAATTGCAGGCTTTATGACGATTCTTCATGGAGATGCCAGGTTTTATAACAACATCTTCGTTCAGAAGGAAATCAGGCAGGAACTGAGAGATTATGTAAATAGGATTGGACAAGGCGTAATTACGCAGTACAATCTTATTTGTGGCACAAAGCCCTATGATGGTTATCCAACAAGCGAGAAGTATTTTGCATCACTTCGTCCTAAACCTGATGCAGAGTATGGACCTGGCTTTAATGACAGGTATTATGACCATCTTCCGGTATGGGCTTATGGAAATGCTTACTTTAACGGCGCACAGCCATGTGACGTAGAGCACAATCCGTACATTGATAACAGCCATAGTGTGAAAGTGATAGTTACAGATGATGATGGTAGCTACAGACTTCACACTAATCTATACGAATATCTTCCTCGCTCGATGACGAGAATGGTATCAACTGAAATACTTGGCGAAGCCTTTGAACCTGAACAGCGATTTGAGAACAATGATGGTACGCCTATCCTTTTTGATACTGACTACTTCGGAAGAAAAAGAGGAATTCATCCACTTTGTGGACCCTTTGAGGAAGGTGCATCAGACAGATTTACTGTTTATTCAGACTGTCCAAGAGATAGAGCTATTTACTATCATTCTAAGGAGAGGCTTGAGGGCAGACCAAGGAAAAGACTTTCTCTTAAGGAAATGCAGGAAATCGAGCAGGAAGCCCAGTTCTGGAACAGTGGAGATGATTTTTCAGGACCCGAGGGTGACGGAGCATGGGAGTCTGCTGGCAAAACAGAGGAAGTCACCAGAATTCAGGCTGACATAACCATGACAAATTGTGAAAATGTATCCTTCCCATATAATGGAACACTTTTCCAGGTTCAGGATATTTTCATAAAAGGAAATACAGCATGGCTCAGGGATTTAAAGACTCAAAAGCTTGTGGAAGTGGACTGTGAATACGGTATTTACAGTGAAAAGACAAAGTGGAGCGTAAATTCGCTTCAATCCCTCGATGTAACCAATGATTACAACATGGAGGGGCTTGTTAAAACTGTAGGTACACTTCTTTGCATCTTAAGTAAGAGCATGACTCATGATCCAGCTGATGCCTGCAAGACAATTAGCGATAAGGTTAATAAAGAGCTTGAGCCGCACATAACGATGAGGCTTACACCTAAATATTTAAAATTTATACAGGAGAAAAAATTCATTTCACTGGAAGATGTTATTTACAGAGTAAAGACTGCGCCTATTGAGCCTGTCACTGAAACTGTAGAAAATCTTAATGGTGAAACAGAGTAACGATGGAAAAAAGAACAAACTGGTACAAACTAGATAACGCCGCAAAAATCATACCTTCAACAATCAGAGGGGCAAATACGAGAGTTTTCCGTATTTCCTGTGAGCTGTTTGAGGATGTGGATCCGGAAATTCTTCAGAGAGCATTGGATGAATCTATAGTGGAATATCCTTTCTTTAACTGCATTTTAAGGAGGGGACTGTTCTGGTATTATCTTGAGGATTCCAATCTTTCCTGCTCGGTAGAGAAGGAACATCTTCCTGTTTGCAGTGCACTTTATTATCCGGGTAAAAAGAGCCTTCTTTATAGAGTCTTTTATTACAAAAGAAGAATAAGTATTGAAATGTTCCATGTTTTAGCTGATGGAACCGGTGCCTTCATGTTCTTTAGGAGAATGGTTACAAGGTATCTTGAGATAGCTCATGACTTCCACGTAGACGGAGACTTCTTTGCAGCTGAGATAGATTCACTGCAGGAGAGAAACAATGATGCTTTCAGACATTTTTATCAGAATCAGAAGGGGTTAAAACAGCTTAAGAGTCTTTCTTCAAACCATGCATATCAGCTTAATGGCGAGGTGGATGGAAATAATGAAAGCCATGTTGTAGAAGCCACTGTTTCTGCCAAGGCATTTAAGAAGCTTGCTCAGAAGCACAATGCAACTGTAGGTGTTCTCTGCACAGCTATTTACATAGCAGCAATTATTGATACTATGTCTACGGCTCAGAAGAAAAAGCCAATTGTAGTCAGCGTTCCGGTTAATTTAAGACAGTATTTTGCTTCAAATACCGCAAGGAATTTCTTTGGAGTAATCAGTATTAAGTACAATCCGCTTGATTTTGACAATACTTTAGAAAGTATCATTAAGGTTGTTAATGATTCCTTCAAAAAGCAGCTTGAGCCTGACAGGATAAACAGCACTATGAATTCTTATGCGGCGCTTGAACACAATATTGCCATTAAGGTAGTGCCTTTATTTATCAAGGACTATGCAGTTGGCAGATTTGATGCGGCTGCAAAGAGTGGTGTAACTACATCTATTTCCAACATGGGTGTTATCAAAATGCCTGCTGAGGTTACACCTTTCATAGAAAGATTTAGCGCATTTATGACTGCTGCAAAGGAACAGATTACCGTATGCAGCTTTAGAGATAAGATGGTATTTGGCGAATGTTCTGCTTTTACCAATCATCCCACCATGCTTAATCTTTGCAGAAGACTTACAGCTGAGGGAATAGGCGTTGAAATTGCAACCAACGACTATGACGTTTATACAAAGAATAAGAACACAGACGAGGAGAGCAAATAATGTATTATTGTCCAAAATGTAAAATTACAATACGAGGAAATAAACAGTGCTGTCCTTTGTGTGAAGGAAAAATCCTTGATAAGGATGGAATGAGAAGAGCTGCAATCGATGAAACACTATATGATATCGATGACCTCGAGGATGATTACAACGAAGCATTTCCGATACTTAATGAGAGAAAAATTACAGGTCATACCTTTGCTCGAATCTGTACCTTTATTCTTGCAGTAATTATTGTAATGTGTCTGACCCTTAGATATCTTTTTGGGGATATGGTTTCCTGGACGGGTGTAACGATACTTGGAAGTGTTGTAGCCTGGCTTGATATTCTTGCGGTTCTTAGATACAGGTACAATGTTTTGAAGGTTCTGGCAGTAGAAGTAATAGTAGCGATCATAGTTGATTACTACATAGATAAGATAACAGGCTTCCATGGCTGGAGTGTTACATGGATGATTCCGTTCTGCCTGGTTGGTCATACCATCGTAACATTTATTATTGCAAAGGCTATGAAGCTTCGTTTTGTGGAATACATTATCTATATTTGTCTTGATGCATTCCTTGCTTTTTTACAGATTATTTTTATCTGGAATGGGGAGAATACGCTTCCTTATGCAGCAGTATTTGTAATAGCTGGCTTTGTTATAACGCTGGTAGCTACATTCCTGTTTAGATTCAGGGAACTTCGGAGTGCTGCTGGAAGAATGTTTAATGTCTAAAGCTTAAATAACTTTTATGTAGGAGAGCTGATGAGCTTAAGCGAGAAAAGAAAGCTTAGAAAACAGATGCTGGAGCAGCATCTTGGGGATTTTCTTGAGAATTCCATAAGCAAACGAATAGTTGAAAAGGATCTTCTGGCCCCTGTACTTCCTGAAAAACCTGAGAAAAAGGTTTGGTACAGGGTTCCTATACCTATGGGCAAATCAGGGGATGGCTCTGAATACTATATCTATGTAAAAATAGCTGATCCTAAAAAGCTTATTATATTCTTTTCAGGCGGCGGAGTTGCATGGGATGAATATACAGCTGCAAGGCCTATTTCTGGTGGGAAGGTAGCAGCTGATCTGCCAAATTATTACTGGAATAATCTAAGGCCCTTTACCCAGATCATGAATATTGATATGGGTATCATGAATATGAAGGATACAGAAAATCCTTTTAAGGATTTTTCGATAATTGATATAACCTATGCAACAGGCGATTTCCATGTAGGGAATAATGAGTTTCCTTATCAGGGAGAGGATGGAGAGCAGCATGTGCTTCACTTCCATGGATACATGAACTTTATGGAGTCCATGTGCATTTCAAAGAACATGTTCCCGTCTCCGAAAAAGCTTTTGATTGCAGGAAATAGCGCAGGAGCATTTGCCGTTCCGGCACTGTCGGATGAGATTTTATCCATGTGGTATCCGGATGTTAAGGATGTGACCTTGCTTTCCGACAGTGCACTTCTTTTGTACAAAAAGTGGAATTACACTGCAAGAGAGGTCTGGAATGCACCGGAACCCATCTGCAGACCAATAGATTCGGATAATATAACCCTTTGCTGGTATAGAAATCTTTATAAGAAATACGGAGAAAAGCTAAAGTATCTATATTCAAGTTCTACCAGAGATTATCTACTTAGTGCCTATTACAGTGATGTAACATATAAAAAGTATAAGACGGATTCAGATGTTCAGGATGCCTTTTACAAGCAGCTTGTTGAGATGGTGAAGGAACTTAAGGAAATCACACCAAATTTTAATATGTTTATAAATAACTGGGAGATTCCGATCGTCACCAAGAAAGGCACTGTTCATACGGCTGTCAGGGAGCCATATTTTACCAGATTCACTCAGGATGACGTTACAATGTCCAGATGGTTATATGATGCTGTGAATGGCAATTTATATGATGTTGGAATGGATTTACTCTAAATAATCTTAATAAAAATGCCGAAATATCATCTGTAGAAGTTATATAGCCAGATGATATTTCTTGTTTTACTAACTTAGAATGGGGACCTACTATGAAGCGGGGGAAAATCGCTAAGACAATCAGAAGGACGATTCTCGTTTTATCCTGCGCTACGTTCCTTGTAGTGTCGGGCATTTTTGCTGTAGAAATATATGCAGAGCAAAAGAGCTCTTCAAATATGAAAAAGGTTCAGGAAATGGCTTCCGTTTCTGTGAATAAGTCGGCTGCTTCTGAAACTGTAGAAGATGATCCTGAAAAAGAGAGCAATCTTGTAACACTTAAGATGGAATATCTTAAAAAGAAAAACAACGACTTAAGAGGATGGCTGAAAATACAGGGCAGTGTAATAGACTATCCAATAATGTTCAAAGAAAATGATAATGATTATTATCTTGAACATGACTTTTTCGGGAATAAAGACAGAAACGGATTGTTAGTACTAGATAAGAGATGTAACAGTGACCTTGATGACAATCATCTGCTTATACATGGACACAACATGAAGTCCGGAGCGATATTTGGAACGCTTAAGTACTACAAGGATGAAGACTTTATGAGAAAGCATCAGGCTATTGAGCTTGATACGGATACAGAGCAGAGATTTTATGAGGTTATCGCTGTACTGGATACTAATTCAACTGGTGATAACGGCTTTAACTACGCAGAGTATATAGAGCTTAATGACAAAGAGACATTTGATTCCTATGTGGCTAATTTAAAGCTCAGGTCTTTGCATAAAATAGCATCGACAGCCACTTATGGAGATGAACTTTTAACACTGTCAACCTGTGATTACACAATGAAAAACGGAAGGCTCCTTGTAGTAGCAAAGAGGGTATGCTAAGCTTCCTTACTCAAAGGAGGAACATTATGAAAAAACTCAGACTTTTAATAGTAATTCCAATCTTAGTACTTGTGTTTACAGCTCCTGCAAACACCATGAATGTAAAGGCTGTAAAGGTAGATATTCTGGATAATTATGATGGTGATGTGATCAAGGAAGAGAAGGATTCTGCGTCTGAAAAAGAGATGGAGAAAAAAGAAGAGGAGGAAGAGTCAGGTAATACTGCTTCCTCTGCATCAACTGCATCTACTGCAGCGACGACTGCTACTACGGCAGCAACAACTACGCCTACAGCAGCTACGACAGCATCCACAACCGCTGCAACTACAACTCCTACAGCAGCTACGACTACGTCAGCTGCATCTACAACGGCATCGACAACCACAACTGATCTGCCACAGACAGGAGATGATGACCGAATCCTTATTACTTTGGTAATAATGTTCGCTAGTTTTGCAGTTTTCATCACCGTTCTTCTTGGAGAAAAATTTGGCAATAATAATTAAAAATGCAATAACAAAATCTATAAAAATGTCTATAACCATAATAATGATGATTGGATTATAATAAATCTACGAAACATGAGTTATGGGGGTGGATAAAATGTTACACTGTATATCAGCTATCATTTTTATGATTGCAGTTGCTGCAATTTGGTTTTTGCCACGTACAGCACCGAAAGAATAATAGGTTGGCTTTGTGCCAACCTTTTTTTACGCCTTCATTTTTGGTAAAATCTTTTTGAAAATATAAACACTATGAGGATTTGATATGATTATGAAAAAAGGGTCTTTATTTGGCAGAGTTAAGGCAGTAGTTTTTTCTGTAGTAATGACTGCAGCTGTTCTTACTTCTTCTTTTACATTCGCTGAGCCAATAGTTGCACATGCTACCATGGATGACCTTGAACTTTACAAGGTTCTGAGCAGCAATGAGCAGAAGGTCTATGATCTTTATGAGAAGCTCGAGGATAAATCAAATAGTAAAAAGACAAGAGTTACTCCGGAGAACTTTGGAAAGTACAAAAAAAGCGACTTCATTAAGGTCTACTCTAATTCCACTAAGAAAAAGAAATTCAAAGCTTCTGAGCTTAGAAATGGCAGAAGAGCATACGTTTATTCACATCCGACTAATCTGGTTGTGGCAATGTCTGAGCTTAATTTTGTCTACCTTGAAAAGGTAAAAGAGAATGGCAAAACGGTTTACACCTGCTATGCATATCTTAAAAGAAACTGCGATTCCAATTTAAAGAAAGAGCAGAAGCAGCTGAATAATACAATTGAAAGTATCATGAGCACAATAAATGATGAGAACGATACTGTGCAGACTACTTTTACTACTGTATACGAGATATTTAATGCGCTTATGGCTACTACCAGATACGATAAGACAGAGAAGATAGATTCCATGAAGTTTTCAAATACGGCTTATGGTGCGCTTGTTAAGCATAAAGCGACTTCTCTTGGATATTCTCTTGCATTTGAGGCACTCTTGGATGCTGCAAACATTGATAGTAATGTTTTGTTTGACGAGAATTACTGCTGGGTTCAAACCTGTATAGCTGCAGATGGTCAAAGCGATGACCCTGCCTGCTTCTTTGAAATTGACCTTGCTCATTGCGACAATGTAAAAAATGGAGCTCTTAGACTTGGAAGATTTGGCCTTTCATATAGCGAGATGAAAAATTATCATCTGCGTAAGGGCTATTGCAAGAAATTACCTAAGTCAAAAGGAAATAGTGAGAGAACAAGAAACTATTTAAATGGAATATTTTAAATAAAAAAGCATGTTGCTCGCAACATGCTCGCGCCGAGCGCGGTTGCATTTATGCAACATATACCTTACGCGCGAGTGCGCATCCATAGCGGAGCGTTTTTTGTTTAATAGGAAATTCGGAGTAATTTCCTATTAAATAAAAAAGCCTCTGCTAAAATGCAGAGGACAAAAGCAGGATACGGGAGTCGAACCCGCCTTTTCAGCTTGGGAAGCTAACATTCTACCGATGAACTAATCCTGCAAGGATTTGCATAAACGACTATTAAATAATAACGAAATTATGGTATAATTTCAAGTGGTTTAATGAAAATCTAATTTGATGGGAGGATGAGGAATATGGCAGTGGATAAAGCAAAAGCATTAGAGAAAAGTAAAGGGTTTGCAGGAGAATTTCGTGAGTTTATAATGCGCGGAAATGTCATGGATCTTGCCGTTGGTGTTATCATTGGTGGCGCCTTTCAGGCAATAATCAATTCTCTTGTAAATGACATTATCATGCCTATCATTTCACTTTTGACAGGCGGAATTGATTTCAATAACTGGTTCATTTCTCTTGATGGTTCCAGCTACAGCACACTTGAAGCAGCTCAGGAGGCTGGTGCTGCAACACTTAATTATGGAACCTTTATTACAGCAATTATCAATTTCCTTTTGATGGCACTCGTAATTTTCTGCATTGTTAAGAGCCTTAACAAGTTAAGTGACAGACTTAAGAAGGAAGAAGAGGAAGAGGCACCTTCAACAAAGATCTGCCCTAAGTGCAAGAGCGAGATCAACATCGAGGCTACAAAGTGCCCTTGCTGTACTTCAGATATCTGATCTGAAATTGAATAGAGTATAAAAGAAAAGCCAATTGCTTATCATCATGAAAGCAATTGGCTTATTTTTATCTGAATATCATTAGTTTATCTTCGTGGTGCCTTTTTGTACCAGGGTTGCATTAAAGAGGTGAGTGTGTTCGTTTTCTTCACCTGCAAGTACTGATATAAGAACATCTATAAGCTTTGTACACATATCCTCAAGCTTGTTATCTATAGAACTAAGAGAGGGCTCTGTGCATAAGGTTAAAATCGAATCGTTGTATCCGATAATCTGCATATCATCAGGAACACTTATCTTACTTGCTCTTGCATATTTCATAGCGCCTACAGCAAGGAAATCCTGAGAGCATACGATAGCATCATATTTTATTTTTGATTTTTTTTCGAAAGATAAGAGATCATCCCTTACATTATCAATGTCTTCATGTGAACCTGTGTATTTTTCTACGTTGTAGAAGATGGCGTTGTCAGATGAGCTTTTTTTTACTTCATCATAGGATTTTACGTTTGATTCCTTGCAGGCTTCCAAAAATCCCTGTAGCTTTTTCTTTTCACTGAAGGTATCGGAGTTGTGAAGATATAATATCTTTTTTACGCCGCTATCTAATAGCTTTTTTGTTGCATCCTTCACTGCATTTTTATCATCACAGATGATGGAATATATGTTGTCGTCTGAAAGCGTACCGTTTAGCAGCATTATGGGAGTCTTCTGAGCTGCGTCAATAATATACTGATTCTGAGAACTGGTTTCTCCAATGTACTGAGAACCAATCAAAATAATGCTGTCCACATGCTGGGAGAGGAGAAGGTTAATTGAGCTTTCTCTGTCCTCCTGGAGAAAGCCTGTGCAGCAAAGAATAGAGTTATATCCATCTTTTCTTAAGTTTTCTTCAATATAATAGACGGCTTTTGCAAGATAAAGGTCAGAGGAGTCAGCACAGAGAATACCGATGGTTTTCATACTGTTTAGTCCCAGACCTCTGGCAAATGCATTTGGCTTATATCCGCATTCTTCAATGACTGCCATAACCTTCCGGCGAGTTTTTTCCTTTACTGCATCGCTGCCGTTCAGTACTCGTGAAACTGTGGCTATAGATACGCCTGCTTTTTTTGATATATCATATATTGTCATGTGAGTATTCATAGATCTCCATTTATTATGATTTCTTGTATTCATCAAAATGTAAACACTTACATTCAATATATCAATAAGAGATAAAAAAATAAAGCATCAGGTTTACATCTGATGCTTTACAACTTCGTATTCATTATTGTTTCTATAGAAGGGGCATTCCTTACGGTTTCCCTGAATCATACGGGCGTAATCGTCCTCATCCATGTTTACGCCGCAGTAGTATGCTTCGTCATCTTCATCATATTCATAGTAAGTGCAATCATCACAATGCATGGTAAAACCTCATTTCTTAAAGAATTCATACTGAGTCTTCATTTCGGGTGGTATCGCGATACCATCATTTTGAAGCTTTCTAATTATATTTGAAAGAGGGCGCATAAGTCCAGCGGTATGTGCATTATGTTTTTTGATAAGGTCAGCATATTGAGGGTTGTCGCCCATTTTTTCTCGCATATCCTTGCTGAAAGGACAGTAGGTGAAAATAATATCTCTGGCAACCTTGTTAAGCCTTGGAGATGAATTAGCCTCAAATTTGATGTAATTTATGTAGTCACTTACGAATACATTCTTAAAGTTATTATTATTCTTTTGAAGCTGAGCCTTAAGTTTTTCCTTCATATCCGTTGAAAGAGTGTGATTCTTTTTATAGAACTGAAGGTAATCACAGTACATAGAAGTAAGGCAGGGGTCGGTGACATCGTTCCAGTGAACACCCTGTTCAGTCTTACACATTTCCCATCTGAACTCGCCACAGATTTTGATCATTACATCCTCAAATGTCTCCGTGTTAAAGATGGAGATGATCATTCTGGCGGGAGTGTTTCTCTTTTTACCTTCGATTTCCTGCCATACAGCAGCGCGGCTTCCCATATTAGGCATAAGGATCATGTATGGAGTAACATCTTCATTTAAAAACACCTGAGTTACGCCAATTTCAGGGTTAGAGTATAAGCCCTGTCTGCAAAATACAGAAAAATCTACAGACCTAATATAGTCAAAGAAATCATTGACCTTCTGATAGTCGATATAAGCCATATCAAGAGGACGCACAACATTTTCGGAATCGAAGACCGGTACAAAGGTAGAAGGCCTTCCAAAGCTCATTCTGTTACCGAGAGCAAGGAGGTTTTTAACTTCGAACTTAAGTCTTTCAGTGGGATCGTTTTTCATGAGTTCCATCTGAGTCTCATTGATATCGCCACTTGTTTTCATTGTTCTAAGGGCAGTGAAGTAGTCCTCATCAAACTCGTTTCTGGAGGGCTCAAGCTCTAAGGAATAGACCTTTTTTAACCACTCATATACAGTGAGAACATGCCCATTTGGATCAGGCTGATAGGTTTTCATGTAAACGTAGAGTTGTCTGGTATTCTCTAAACCTGCAAGCTCTTCATCAACAAAGCCGAACATTAAGAACATCATGATTTCGGAAGGAACCATGGGGTCGCTTAAGCTTCTAAGAAAAGCAGAGGTGTAGATTGTATAGAAGTCCATACCAACTTTACGTCTCAAAGCCCTGCTTTCATCTGATGTGTCATATCTGTTAGGCGTTTTTTTGAATTCAAGGACAATATTTCTGAAGTTTTCTGTGGATTCTTCATCTGCACCTGCGTACTGAAGGATGGTATTAAGGGCATCCTTAATGTCGACGTCATGCATCTCACCTTCCATACCATTTCGCTTCATATCATTAGACTTAGCTCTTACAAGCTGGAGAGAAGCCTTGAATTTCTGAGTTGTCTTGTTATATTCCTTCTTGTATTCAGAGAGCATCCTTCTGCTGTCTGATATTATGACAACTGATTGAAGGGCATTTAGAATAAATCCGATTGAAATATTTGCGGAGATACCATAGGCATACTTTTTTAAGGTATCCTCATTAGCTGCAAGATCCTTATAGAAGCTTATCTGCCAGTCCTTTAATGGCTGAGTTTTGGTTGGCGGAGTGATGGTGTCAATTTCTGGAAAGAGCTCGACCTCGGCACCGACTGAAACTGCCATCATGGGATATTCCTTAGCATCCTGCTGGATTTTTTCATATTCTTCAAGACATTTGTTGTAGTCCTTTTCTAATTGGTCAAGGGAAAAGACTACTGTGCGAACGGCTTGTGCTGCAAGGATGGGAGTAATCTTTGGATTAGATGCAACAATTTTTGAAAGATCATCAAAGGAAGTAAAGGGATAGGAGAAAACAGCTGATTCCTCCACAGCCTTGTAGGTATAGACGAATTCTTCTCCGGGCTTTTCACAACAACCAAGGATCGTGCCAACCTCTGCAGGAATGGAACCATCCTCAAGCTCAATAATTACCTTACCTTTTACGACTATTTCTACGGTCTCAACTTTATCACCTGATTTATGGATTATTTCGTTTGGTTTAAGATTGATTAATCCCATAGATACTTCCCCTATAAACATATGAATAGTTAATTTTATTATAAACGATTTTACGATATCTATTCATTAAAGTTTGGTAAAAAAATATAGCCTTGAAAAAACAGGAAATAAAGAATATCATTAACATACGGGGAGGAGAAACACTATTAACTATTGAGGGTTAGTATGGTTTTTTCATATCAGTTTGATATCGCCGGTATTATGGTGATTTTGACTAGTTTAATATGTGCCTGGATACGTCCTGGATTGATTAAGAACTTCAGCATATATCTGAAGCTTATTATTGTGTTGTCAATTCTTTACAACATTCTGGATATCGTAACTTCTGTGCTTCTACAGTTTAAGAAACCCGGAACATGGCTAATTACATATATATTTCTGATATTGTACTTTCTTGTACTCTTTATGTTTCCCTATAGGGCAACTTTGTACTTTTATGAGCTGTGCGGGGAGAAAATCAATCCGCTTATTTTGCGAGGCTCTCTTGCTTTAATGCTGCTCTTGGCAACCTTTGGACAGTTCTTCTTTAATTTTTTCTTCAAACTTGATAGAAACACTATGGAATACATTCATGGAGCTGGATTTTATGCTACCTTCATCTATTATCTGATTTGTGTTTTCAGCGTTGGTGATTGTGCCATTAAGCATAAGAGATATCTTGGAAAGTTAAGGCTCCGCCTTTTGCTTGCAATTCTTGTAATTACCATTATTAACGTCATTTATCAGCTGATTCTTCCTGAACAGTCAATAACAGGACTTGTTATTGCCCTTAGTGTAGCGATGACTGTTGTTGTTTTCTGCTTTGTTGACGTTACTGTGGATGAACTTACAGGATTAAATAACAGAGCCGGCTTTATCAGAGCCTGTGATGAACTTATGCATAATCAGGATATGCATGGATATAGCATGATCAAAATCCAGGTATATCATATGCAGGAGCTTAACGAGAGGACTGGAATGGAAAATGGTGACAAGGTCCTTTTAATGCTGGCAAATAACGTTAAATACTGTACTGATATAGCAAAGAAGAAATCTGTATGCGGAAGAATTGGCGGAGATACATTTGCTATTTTGACTGACAGTGAAATCTCAATAACAACGCTGTCAAAGACAACAGAGACAGATATTGTGCAGAATCCTTTTACTGGAATGGATTATGCAGTTTCATTCTATGCAGGTGGCTACAGGCTTGAGGAGGGCGATACAGATATTGATAGTATGCTTGATCATGCTGGTTATGCCTTGAAGTGGGTTTCTGGTAATTTCAAGACGAATGTTGCCTTCTATGAAGATGAGATAAGGCATGAGGATGAGCATAGGAAGAGTGTAGAACAAAAGGTTAGAAATGCTATATCTGACAGAGAATTTAAGGTTTACTTGCAGCCTATCTATAACAGCATGACCAGAGAGAGGGTCAGTGCAGAGGCTCTGGTCAGATGGATTGATTCCAGAAACCAGATGATCAACCCTGCTGACTTTATTCCAATTCTTGAAAAGAATGGATTTATCACAGAGCTTGATCTTTATGTTTTGGATGAAGTTTGTAGAATGCTAAAGTCATGGAGAGATAAGGGAATAGAGGTTGTTCCTGTTTCAGTTAATTTCTCCAGAGTTGACGTAGATCATCCAAGTATTGTGGATGATATAATAGCTACAGTTGATAAGTATGGGCTTGAGCATAGTCTTATAAAGATTGAGCTTACAGAAAGCGCCTTTAATGACAATATGTCGCTTATCATCAATGTTCTTCAGAAGCTTCATGATCAGGGATTCCCTATCATGATGGATGATTTTGGAAGTGGTTATTCGAATCTGAATATGTTTAAGGATATGCCGGTTGATATCGTTAAGATTGATATGTATTTCCTGAGAAATATTGAGAATTCAGAGAAGGGTATGATAGTTCTGGAGTCGGTAGTGCATATGGCGAAGAGACTAGGGCTTCAGATTGTAGTAGAGGGAGTAGAAACGCAGCAGCAGTACGACTACATTCGCAAACTCCGCTGCGAAATGATCCAAGGCTACTACTTCGCAAAACCTATGCCCTCCGAAATCTTCCCCGACCAGGTCACCGCAGGGTGATTTGGTGGCAATTTATCCTTTCGAGTTTTTTAAAGTATATATATTGGGTTTAGCTGACACTTTCGCTCGGTTAAAAACGTAATGGTTCTAAGGTGTTAAAAGTCAACACCTAAGAACCAACGTTTTTATACGCAGCACACCCAATATATATGCTTTATTTTTTCGAAAGGATAAATTGCAATCTACATAACTCCCTTTTACATAAGAGTTATTGATAAACAAACGGGATATTTCCACCCTAACTGCATCACCTGTTGGAATCCGTATCATTTGCATTTTCAATCGGTCATTTTAATTACTTTTTACCTGTTGGAACCTGCAATACTACAAAAAACAATAGGTAAAATGGGCTAACTTTACCTATTGAAAACCGTAATACTACAAAAAACAATAGCTAAAGTGGGCTAATTCCACCTATTGGAATCCGTAATGCCGCAAATCTCAATAGGTAAAGTTGGTTATTTTTAACTATTGGAAACCGTAATACCGCAAATCTCAATAGGTAAAGCTGGTTATTTTTACCTATTGGAAACCGTAATACAGCAAATCTCAATAGGTAAAGTAGGCTAATTCCACCTATTGGAATTCGTAATACCACAAATATCAACAGGTATAGATGTTCATTCTCTTTCATTTGGTCAAAAACTCAACAGGAAAAGGCATTTTCTCTTTGTTCTTCTCGTCAAACTTCGAGTCTTATTTTTAAAGCCACACCAATGTAAAAGAGAGTAATGAAATAGTTGACTCTGATCAGGGGATTCTCAAAAGTAAACTTGTATATACAAAAAATGAGTTGACAATAAATTGTCTGACAATTATAGTGGTGAGTAATTAAATTTAGAGAAATGAGGAGTGAGTGTATGGGAAATAGGGAAGATATTGTTAAGGGTTTTTATGCGAGATATAAAGAGGAGAATAGGCTTGATGGAAGTATCCAGGGGAGGGTTGAATATCTGACTACCATGCACTATATCCATAAGTTCCTAGGGGAAGGAGAGAAAGTGGCTGAGATTGGTGCTGGAACTGGAAGGATTTCTATCGCTCTTGCAAAAGAGGGTTATGATGTTACTTCTGTTGAGTATTCGGATTCCAATTTTGAAAAGCTTAAAGTAAATGCTGAGGGGATTGATAATATCAGTGTTTTCCATGGGGATGCTGTTAATCTTAATATGCTTCCAGATAATGAATATGATGTAACACTTCTTTTTGGACCCATGTATCATCTGTATGATAAGGCAGATCAGATGGAAGCTCTACATGAGGCAAAGAGAATAACAAAGGCTGGAGGAAAGGTGCTTATAGCGTTTCTTCCTGTTCATGCCATTATGTATACAAATTATATCTGGAATCGTGAGGCCGATTTTGATGCCGGATTCAAAGAGAACTTCGGAGATGACCTTGAGGTAAAGCATTTCCCTGAGCAGTTGTTTACTGGATTCAATATAGATGAATTTGAAAAGCTTGTAGAGGAATCAGGGCTTAAGAGAATCACTACAGTATCTGCTGATGGAATGCTTGAGCTTGCATGCCAGACTGAGAAGTTTGGGCTAAATGATGATAATCTTGAGTTATTCATGAAGTATCATCTTGCCTACTGTGAGACAAGGGAGCTTTTAGGATGTGCAAGTCATCTGATACTAGTGGCTGAAAACTGATAGGTTGAAATTGCAGATAAAACATTTAAAGCGCTGTAGAACTTGGTATCTACAGCGCTTTGGCTTTTTGTATATTATTAGGATTGAACTTATATAATGACAGGCTTTTTGGCATATTCTAATATGTCGTTATTTGATATAAGGCCGTAAATATTAGATGCGGAAATTGTCTCATTTAAGAGCTGCATCTGAAAATATGAAGTCTGGCTATATGCATCAGAGAGGCGGGAAATCACGGGAGTGGTTGCAGTCTCTTTTATTGTTTTCATAAGCTCGGAGGCATCTTTCCTAAAGCCGAGGATTCTGGCATAGGAGACAAAATCTGTTCTTGAGGGTGAGTACATCTCCATATTTTTCTTGGTTATGTTAAGAAGAATGTGAAGGAGTGCTCTATTTATTCGTGTATAGGTCAGTTCTTTTGTTTTTAGTTCTGAAACAAAGGAAGAGAAGTCTTTGTAATCGTTTATGTGAGATATTATCTTATCTGATATTTCTCTGGTAACGTCGAGGTATTGTTCAAAGCCATTATTTTTCTCAGACAAAAGTTTGTAGTGCAGAAGAGTTGAGAAATCATCTGCAGTAATGACAGGTGAAGTTGATTTTTCGTTTTCATCAAAAAGTGCATTAAGTGCTTCTGATGGGATTAAAGAAGAAAGATCGTCCTTAGAAAGGTCTGCTTTGCCTTGGGCTTCTATCAAATTTCTTATAGCTGTCGCTGATGCAAATGAATCATCAATAGAATCATCATGATATCCAGCCCCCATCCTTTTAATTGAAACAGGCTTAATTGAGCTGCCCTGCAAAAGGATAGCCTTAATATACTCAATACCAAGAATGTCATTTGGGGTATTTAAAATATTGGAATCTACATCTGAACACGCCTTTAAAGCCTCAGCTCTGGCAAGTGCGAAGCTTTTTCCGGATTTCAGGTTTTCTTTTAGGGCGGTGGTGAATTCTATAGGCTCATCTACCAGGATTCTGGCGATTTTCTCCATGGAAGAGATGTCGTCTGATTCAGAGCCAAAGCCTAGATAATCGATGCAACCAAGACCATTAAGAATAGATACAGCTCCGCCAGCAAAGAACTCGGCACTTCCTGTGCTGTAATAAATGGGAAGCTCAAATACAAGGTCAGCTCCGCCGGCAAGAGCCATGGCACAGCGAGTGTGCTTATCAAAAATGGCAGGGCAGCCCCTTTGGGTGTAATCGCCGCTCATTACAACGACAACATAGTCGGCGTTATATTTCTCCTTGAGCGTTTTTATGCAG
Organism: Butyrivibrio sp.; assembly: GCA_015056655.1. Lineage (GTDB taxonomy): Bacteria > Bacillota > Clostridia > Lachnospirales > Lachnospiraceae > Butyrivibrio. Next base: position 77,364 of record SVFV01000013.1, read on the forward strand.
TATTCGTGACCCTTGTGAAAAGGGTTGTATTCAGATATAATTCCTAGTATATTCATATTTGTATTCTATCATGGAGGTTATCATTAATGAAGATTTTAGTTATTAACTGTGGAAGTTCATCATTGAAATTCCAGTTAATTGATTCAGAAACAGAAGCAGTACTTGGAAAGGGTCTTTGTGAGAGGATCGGCATTGACGGTAGAATCAACTTCACTCCCGGTGATGGCGATAAGATTACAAAGGACACAAGTATCCCAGATCACAATAAGGCTATTGAGCTTGTTATCGAGGCTCTTACCGATGCTAACACTGGTGTAATCAAATCACTTGAGGAGATTGGCGCTGTTGGACATCGTATCGTTCATGGTGGAGAGAAATTCACTAAGTCAGTAGTTATCGACGAGGACGTTATTAAGGCAATCGAGGAGGTTAGTGATCTTGCACCTCTTCACAATCCTGCAAACCTTATCGGTATCAGAGCTTGCCAGAAGGCTATGCCTGGCGTCCCTATGGTTGCAGTATTTGATACAGCATTCCATCAGACAATGCCTGAGGAGGCTTTCCTTTACGGAATTCCTTACACTCTTTATGAGAAGTACAAGATCCGCAGATATGGCTTCCACGGTACAAGCCACTCTTATGTAAGTAAGAGAGCAGCGGAGATGCTTGGTAAGGACTATTCAGAGCTTAAGACAATTGTTTGCCATCTTGGTAACGGTGCATCTGTTTCAGCTGTAAAGAATGGTAAGTGCGTTGATACTTCAATGGGACTTACTCCTCTTGAAGGCCTTATCATGGGAACAAGAAGTGGTGATATCGATCCTTCAGTTGTTGAGTTCATCATGAAAAAGGAAGGTATCGATGTAGCTGAGGCTGAGAACATTCTTAACAAGAAGTCTGGTGTTTATGGACTTTCTGGTGATGTTTCTTCTGACTTCAGAGACCTTGAGGATGGCTATAATGCAGGAGATAAGGGCTGCATTCGCGCAATCAATACTTTCTGCTACAGAGTAGCTAAGTATATCGGTTCATACGCTGCAGCTATGGATGGCGTAGACTGCATCTGCTTCACAGCTGGTGTAGGTGAGAATGGACCTCTTGTTAGAAATATCATCTGCGAGAGACTTGGATTCCTTGGCGTAGAAATCGACAAGGATGCAAACGAAGTTCACGGAAAAGAGAAGGTTGTTTCAACTGACGCTTCTAAGGTGAAGGTTCTCGTAGTTCCTACAAACGAGGAGCTTGCTATTGCAAGAGATACAAACGAACTTTGCAAGTAATAGCTGTCTGATGAATTTGATAGGATTTTGAAAGCATATTAAGTAAAATAAGGAGCTGTGAAAAAATGAGATAATCATTTTTTCCAGCTCCCTTTTTATATCATTTTTTGTGAGGTATGCTG
>SVFV01000014.1 GCA_015056655.1 Butyrivibrio sp.
AAGGTACAATTGTTGTTATATTTTATGCGAAAACATCGGCTGAAAAATCAGCCGGTTGTTGAGCATACACTATTTAAGCGCTTCTGTATATATAACGTTTTGGTTTATAAAAGTGTTGGAAAAATTTTTAAAAAATTTGAAAAACTGAAAAGGCTGCATTTTTGCAATATAGATAAAGTTTAAAAAAGGATCAGCAATTTGCCAATCCTAATTTTCTAATATCATTAAGTTGTTCTGCGCTCAGAACACCTGCCCTATAAAGAAGCAGGTATTCGTTTTCTATGGAGCTGTCAAACAAAAGAAGGTCATCCGTGTTGATGGTAACCTTAACTCCATTCTCATACAGAGCCTTTATAGGATGCTCTTTGTATGACGGTGCATAGCCCAGCATTACATTACTGCTTGGACAGACATTTAGCTGAATATCATTATCTGCAAGAAAATTCATAATCTCAGCAGAAGTCGCTGCTCCTATTCCATGATGCACTTCATCAAGCCCAAGCACTTCGACTGCCTTCCTGACATCCTCTGCACTTCCGCTTTCACCCACATGCATTCTTTTTATAAGATGATACTCTTCTGCTTTTCTGTAAAGAGGTTTGAAGTCTTCAAATGGTCTGATGTCCTCTCCGCCACATACATCTATTGTCTTGAAAAATCCTGTTGAAATATACTTCTCAATCCTGCCTACTTCCAGCTCTAAATCACATAAAGATGGATAAGTGATCTCCGGTTCAAAAAACGTATCCGGACAATGCTTTTTGTGGAAGCCCTCTATCAGCTTTGTAAATACATCCATTCCACCAACAAGCTCAATATCAGCGGCACCGAAGTTCATGGACAGTCTTTTGATATTGTTCCTCTTTGCCTCGATGAATGAGCCTTCCCATCTTAATATCAGCGCCTCACTCCCTCTGCAATAGGGCTTAATATTCTCAGTAAACCACTCATGCATCCCATCAAGTCCGCCAAATCTTTCAGGCGGAGCTTCAAGCTTTCTTCCAAGCTTCTCCTCAAGCCACACTCTCCTGCAGCCCTTGGAGGAATGATTATGCAGGTCACTTTTGGGAACACTTAAGAGCTTTTCTGTGTTTCCTTCTGTTAATCCTTCATAGAATATATTGTCTGTTTTTTCCATTGATCTCCCCACAAAACCGATATTCCCTGCCACTACGTGGCATTTAATCATTTCATCATTAATGTCCCGTAATTATTCTATAAATTCCGACGGTTTTACGTGCTTATTCTTGATTTTCTTATTAAGCCTCGTAATTTACCGCCAATAACAGATCATTATTACGGATCATTTGAGTTTTATTGTCAAATCGTACCGTAATCCTCACCATATTATAGAAATGTGAAATAGGCTTTATTCCTGACCTTTAAAAGAATTGAACCACGCTCTCTCTTCAAAGGCTTTCTTTACCGGCGCTTTTATCTCATCCTCTGCAACACCAACAGGCATGAAGCATACAAGCTCATATTCATCCGGCACGCCAAGCACCTGAGCCATCTTATAACCAATCCTGTCAGTATCAGTGATATGTCCCTCGTACCAGCAGCTCTGATATCCAAGTTCCACAATTGCAAGAAGCATGTTTTCGATTGCAGCAGAATAATCCTGAGTAGCAAAGCACTTATCACGATAAGCATTTATCCTCTGAGTAAGCACACAAATAGCTGCAGGAGCAGTCACGGCTACAGGTGGATCAATTACTGCATGAAGCTTTTTCATAACCTCAGGATCATCAATTGCAATAAGACTCGTTGTCTGAGTATTGCACCCTGATGGCGCAGCAAGTCCAGCCTCCATAATCTTTACAAGATCCTCTCTCGGAACAGACTCACTTTTAAACTTCCCTCTGTAGCTATGTCTTTTTTCAATTGCTTCGATTACATTCATGCCATACTCCTCCTGTAAAAAGTTCTTCCCTTTAATAGGCACCATTTTTATCCATCGCCAGCTTAATACATCAGGATTACTTATTCTTCATAATCATGAACTTCCGTTTACCAATATTATGCTTCTCAAGAACATCCCATGTCTTACTATTTACTTTCTGTTTTTTATCCATTGAAAGAGCAAGTACCATCTCTTTGTCAGAAGTCTTTGCAAGCTGCGCAAGCATTAATTCCAGTGAATCACTCTCTCCATCATTCCAATCCACAAGATTTCCATATGGTATATCAGTAATAATAATATCTGCGTTCACACGAGGCAAAGGCTTCGTGCAGTCAGCCTGGAAAACTTCGTAAGAAACTGGTTTTACCAATTGCTTTCTCAAAACATCAATACTGCTTAAAGCATCCTTATGAGACTCCTTATGATATGTTTCATACAACTCTGACAGTTCCTGCTCTCGTTTCATCAAACCTTCATCCTGCAATAAAGCAAGATTCTTCTTTGCATGTTCAAGCATATTCTCATCGACATCACTTCCATATATTTTCATGATATCTGCAGAATAGAAAAATCCTAGTATCGTGAGAGAGTAGCCTCCCCCACAGCAAAAGAGGATTTCTGTGATTTCATCCAAGAGACCATATCTATTCGTTCCAAGAAACATGATACCGTCCCTTATGGGGAAATGATATATCGCAAACAACTATAAATGTTTTTTACTCATTCCTCTTAAGCCCTGTTTCAAAATAATACTCTTCCAGGAATTTCGTCATATATTCATGTCGTGTCTGCGCAATGTCCTTTGCTGCGTCTGTATTCATCTCATCCTTCAGCAAAAGGAGTTTATCATAAAAATGCTCTATGGAATCAGACAACAGCCTTCCAACCTTACCACCATAAGCAAAAGTCCTTGCAATTCCTATTGCTCCGATAGCATCGAGCCTGTCTGCATCCTGAACTATTTTACCCTCTAGTGTTTCAGGCCTCTTACCCCTGTTCTTACTAAAAGAGACTGCATTTATAATCGTGCAAATCTGCTCGATCGTCTCTGCTTCAAGTCCCTCTTTTTCCAAGAAGGTCCTGGCATTCTCATTATTCTCAGTGTTGAAAAGTTTATGATCGTCAGCATCATGCAATAATGCTGCCAGCAAAGATACGAATCTGTCTGCCTCCGGATAAGCCTCCAAAAGACTCAGTGCATTGTGATAAACCCTCATGGTATGATCCGCACCATGCCCATCCGCATTCCCCGCAAACAGTTCTTTTACATATTCGATTGCTGCCTCAATTACTGTGTCGTTAGTCATTGCAATGCCTGCCTTTTATAGATTATTTTCCATTATCAGTTTAATGCGTCTATCCTTTTGAATATTTAATTTACCAGCGTCTTTCGGATTCTGAGGCTAAATTGAATTGTCACCATAAAAAAGGAGAATATTTGTCCCATATTATAACGCATCTTTTCTTTGAATATCATAAGATTAGTATATTTATAGATATCTTTGACTAGCAAGAATTTGGAGTGCTATTTTCTTTAGCACACATCACGCCCCGGTAGATTTTAATTTTATTAGGTAGTTCTGCCTGTTTCAGTAGTTTGGTTATTTATGGCAGACAATTTTAAAGTTGCTTTACTGCCTATATCTGCGATTTGCTTATCTATAGCAGACATTTTTAAAGTTGCTTTACTGCCTATATTTGCGATTTGCTTGTCTATGGCAGACATTTTTGAATTATTTGTCTGCCTGCTTCTGTAATTTGTTTGTTTTTGGCAGAAATTTGGAACCATATTTTCCTGCCTAATTTATTATTTTGTTAATTTGTGGCAGATATTTACTCAGGATTCTTGTATCCCCTACAGTTATCAATTAATACTTTTGCAAACGTCTCTTCCACTGTGCGGAAGATAGGTTTCGCGCCGAGGAGATTGAACCCTAGGTTCAAGTACCTCATCCGCACATGCGGAAGATGGGGCGAGTCGGAAAAAAGAAAAAGGTCCAGTGGACCTTTTTCCCGACTCGCTGACCGACGCAGGCGCTCCGCGCCGAGGAGATTGAACCAGCTTGCATAGCAAGCTGGGTTCAAGTCCCCTCCGCACTAGATAACAAAAAACCGGTTCTAACGAACCGGTTCTCTTGTTATCTAGTGCGGCAAGCCGCGAAGTAGTAGAACCTTTTTTACTTCTCAATGCCTTTACATCTGCCATCCATAAATCTCTATCTCTTCCATCAATAGTGCTGGTAATAAGTATTCTGTCATCGTAAAGATATATTTTATCGACAAAATAATTTAACACAATATCCCTATTTTCAACATCGTTCATATCAGCATTTTTGAACTTTTCAAAAAATTCATGTATTGTATGCTCTTCTAAGACATGGCTTTTGGCCTTTTCAACTTCTATAGCTTCCATCAACGCCTTTTTCTGACTTTCGAGTTTATTCAATTCACTATTGATCGTCTCCCCTGATGCTCCAGCCATAATAGCCTTTATAACATTCTTCAAAGCTGATTCTGTAGTTTTTAAATCTGCTTGCAAGCTTTCGAGATAATGCTTATCTGCATGTTCTTTCTTGTAATAATCCGCAAGGTCAACTGCCAATGATGCGAGATTTTCAGTGTTCTGAAGAAATTCAGAAAGAACCTTACAAATAATATCTTCTATCCATTGTTTTTTTACATCTCGCTTTTTGCATCCATTTCCTTTTTTTCCCTTGTGATGATCATTACACGAGTAGTAATAATACTTTGTTCCCGTGTGTGACCTTCCTGATGTTCCCTGCATCGAATCGCCACATTCTCCACAATATAGTTTTCCTGTAAGCCAGAATCGAGGCTCCTCATTATCATCCAATCCCCTCGCATTCTGCGCACCGAATTTTTTATTATGTGCAAGCTTCTTCTGCGCTTCTTCAAAAAGCTCTTTAGATATTATCTTTGGCATGCCATCTTCAATTACTACATCAGAATATCGATAATAGCCTATATAAGCGTCATTATGCAGAATAGTTCTAATACTATTGATTGTGAATTTATTACCTAATAATGTTTTCCTCCCCTCAGAATTCAGCATGTCACATATTTTCTGCATAGACATTCCATTTACATACTCACTGAAAATCCTTTTGACTATAGGACTAGTTACGGGGTCAATAACATATCTTTTATTATGGCGTCCCTCGCCCTCTGTGGTATAGCCTAAAACCTTAACTCCCAAATACAACCCCCTTTCAGTATTATACTGTTGTCCTCTCCTCACATTTACTGCCAGTTGCTTGGAATAGAACGACGAAAATTTTTCCAAAATTCCTTCCATCAAGTATGATTCTGGTGACCCATCCGGAGTAATCTCTGCAACATAATGTATCTTGCATCCTGAATCCTCTATGGTCTTTTTGGCAATGGCCATATCAAAATCATTACGTGCAAGTCTATCAACCTTCCATAAAATCAATGCAGCTGGCTTAATGTGCTTGACTTCTGAAAGCATCTGTTGAAATCCCGGACGTTCAGAAGTGGTTCCAGAAATTCCATCATCTATATAGCTCTTCACAATCGTAAACCCGTGTGCTTTAGCATATTCTTTTGCAGCATTATCTTGCTGTTCAATTGATGTTTCCTGCTTGTTTGAAGAGCAGCGGAAATATGCAATTGCAAGATTATTGTCGTTATAAGTAACTTTTTTCTTACGTGCCATCGTGTAATACCTCATCGAAAAATAATACCAACTCATTTTACCATTTTTTGTCTTTGGCATAAAAGACGATGTCACGGCTGTTATCCACCATGTCATCGACATAACAGTTGTTGTGGGTGTATCCTCCGTAGATTGTATGGGACATTGTTGTTAGTTACCTCCGTTCTGGTTTCTGGTTGTTACGTTATCAGTTTGGAGGTCGGGGCGAAGGAGCGTTAGCGAGTGAGGCTCTTACAAAATGATGAAATATGTAACAGACAGTGCTGTTGTTGGTGAGAAAGAGTAGTTGTTTATATTGCTGTTAAGTAGATATCACATACCAAATCTGCCAGGTCTGCTTTGTTTTTCAGATTTAACATTGCGTTGTTCTTTTAGAAAAAATTTCCCCAGAGGAATCGTTAAGCTCTACTGGGGATTAAGAATAAGAAATATTACGGTTTGGTTGTTGAACCAAAATCGTCAGAATCCTGTGGATTGTTTTTATATTCGTAACCGTCATTGGTCATGTTTATTTTTCTTACTGTGTTTCTGAGTTCGTCTATCATATTATCCTTGCCATTTTCTGCGTGAAATTCTTTTATATCTTTATTTATATTCAAAGATTTGTTTGGTTTTACATTGAAATCCTTTATGAGATTTTTATCTGAATATTGAATGCCGTTTATGATTCGTTCAAACGCTTCTTTGTCAAAGTTATTCGATACACATCTATCATAAGCACGTTTAAGAATCACATCATATCTTATATTAAGATATCTTTTATATGATTCTCTTCTTTTGTTTGTTATGAATGGCGTGTTATCTAAAATTCTTTCTACCGTGTCCATTTTTATTTTGGGAACTGTACGTATCACTGCTTCTGTACAGTTTTTATCATAGTTTGAAGAAAGTAAGTCATAGTAGCCCACTTTTCCAGATTTTTCGTGTGATATAAACAGTGCTGGTGATGGGAACACCATACATCTTTTTGTCAGCTCGTATTCGTCATTAATTATTGTACCCCAGCCATCATCACCTAATTGAGGGAGTAGCGTACTTCCAAAATCATACATAGGCGCTAATGACAGTTTATTATTATTAGCAATATATCCCCAATTGCCCATATGTCTGTCAAAATTACCGACAAATGAATCTATCACGAATGTATCCCAATATCTTTCTATGGAAGCTTTTTTAAGTTCTTCTGAAAATACAGTTTTGTCTTCAAGTGTTTTATAAATTTGGTCTAACCTGATGACTCTTTTTATGTCTTTTGAGTCATAAACAGAGTGAATGAATTCTCCAAACTCAATGTTTTCGTCATCAGGTTTTCTAAAGTCTTCGCATCCGACAACTATTTCGTTGTTATATGTGCCAAGAACAGTGTTATGTGTAGGGATTCCCGTACTTTGTGCTATATGTGAACTGATATATTCAGAAATGACATTATTGACATTACTTGTTGATAAATCAGTTCGTTTAGAATGATTTTCAGAAAATTTGAGCATGTAATTTTTATTGTCATAATTGACCATTATTTTTCTATCTGTTCCGCCAAGACTTCGCATTATTCTGGGACAGTCCGAAAAATTAATTGTATTATCCATTCGATTCACTTACCTTTCTGATTCCACCATATTGATAATATTCTCGAAGCTCTGTTATTTGTTCAGCTGTCAATATTTGATGACCCCTGTCGTTTTCTCTTTGGCACCAATTAAGTATCACTTTAATTTCTTCTTGATAAACATCATCATAATACCCACAGCCAAAGTTAGCATCGTGTATATAACTGTTTATCGTATCTTCCAGTTCTTCTGGAAGTTTATAATCAATTTTTAATGGCTTATACATGATATATATCCTCTATATTGAAAATATGTATTTCTATATACATTATATCACGGTTTAGACCGTAAAAGCTCTTTGTAATGCTTGTTATATGGCTTTTAGTGAGTTGTTCCGTTTTAGGCGCTGAGCGAGAGAGAAGCGCCGAAAGAGAGGTTGTTCTCTGATAAAAAATTTCCCCATCCGAGAAATCTCGAATGGGGATATTGATACAAGAATCAAAAGATTCGGTGTTGGCTTAACCATCTGTCTCGCTATCTTTGGAAAACTTGGCTTTCTTCTTAGAATTGCCTTTGTTTTTGATATCTTTGACAAATTTCTTGATATATTTGTTTTTACATTTATATCCTAAAACTTCAATGGCTTTTTTGTCTTTATTGAATGCCTTTTTATCAACTTTAAGTTCTCCATAAAGACCGTCAAGTTTGAATCTTTTTAATTTCTTACATCCAGCAAATGCACCTTTAACGATTCGCTTTTTGCCATTGTATTTTGGAAAAGCACTGTTTCTCAGACATTCATCATTTTTGGCATATTTGAGTGGATTTGACCCCCAATATACTTCTTCAAGATTGCTGCAGTTTTTAAAACAGTCTTTTGGGATTGTCTGAACGCTTGCTGGGATATACACATACCTGAGCTGGGTGTTTCCTTTGAATGCTGATGGTGCGATGCTCGTTACAAGAAAGAATTCGTGTCTTGTATCCCCGCCATTATAAGGATTGTATGTATCAGTAAGCATTTGATAACACTGTGTTCCTAATTCATAAGTACCGTTGATTCTTGAGGTTTTACTTTTGATACCCCGTTTCTTCATCTCACGTTTACTAATATTTTGACTGTAATATGATTCGCATCCATATATATGATTGAACGCATACCACGCTCCAAATGTATTTTTGATACCGTCAGGCTGGTTCTTTGCTGCTTCTTCCATCCAGTTTTCAGCGGTTCGTTCGTTGACCTGGTCTGGCTCATAACCGATGATTTCGACATGACCTATTTTGCGGTAGCCGCCTTCTTTTGTAACTTTGTACTTGATGCCTGAGTCTGATTTGAACGTATATCCTGTGTTATGATGCGCAAAAAGTGGATAGTTAAATGTTTCTTTTGCGAGCTCTCTGTCCCATCCATAGGTTTCGGGGTCAGTAGACGGGTCATCCAGCCACCAGCTGAGCCATTTATCTGTATCTGCCACAGATTGTGTATTTGTTGTCTGGCTTGTACTATTGGAATTTGATGAACCGTTATTGTTCGAGGAACCGCTGTTTGAAGTATCCTGTGTTGGGTTCACGGTTTCTTCCGCCCAGCCGTTTGTATCACCTGGTACATAGGGGTCAGCTTTGTGCCACGCAAGGTCATATAACTGTTGAAGTTTGGATGGATAACCACATTCATAGCGACCGCTTACGTGTGCGTATCGTGCTTTTAGTTCTTCAAGCTCAGACGAGGTGACGGTGATAAAGTTTTCTTTGTAACCGTTTTCACCTGAAACGTCAGAAAGTGGTCTTGCCATGATAGTCACGCCGTCTGAACAGAGAGTTCCGTCAGCGACATAGGCGTCAAGTTTCTCGACCATCCAGTCGTAGCCTTTAGAGTGGGTTTCGCTTGCTTTTACTGTAAGTGTGGATACAGCTGCGATTGAAAAGACCATGGCTACTGCAAGCGTAAGTGCCAGAATCTTCTTAAGTTTGATATTGATATTCGTCATAATATCACGCTCCTTTCGGTGTAGATTTTGTTTACTTCTTGTATCAAAGATAGAGTCGAACGAGCGCATCTGCGCGAGTACTTAATTTAAAGTTCATCTTGATACAGTGCTGATTTGGGATTTGTTTTTACTGTATTTAAGATGTTTTTGTTGTTTTTAATATAGGTACCGATGTTGTTGCTCTCGTTTAACATATAGTATGCCGAGCGGCTGCTTGCAACCGCACTTGGTTGATTTATCAAAAAATCACAGCCGGAATAATTCAATAATCTCTGCTATGTTTTTTACTTTTAAATTCTTATTGTCGGTGGTGGATTTTTGTGTCTGATGATCACGCGCTGTATTTCTTTATTATTTCTTGACACTGCTTCAAGATTCTTATGAATTCTCATAAATATATGCTTCCCTCATAAACACTTATCATTAGCGCCGTTATTTACAATAACATATTAATGCCATATATGCAATATTTATTTTAGTTATGATTAAATATTTAGAAATGGCACTTTTCAGCTATATTTTTGCCATATTTTTATCATATATCAGCACTGTAACAAATAATAAACTTACTTTTGAAAGGTGTTAAAATCAGGTGGTAAAAATGGCAAATGAGAAACTGATTATTAAAAAAAGAGGAGAAGATGGCTATAAGAACTTTTCAATAAGGATATCGAACGAGACCGTCCAGAAACTTGATGATATATCCAAATCAGCTAATTTAAGCAGGAACGAGCTCATACAAATCATGCTTGACTACGCAATTGAAAACTGCGAGATAAAATAACACCGACCAGATGCTATATGGCATCTTGCCGGTGTTTTCTTAATCATCAAATCTTTATTTTGCAGCATCATTGGCTATAGATAAGTATTTATATAATGTGGGTCTGCTGCATTTCATAATCCTGGCAAAATCTGATACATTGATTTCCCTGTTCTGATACATCCTGTTGAATTTCCAGAATCTATCAGGAATTGTATCAGAGGTCGTCCTTGGCCTGCCAATATGTTTTCCCTTTGCTTTTGCATTCCTCATACCTGATTTCACACGCATGGAGATTATGTTACGTTCCATCTCAGCAAATACCGCCCACATTTTTATCATTCCCTCTGACATAGGGTCAAGTTCATCCCCCTTCGAACAGTCTACAACAAATGAACCACCTATATTTAATATCAGCTTCCTGTCTTTGACAATCTGCAACATCTCACAGAGATGCTTTGTTGAACGGGTAAGTCTTGACACTTCAGTAGTCACAATAGTATCTCCCTGCTGCACGATGTCTAACAGCTTCAGGAGCTCACATCTGTCATCCTTCATTCCGCTCTCATATTCCCAATATAAATTTTTTTCACTGCTCACACCAAGACTTCTAAGTTCTCTCTTTTGACGTTCAATATCCTGCCGTTCTTCATTGGTTGAGCACCTAGCATATCCATAAACCATAAGATCTCCTTGTAAAAGAAAAGACTGTCATTATATCCTTTACAAAATCCAGACATTATCAATGCCATAATTACCTCATTTATTCTGTAAATGAAATCATCTGTTTTAATTTACAGTTCCAATACTGTGCCAGCTTTGCACGAAAAATCTTTATTATCTGTAGCTTCATCATTATTTACGTCAGCTCTTATATATCCCTGCTCATGCTTAGTCCTGCGACGCTTCATCCATATTTCTTCAGTAATATTCTTCATGGCTTTATTTTCATTACTCTCAACAGGAGTAGCCAAATCATCTGTTTTCACATCTGACTGGATACTATCCAGCGATTTCTTAGCTTTGGATTCTTCATACATGTTCTTTATAAATATAATCCGGTCACAGGAAGTATTATCAGAAATAACGATATTATTCTCATCACACCATATATTAAAGTCATCTGTATCAAAAACGCTGTTAAGACTCTTGCTGATCTCATTTTCTATCTCGTTATCATCAGCAGTATCAGGCATCATGATTAAACTCATGCTATTATCATTTAGTTCTTTTCTGGCAAAATGCGTTTTAAGAGCTTCTTTGCCAAACCTCTCACCAAGTTTATCGCCTCTGGCAGTCATCTTTTTCTTGGGATGTGGCATTTTATATTTATCAAGCAGACTATAATCCTCAAGCGTATAAGAATTATATTTTCTTTTAGCAGAGTCGTTATATCTGACTCCTCTAAGCTCAAGTTCTTTCATAAAGCCATCATAACTGTCAGCAGCATCAAGAGCACCGGATACCCTCATTTCAAGGTCTTTACGCCAACTGTATTTACCATTGTCCTCCAAGTATTTCTGATAGTCTGATTTGCTTCCTTTTTGACGTTTCTTACCATAATCAAGAATAAGCCCAGATTTTTCCATATGGGCATTGAGATGTTCTTTCAAATAAAAGAAATTATTCTCATTACTCTTTATTCCCTTATAGTCAGTCATAGATACGTCATTTATAAGAGCATGTATATGAACCTTTCCAGCCTTACCATCAGACTGAAGTGCTAATAATATTTGTCTATCCGGGTACATCTCTTTAAGCCCATCCTTGACCATATCCATGAGCTGCTGCTTTCTGAGCTCATCATTCTTATCACATTCTTTTTCTGAAAACGATATTATAACCCGGCGAATCTGAATTGTATGCCTATCTGATGCCTTTTTCCAGTATCTTTGCATCTGTTTAGTAATATCCGAGTATGGATTCAAGTTGATATACCCCAGAAGGTCATTCCTTTTGTCCTTATAATGTCCTTTTTCTTTAAGAACGTATGCAATTGCCGAAGCCCCATGTACTGCCCTGGTTATCTTCGTATACATTTCCTATAACTCCTAATCGATAAATCTTCCTAAAGACTCTGTTATATCTTTTGATATTTTTCTGTACTCATCTTTAAGCTCTGCAATCTTGCTGATATCAATATTACTGTTCATTCTGTATTCTTCATCTGACATCTGTTTCTGGTACATCTGTATAAGCTCAATATTCGGATGATTCCTGCTCTTAAGCTCATATATCTTCTTGTTAATATTATTTAAATGAGCCAGCTGATTGGCATTATTTCCAATACCCGAAAGGACTCGGTCTATATGACCTACTTTTTCATATATGTTCATTATTGTATTTCTGATGTCATCACCCTGCTTATCGTTTACATAGGAAATCCCGGATGTCACATTTTCAAGAGTTCCTGCAAGAGCTTTTCGAAATACAGCTGCCATGCTTATACCATATTTTTTTCCTATCTCAGTTGCATATTTCCATGTGTCCTCATCAACACGTATATGCAAGTCCTTTAACTTCGCCATTCTGTTTCCTCAACTCTTTTTCCTAAAACAAACTGTATTTTCTCAATTTACAGATGCCGAAGCCACTTATCACATAAGCCGTTGTTCCACAACTTTAATTGTCTTCGTCATTCTGAATGCCAGTAACCATTTACGGTTCCGCAAATTACTGGTGAGGAGGCGCTGCGCCCTCCTTCAATCCTCCCATCAGGAAAACCTGCCTGATACTATAATGAGATTTCACCAATCTCTTATCTCTCTCAGAAGTTCTATTTTATTTCCTTTTTGAATAGTTTCATCAATGCTTTTCTTAGCAGCATCCAGGATTTTCCTATGAGATTTTTCCAGTTCTTTCATATCAAGCTGAATCTTTCTTTTTCTTCCATCGATTTTCACAACAGCTTCTCTCATCGGAGACATTGGCCAGAACCTTAATCCTGAGAATATTCCATTTTTGAAAACAAGGTCATCTCTACGAGGTAATACAATAACCTTCCCATTCTCATAGTCCTCTTCAGGAACTGGAACAAGAACCTTTATTATGTTTTCTTCAGGATTCATCCTAAGATTATTCTTCCCAAGACCATCGATTTTTATAAAGCTATGCTGGATACCTCGTTCATTTATGTTTTCTGCGCCATATTGCTGAACCTGTTCTGAACATCCAAGAAACATGCTTGTAACGTCAGAAACACCCTTAGGAACGACTGGAGCAGAGATCAAATCGTCACGTCCTTTAAACATATTTCTTGCGATAATCAATCCTTCAGGGATTTTTATTTTGTCCCCGTCTGTTTCCATCCCTATATAGGCAAGATATTCCAGTCCTGCTGAACTAAGCTTAATCTCGAACTCTTTAGGATTATACAGGAATGTCCCAAGCCTTCCTGTATACCTTTTCATTGCTGCTTCATCTGTATAAGCCTGCCCTCGATGAAGGATATTATAATTTCCAGCAAACTCGGTATCCCGTGGACAGCCAGCAAAAACATTTAAGCAGCTTTCGACACCTTGAGGGATAACAGGAGCCAACCTAAGGTTAGAGCACTTTTCATACATACTATCTATGCATTCAGCAGAGAGCGGAATTATAGCTGGTTCCTTAAGCGATTCACAACCAAAAAACATGTAAGACAGATCACAGACCATATCAGGGATTTCTGGCGGCGTTACTATTGCACTGCCAGCAAACATCTGGGAACAACTGTAAATCTTTCCTTTAGGCATATGTATCTCAGCTCCATCCTGTTCATGTCCAACATAAATCAGCAAGCCGTCCTGCAGCTTGAATTCATCGTTATCATATTCAAATTTTCCAAGTTCTCCTTCATAACTAACTATTGCCATATCTTATTACCTCAAATAAACAAATTGGTTTACATAATTTTTGATACTGTAATAATACCATGTTTTGACTAAAGCAGTCAATATCCTTAATTTCTACTCATCTCCCTTTACAACTATATAAAAGGGCTCATTTCCATTCGCTCGGATTTAACTCTGAATAGGAGGAAAATTGCATGTCGGAAATCCCATTTTACGAAAAGGACTATATGCCACAAGTAAGAAGTCCATCCAAAGAAAGTACTTTAAGCACAATCTTAGATAATCCTGTAAAAATATATGACTATCTACTATCAAAAATATATAAGCAGGATAATTACTGCCGGACTGCCTCTATGATTCTGTACAACCATATAAGAGGAATCAGGTCTGTTGATGTTATATGCGGGCCTCCCGGAGTGGGCAAGAGTCATCTGTGGAATACTCTCAAGGAAATCTATCCAAAGATTCAGATTATTGACTCTTCCGTTCTGAGTCAGCAGGGCTGGTCTGGAAAGGCAAAGATAACAGACTTCCTTGAACTGATTGACCCTTCTGCGCCTGAACAGATTGTCGTCTTTGATGAATTTGACAAATGTATAGCTTCGCAGATTGGCTCAGGTGGCACTGACCACGGAATCCGAATTCAGGCAGAATTCCTTAAACTTCTAGAAGGGTCTGTAATAACTGACAAATCCGAGAACAATTTTATTAGATATTACGATACGAATAAGATGACATTTATTCTCTGCGGCAGCTTCGCTGAAAAAGCTGCGGAAATCGCATCTAAACAATCATCCTCAGGTCTTGGATTCGGAGCAGAATCATCCACTGAAGTTCCTTACAGCCGCGAACTTACAATGCAAGACCTGATTGATTTCGGTCTTATTCCAGAGATAGCATCACGTTGTACAAGAATAATCAATCTTAACTCTCTCGCATTGGATGACTATATCTATCTTCTTACATTACATCCGGCAAGTCCCATTCGTAAACTAGAGCAGCTCTATGGTATGCCTATCCATTTGTCTCAGAAGAGAGTAAAAAAGATAGCTTATGAGGCATATCACAGCGGTTTGGGAATCAGAAATGCCTATGCTCAGATACAGCAGATAGCGGATGAAAGAATAATGCGGACATTTATGAATCAAAAAAGAATCTTATCCAAAAATCACAAAGAAAGGAAAAAAACTTATGAAAACAATCGAAAATCTTATTGAAGAACTCAACAGCAGAGGTTTTATCTCAAATGCAACAACAATAAATAAAAATGGCGTCGAGATGAAAGCCATAAATATGAGGCGCACTCCTGATCAGAAGATTTGTCATGTCGTTTATGTTGACAGGCTTCTTGAAGATGAGACCATGTCTGTAAAAGAAACAGCAGATTTTATTGAGAGGCAGATAGAGGGCAAAGAGAGCATCGATATTGGTGACCCTTCTTTATTCCTTCAGGCAGATTATCTGAAAGCAAACTGCTATATCGCATTTCAAAAAAAGGGATCACAAGACTTAATAAAGAGAGTATCTGACATTGATGAAAACATCGATGAATATCTTTATATCAAGCAGCACTCAGGAGATGGTGAGAACTTTACCATAAAAATCACACCTCAGATTGTAGATAAAGCCGGGATTGATATAGACGAGTTATGGAAGGCTGCAGAAGCCAACACATATACTTCAGAAGAATTCAACATCAAATCACTTGGAAAAATGATTGCAGAAATGAGCGGATTTGAGGTTGATGAAATGCCTGATCTTGGTGATATTCCGTCAATATTCGTACTTTCAAATAAAGATTTACTCTATGGTTCGTCTCAGCTTAACAATCCACTAATTAAAAAATGGGCTAAGAGCCATGGTTACAATAAGCTGCTCATTATTTTTAGCAGTATACATGAGATTTTAATTATTCCCGCAGACGAAGAAGAAATCAGTCTCGACCAGCTGGAAGTCATCATTGGAGAAGTCAATTCCAGCACAGTAGCAGCGGAAGAACAGCTTGGAGACAAGCCACTTATTATCAATTTGTAATATCTTATTGCCCGGGGGGGAGCAATCCCCTGGGCAAAAATGGAGTTAAATTATGTACATCAAGTTTGAAGTATCTGCCGTTCAAGAAAAATATAAGCTACAATCTGTAGTCATTGAGCCTGACGGAGCAAATATGGATATTCTTGGCAATTATCTTGCACGAACAGATTTCCTGATAGATAATCCGGCTAAGACATTTGCAAAACAGTATAAAGCAGGTGTCTATGACAAGATACCACAAGAAAAATTGGCAGTGATGGCCGAATGCGCTAATGAGCTTTCTAATGCATTTCTGGATTCTTTAGATGACGAATCATCCGCGTTACCAACAATAAATGTTTACAAGCTCATTGCGAATCTATCCACTCTATATCTGCAAAAAGTATAAATCTAACATACAGTCAGGATGTTGATAGCTTTGAGATTAAAATTTGCCTGCTATGTGAGTTTTAGGAATCATATTAAAGAAGCAAAAATGAGATTAAATATATGTGATGAAGGAGCAAAGGAAACAATGTCCTTTTTCTTTCCCCAAAAGGGACATAATAAAACTGGCTCTATGACAGCATTCTAGTTTAATTTCGAAATATCACAGAAAAAAGGAAATAAAAGTGACATATGAAAAACGTAGATATTTCCAGCGCTTATAGGTTTTTTATGTATTTTATAGACGTTTATAGCTTATAAAATATTTTTTCTATTTCCTGTTTTTTGCTGTGATATTTCGATTTTGTAGTATAAAAATGTCTATAAAGTATGTAAAGTGTTGCAAACATAGATGAAATCTATAATTGCAGAGTGTACTTTTACTATTTCCAAAAGTACACAATCCTATATTGACTCAGCTAGTCAATTAGTGTATACTTAAGTTGTGAATCATTATTTTTCTGAGGAGTGCTCTTCGTGATGGAGGAGTGCTCCTTAAATTTTTTTAGAAAAAATGGGGTGATTTTTGTGTATTATGCCTTTACCATATATGGCTAATTTTTGTACAAGTTGTTTAATGGGACATATATGGGAATTGCAGTGTTTATGTAGTTTTTGACGAAAACCCCAGTTTAGCCATATATGGTTAATCGATAATTTATGGTTTATATTAAGTTTGCTCAGTCCTAAGTCTTATGCTATTGTGTTGTTATAAACTTCTAAAATTTTATGAGAGGAGAAAAATAATGAATTCACAAAACTCTAGTACATCTAATAATCAAATCAATGGTGTTGTTGATATACCACCTGACATTATTAAAGTTCCAAGTGTTATGCAAACAACAGTTCAAGCACAGGCTAGCTCAGGACTTAATTTTACAGAATCTAAAGACAAAGACAGGGTTATAATGTCGGCAACTATGGATTTCTTTCAGACTCTTCCAAAACCAGCATCGTCATATACTGATTTGGAACTTAGGTATGGTTTATCAAATTATATTGCTGATAAAATAAAATCTGTTAATGACACACTCCCTAAGTCTGTTGGTAAGATTAGAATGATACAATGTCTTCCTAATCAGTCTATCGCTGAATGTTTGCTTCATAAATACATCATAAGATGTATTTCGTGGACAGGAAGTAGAGATGACAATAACTATGTAGGAATATATCAGGAAAGTGGCCCTGATGAAGGATTGTACGTTGGTTCTGATGCGGTGTTCACTAAGCTCGTCATTACCTATAAGTACGACTGTTCAATTAAAGACATAGAGGAAATCAGACATTTTCTGGAAAATCGTGCAGAACTCGTTATACCGAACCCTGAACAGGACCTTATCGCTGTGAATAACGGTATACTTCATTATCCCACTAAGACCCTTAGACCTTTTACACCCGATATCTGTTTTACCAGAAAGTCCCGTGTGAATTATGTTACTGGTCCTACTCCGCCTCAAGTTCCAAGGATTACCATGGATGACGGCCTCATCTGGGATTTTGACGAATGGATGGAGTCTCTCTCTGATAATGAGGAGATTGTAGACCTTCTCTGGCATGTACTTGGTGCTATCCTTAGGCCCAACGTCCGTTGGAACAAGATAGTATGCATGTATTCTCAGGTTGGTATGAATGGTAAGGGAACTCTCTGCGAACTTATGAAACAGCTTTGCGGTGAAGGAGCTTATGCATCAATAACCTTTGAGCATTTTGCCAAAGATTCGTTCCTTACTCAGCTTATTACGGCTAATGCTGTAATTACTGATGAGAATGGAACCAATGACTATACAAAGAATGTGGCTAATCTAAAGGCCCTTGTTACAGGTGATAGTATCTCTATTGACCGTAAATACAAGCAGGCTCTTACATTCAGATATAATGGCCTTATAGTAGAATGCGTAAACGCACTGCCTAAAGCCGCTGACCAGACTGATTCCTTCTATAGAAGGTTTCTTATGATACCTTTTGAAAAGACATTCAAGGGTATTGAAAGAACATATATTAAGCAGGATTATCTACACAGACCTGAGGTTCTTGAGTATGTTCTCTGGAAGGTTATGAACATGCCTGATTATTATTCATTTAATGAACCCGATGCCTGCAAAGCTCTTCTTGCAGAATATAAAGAGGTCAATGACCCTGTGGTTCAGTTCGTTGAAGAGGTATTCCCTGAGCTTGTCTGGGATAAAGTGCCTCAAAGCTTTTTGTATGACCTTTATCTTAAGTGGTGTACCAAGAATAATCCATCTGGGACTAAACTTGGGAAACAGAACTTCAATAGTAGGGTGAAACAGATAGTATCTGATGCTTACCCTGATGAGTGGGAATTCAAAAAAGATAGAGTTTGCATTGGTAATAACGATAATAGTAGACCTGAGCGCCTTATTGCTGAATATGGTCTTGATGACTGGAGAAATCCAACATATAAGGGCTGTGACATTGAGAAAGTATGCAAAACCAATTTTAAGCCCTATTATAAGGGCTGTTATATAAAAAAGTAGTAAGCATGTGTAATCTAAAGGACTGTCAACTATATGGCAGTCCTTTTATATTGAAAAAGAGCACAGGTATTTTACCTATGCTCTAATTCACACTCTATCGCGAAGCCACCCCTTAGAATATAAATTCTTAGGTTCTCAACTTCGCGGCCGCGTGCGGAAGATGGGACTTGAACCCACACGATGTAGCCATCACAAGATCCTTAGTCTTGCTCGTCTGCCAATTCCGACACTTCCGCATCTATCTAGTTTTGTTGCCGCCGCTGTTCATCAGCGACAGCTTCTATATAATATCAAATTCACAGAAATAGTCAACACCTTTTTTCAAAAATCGTTAAAAAATTTCTTTATGTGCTGTATTCCGATATACCATATATGTTGAAATCCGCTCAAAATGCGAGTTTACCGCCAATTAAGTCCCTCAAAATTCCAAAGCATTCTCTCACCATATTATTTGGTATGAACCTAAATTGCATATATGCAGCTATCCCACAAACCTCAGAATTTGTTATTTTTTTCGCCAGATGTACTCCCCTGAACACATGAAATCCATTTGTGACAATTCCTATTTTCAATTCTTCCTCATTTTCACCACTCTCTCGAATTATCTCCATGGCATTCCTGATATTAGCTTCTGTATCCATAGACTGCGTTTCAGCAATTACTCTTTCTGGTGACACTCCCAATGACAAAAGGTATTCTCTTCCGCCTTCGCCCTCGCTAACGCTTTCATTTGCCCCTTTTCCGCCTGTTGTTATGCAAATGGCATCTTCATTTCCTTCCAAATATTCCTTTGCCTTCTGAAGCCTGTATTTGTAAATAACGCTAGGCCCTGAGCTTCTCATCTGCGCTCCAAGCACTATTACGTAATCCAATCCTTCTTCTCCCTTATCAAAAAAATGAGACAAAATAGCTATCTGGCATGCACCAAAAACAATTACAACAACGCCTATAACAACATAGGAGATTCTCCTCACAAGAGAAGGAACCCTTCCCCATCTTCCATTCAAAGAAAACCAAAAGCAAATCGCAAAGAACGCTGCTCCACAAAGCCATATTGCAAATGAGAAAGTACCACTCCTAACAAGAAAAACCATTACAGCATACAAAAAACAAAAGACCGAAAAGGCAATCCATAAGATGCCTATTCCCCAGCTTCTATTCCTTTTCATCCCAAATAATCCTCCCAATTGCCATCAATACCAGTTTTTGCCCCAAACCTTATTACAAAGCTCCTCACAAGCGCCTTTTGAAAATGATGGATCCTGCGCTATAATTTCATTCTTTAAAGCCATGTCCTCCGTATATTCGGATAAGGGATACACCTTCACGTTCTCATGTCCAGATTCCACATGGCATACCAGAGCCTCTACTCCGTAGTCACTTACATGTGTATCTCCATTAAATCCTTTTCTTATGGTAACCTTTGCCATGCCACCAACCATTCGGTTAGTTACGCTATCTCCAGTGCCAGATGTCCAGTTCACAAAATTACCAAGAGAATAATAAACAAGCATATCCCCATCTCCATGATTGTTGGTACGTCTAGCCATCTCATCATCCAAAAAATCCACAGGCTCTATCACATGAGGATGCGTTCCTAAAATAAGATCAGCGCCGCCTTCCCTAAAAATCTCCATCCAGTACTCCTGGTTATCGTCAGGCTCTAGTCTGTACTCGGTTCCCCAGTGCGGACATACTATGGTAAAATCAGCGTTATTTTCCGCATATTCGAGATCTTTCTTTATCTTTGACTCATCCAGCATATCCACAGCATAAGGCATGTCCTGTGGCATGGAAATGCCATTTGTGCCATAGGTGTAATTCAGAACTGCAATTCTTATTCCATTCTTTTCAATGATAGTAACTTCATCCTTATCTGCCTGACTCTTATTTATTCCAACAACAGTCATATCAGGGTGGTTTTCCTCCCAATAAGAAAGAGTATTCTGAACACCCTTTTTGCCTTTATCCAAAGCATGATTAGTGGCGTGGCATACAACGTCAAAGCCTGCATCCGTAAGGGCGTCGCCAATCTCATAAGGCGCATTAAAAGCAGGATATCCTGATACCCCTAGTTCCTCTCCGCCAATAATAACCTCCTGATTCACAAGGGCAATATCAGCTGCGCTTATCTCTTCCTTCATTTCGGAAAAGATAAAGTCAAAATCATATTCACCATTTTCATTCCTAGCAGCCTCTTCTACCGGAGTGTGCAAAAGCACATCCCCAACCATTGCAATCTCTACAACTCCAACCATCTTTGTTCCTCAAAACATAATTAAAAAATTTATCTATCATATTATAACAGGCCAAAGCGAATTATCACTTTGGCCCATATCATTTACACTATTATAACTTATTTTACAATTATCTTTTTGGTCTTTGACCAGTCTGAGAAGTATTTTACTCCATCCTTTTCAACAAAAGCTCTGACCTGAACATAGTAGTTCTTGTTCTTTTTTAATTTAGTCAGATTATATCCGATATTTTTTCCAATTCTGGTTACTTTATTCTCGGAAATAGTCTTTGTCTTTGTTGTCTTCTTAGTAAATTTTTTGCTTGTTGAATATCTGATCTGATAACCATCAGCACCCTTTACTTCTTTAAAGGTTGTAAGAACCTTGTTCTTAGCCTTTACCTTGAGCTTTTTAATTGCTGATTTCTGTACTTTGGTGGTACTTAAAGTGAAGTCGTATTTAGCAATACCTCCGCCCTTATAAACCTTGAACATATATGTTCCGGCAGGCAGATAGTAATCTGTTTCTATAATATGCTCCTCATCGATATCACAGTAGCAGGTAAAGAAGCCGTAACTCTTCTGAAGATCTCCATCAAGCATATTACAATCTACATATTTACCGATAGCTTTAAACCTCATCTTACAATAAGTAGCTTCACTTAGTGTGAACTTATACCAGTCAGCATCATCAGATAAAGTTAATGAATCCGCATGATTCTTTCCCAAGGTAAGAGTCTTAGGATTGTTGTAGCTATCCTTAGGTGTATTCTTACCATAGCTCTCATATCTGGTTTTCATCTGATACTGTGCATCTTTATCCCATTTTGTAGTTCTCTTCATCATAATAGCAACTACATACTTTCCAGCAGAAAGCGTGTACTTATATACTGAAGTCTCATCTTCTTTATTCATGAAGTAGCAGAAATCAAGACACTCATCCGGCTTATCATACGCAAATATTTCGAAGTTACAGTCAGCAACATTGTAGCCTGTCAAATAAAAAGTAACCTTTCCATCATAAGGAACATCAAGTGTGTAATAGTGGTTTTTTTCTGCTGCAATGGATTTAAGTCCTGTGTCACCGCCATCAACTGCAAGCGCAGGTCCATTGTAAAATGCATTTTCGTAAGCGTGTACTGTTAAAAAATTTCCTGAATAACTCCCCATAGCACCTACCGAAAGAACTCCGGCCAGGAAAAGTGCCAAAAACTTTGATACTCTCTTCATACCATTCCCTCTTTTCTGTTTTATTCCCCCAAATAAGCAGATCTTTAAAACATCTCCCTGCTCCATATATAACAAAAGGAGCAGGCCCCAAAATCAGTAAAAACCCACTCCCCTATTATATTTGCTTTAAGCGTATTATTCAATTAATTGTTACTAAATAACGATTATTCTTTAACACCACCAATAGTAAGACCAGTAACGAAATATCTCTGAAGGAACGGATACAGACAAACTATGGGAAGCATTGTTGCAACCGTAACCGCAGCACGAATTGTTATAGGTGTGATGGTATTAGCACCGTTCTTAGCGTTTTCAGCACTACCACTCTGCTGCATTACTGATGAAAGAAGCTTCATGAGCTCGTACTGAAGTGTGGTGTACTCTGTCTTCATACGGTTATACAGCATTGCATCAAACCATGAGTTCCACTGCCAAACTGCTATAAACAGAGCGATTGTTGCATATACAGGCTTACTAAGAGGAGAAATGATATCCTTGAAGATTGTGAAATATCCAGCACCATCAAGCTGTGCAGATTCTTCCAAACTCTCCGGAATTCCTTCCATATATGTTCTCATTACGAGCATATTGAAGGCACTTATCATTCCAGGAACCCAGTATACATGGAATGTACCTGTAAGACCAAGGTTCTTGTAAAGAAGGAATGTAGGAATCATTCCACCATTTACATACATAGTAATAACCCAGAACAATGACAACTGTGATCTGAACAAAAATCTCTTTCTACTAACTACAAATGCAAGAAGCGCATTCATAAAAAGAGATGTAATTGTTGCTACAACAGTTCTTAATACTGTAATTTTGGCGCCAACCCAGATGTTCTGCATTGCAAATACAGTCTGGTAGTTCTTCATGGAAAACTTGCGGGGCCATAAATAAATTCCGCCTCTTACGGCATCAATACCGTCATTGAATGACAGTGCAACCGTATTAAGAACAGGATAAAGTGTTACTACTACAAAAAGGAACAGGAACACTACGACAAATATCTCAAATATTACGTCGCTTATCGGTTTTCTTACACTATACTCTTTCTCATTCATCGTTTGCTCCTCCTATTAGAATAATCTCTGCTCGCTATATCTTTTTGCCATAGAGTTAGCTATAACGATGATTGCGATACTAACTGCACTCTTAAACAATCCCGCTGCTGTACCAAGAGAGTAATCGTTCTGTGAAATACCCCATTTAAGTACGTAGATATCAATGGTCTGTGATACAGACTGTACAAGTCCGTTACCAAGAAGGTACTGTACTTCAAATCCTGCATTTAACACATTACCCACGTTCATAAGAAGAAGTATTAAAAATGTAGGCTTTATGCCGGGGAAAGTAATATATCTGATCTTTTGCAATCTGTCTGCGCCATCAATGGAAGCTGCTTCATACAAGGCAGGATCAATTGCTGTGATAGCTGCCAGATAGATTATTGCATTCCATCCTGTCTCCTTCCAGCAGTTAGCAAATGCTACTATCGGCCAGAAGTACTTCGGATATGCAAAAAAGTTAATTGCCTGATCTATGAATCCAAATCTCATTAAAAGATCGTTTATGATACCTGTAGAAGACAGGGAAACATGCAAAATACTTGTAACAACGATCCATGATAAGAAATGGGGAAGGTAAGAGATTGTCTGAATGGGCTTTTTGATCCATGCCCTTCTAACCTCATTTAATACAATTGCAAATAAAACTGCCATTATGGTTGTGGTAACAAGGTTAATTACACCCATCGCAAAGGTGTTTCTGATTACCTTGAGGAATACCTCATCTCCAAAAAGGAACTTAAACTTATCAAGACCAACGAATTTGGAACCGAGAAGTCCATTCTTTGGTTTAAAATTCTGAAAAGCCATTATCCAGCCTGTAAGCGGCCAGTAATAGAATATGATACCGTACACAACTACAACAAGCGATACACCAATAAGAAACTTCTGACGCTTCATTTCTTTAAGTGTGGCCTTCATATCCATTTTTTTGCGCGTATTATTCGGGGCCATATTTCCACTCCTATTACTCTTTTTTCCAGCATTTTGCTATAAAAAAGGCAGCAACATTGTCTGCGCCGCAGTTGCTGCCTTTTCATAATGCTTTTAAATCTATCTGTTATCGTCTTGTTGCAAATTACTTGAATGTATCAAGAATCTCCTGCATCTCGCCAAGGAAGTCCTCAGGCTTACATGCATTGTATGCTTCCATGTAGTCAGCCCAGCCCTTATCAAAGTCTTCAGCCATAACTACCTTAGGAAGCCACTCGTGCTTACACTCGCCCATCTTTGCCCAAGCCACACCACCAGGTGTCTCTGTTGTGAAGTTGTTTGAGTATGAGTACATAGGGAACCAAGGTCCGTTTGTCTCTACTACAGAGCCGATCATCTGAGGATATGTTGTTACACCGTAAGCATCGAAGCATGCCTTAAGAGGAGCAGCCATGTCAACCATGAACTCTGAAGGCTGTTCTTCAGGCTTGTTAGCGTTCTTGCCGTCACGTGATGTGCCGTGCCACTGAGGGAAGTATGAATACTGGCATCTGTGAGAAGCCTGGTAAGCTGTATCTGCCCAGTTCATTCTCTGCTCGTCTGTACGATAGAATAAACCTTCATCATCTACTTCATAGTCAACGCCCTGAACACCCCAGAATCTGAGATCATGAAGTTCCTGATCCATAGCACAGTCAACGATGAACTTGAATGCCTTTTCAGGATCCTTACAATCTGTTGTGATAGCGATACCTGAAGCCTGGTTAACTGTATCATCATATGTATGCCATCTGTTCTCCATGCCGGGCTTAGTTGTAAGTCCAAGAGGAACATAGTTGCAGCCCTTAGCATCAAGACCTGTCTGCTTGTAGGAATCGTTTACGTTGTTAGCGAAATCCCACCACTGGTCAACCATACCAAGTACACGACCTGTTGAAAGCTTAGCGATGTACTCATCATATGTCTGAGTGAATGATTCAGGATCAACGAAGCCCTTGTTGTACTCTTCATTGAGCTTTCTGAAGTATGCAATAGTATCTTCTGATGTGTTGTAATCCTTGATTGTCATGTCTGTCTTATCAACGATTACAGAACCATCATTGGGATAGCCTGCAAGGAACTGACCTGCGTTCTCAAGACAGAAATATCTCCAGTCTTCGCAAAGGATTGTGTATGCGATATTGGATGTACCATCATCCATTGTAGGATTAGCTGCAATGTAATCCTCAAGGAGCTGGAAGTACTGATCCAATGTCTCAATCTTCGGGTAGCCTGCCCACTCAAGAACTCTTACCTGAATCCAGAATGCTTCGTCATTGTGAGTTGTTGCCTTACTCTCACCCATTGTGTTTCCGAAAGGATTGATCCAGTAGATGTGTCCATCAGGCTGACGGAACTTCTCCCACTCTTCCTCTGTGAACCATGTTTCTTTGAATTCAGGATACTTGTCAATATAATCATCAAGCGGAACAAGTGCATCTGCATCGATAAGCAGATTCATTTCATCAGAATCGATGAAATCAGGATACTCTCCACCAGCGATAAGTGTACCGGTTGCTTCAGAAGCAGTCTGGCCTGTAAGCCATGTCTCCTTAACCTTAACACCATACTTATCAGCGATCATCTGAGCAATCTCGTTGTCATCATTGATCTCTGAGCCAGGCATTGTGATGAACATTGTGAACTCTGTTACATCGCCTGATTCTGTAGTAGATGCAGCTTCATCAGATCCGCTACTTGTCTCAGTAGTAGTTGTTTCTGTTGCATCTGAGCCGCCTGCAGGTGTGCTCTCTGTTTTGTTACCGCATCCAACAGCAACAGAAGCTACCATTAAGGCACTTAACATAAGTGATAGAACTTTTTTTCTTTTCATTGTAACCTCCCTTTTTTTACCCCATTAAGGTTCTATACTTTTCTGTAAATAAGTTTAATACTGTAAGCGCTTTCTTCCCCCCTACAAAGTCAAAAAAAATGCAGGACAAATTCTAGCGATTTATCCTGCATTATACTAATCTGATAATTCGTTCCCATTTTTCCTGTATTTTGACGGTGTACAGCCTTTGATTGCTATAAATTTGTCGATAAAATAATCCGTATCATGATATCCGACACTTTCAGCAATCCAGCCAATCTTTTCGTCTGTCTTAAGAAGCAGGGAAGCTGCATGATTTATCCTTACCATATTTAAGTATTCCCTAAAGGACATTCCATACTGCTTACGGAAAAGCTGTCCAAGATAAGAGCTGTTAACGTAATATTTTGCTGCAAAATCCTTAAGGGTGATATTCTGTGCATAATTGGCATTTAAATCTTTTTCTATGTCACGCAAAACTCCCTTGGATACTGTACTTCTCAGATTTACAAGGTATCTTGCATATTCACCTGCAAACTGCTTTAGATGAAAAGCTGATCCCATCTCTGTACCATTCATAAGGATATGGTCGGAGATATACATCATAATAACCTCCTGATTGATGCTCTCATCAAGTTCAACAGCGAGATGAAGGAGTCTGAACACAATATAATTCTTGTTTACATTTATCGCTTTTTCCGATAAAACAATTCCTTCATCATGTATTTTGGAAAAAAGTCCGTCAATACTATTGCTTATGCTATTGCTGTCATTATGCTCAATCCCAGAGATAATATCATCTAATTCTTTCTTAAATAAGACAGTTGATGCTTCTGGTCTGTCTGAGCTATCCTGACCCAGATTACCGTCACCTGTAGTCACACTCTTTTTACTCTTTACCTTATTTATGACATCAATAAGGCTATTAGCGCTAACTGGCTTTAACAAATAATCCAGCGCCTCATATCTGATTGCCGACTGCGCATATTGGAAGTCGTTGTAACCACTTAATATGACAAAATACGCAGAAGAAAGTCCCTCTTCACGTACGGTTTGGAGTAGCTCTAGTCCAGTCATTACAGGCATTTTTATATCAGTAATAACAAGGTCAACATCCCCTTGCTTTAGATATCCCAATGCCTCCTCTCCGTTAGAAGCATTAGCCACTATCATGCAGTCATATTCATTCCAGTCTATCAGAACCGACAATCCTTCCAATATAAACGGTTCATCATCTACCAACATCACTTTGATCATCGATACTCTTCAGCCTATTCGCAGGAACTGTAATTGTAATAAATGTTCCAACGCCTTTCTCACTTTCAAGATTAAAATGCGCCTCCAGGTCTGTACTCATCCTAAGTCTCAGACATGCATTCAATATGCCCACGTGCGAGCCCTTCTTTACATCATCCAAAGTGCAATTATTCATTCTTTCATTTAAATACATGACTTCATCATCACGCATTCCGCTTCCGGTATCTTCTATTTCCATAACCAGAGCGTCTTCATTCATAAATACCCTTACACAAATATAGCAGGCAGCAGTTTTACCTTCCATACCATGTATGCAGGCATTCTCAACGAACGTAACGAGCGTCAGCTTAGGAACACAGATTTTTTTGCACTCTTCTCTTACATTTATTTCAAATTTGAGTTTTTCTCCAAATCGATACTTCTGCAATTCAAGATAGGATTTTATGAAAGTAATCTCATCTTCTATTGTTGAATTGTCAGTAGACCAGCTGACATTCTGCCTGATAAGCAAGGCCAGCTTCTCGATCATGGACGCCGTCTCTTTTTCACTTTTTATGACACTCCTCATTCTGATGTTCTCAAGCATATTAAAGAGGAAGTGCGGGTTTATCTGAGAGTGGAGCGCCGACAACTCTGCATTTTGCCTTGCAAGCTCCATTTCCTGCCGTTCAAGCCTGGCTGTGTAATTTGTCCTGATAAGCGTATTTTGCCTGTCAACCATGCGGTTGTATCCACGTATGAGAAGTCCGATCTCATCATTTCCGGGATTTTCATCGTCAATTCCCTTGTTGTTATCTATATCTGCTTCGTCAAATGCATTTGATATTCTATATAATCTGACAGCAAAGGATCTGTTAATAAGTCGTATAAGCACTATGGGAGCCAACAGGTTAAACAAGATAAGGAGTCCAATTACATATCCATGATCTCTCATTATTCTTTTAAAATTACTCTCGCTTCCGGAAATAATTATTCTTAAGTTTCTTCCATAAATATTCCATGGCGTCTCATAATCTATTTTGACATCATCTCCCAATGTCTCATAGTCCATGTTAATACTCTTTTGTATCGGACTTGAAAGCAATATCCTGTCTCCTTCACATACATAGACAGAATACTCATAGGACATGTTCTTCATTTTTCGCTGAAGCACGCTGAAATCAAGGTCAGCATACACCATCATGTCTCTTTTATACCACGAAAAATGATCCAGCGTCCTGATAACGGCAACTCTTTTTTTATTAGAGATACTCCTTACATCATCCGTTGGGTAATAAAAGAAAACAATAATAGAGCTTTTTGAAGCGAGAAGGTCATCCCATCTGATGTATTTGATATCCCTAATGTTATAGAAATTACCTCCGTTTACTATGCCCGGATTATCACTGCTTAGAATTATGCTACTAAGTGCTGATTCCTTACCTCCATCAAGAGGTTTGATTATACTATCAGTGATTTGGTATTTCTTTTCAAAAAAGTCATATTCAGATTCAAACTCTGTATCCAGAAATTTATAGACATTCTCATCCAGATATATCTTGTTTATGGCGGTAACAGCTTCATCAAAGGAACTATTTATAAGGTACCTGACAGAGTCCGTCACACTTTGCATGCGGTACTCTTCTTCCATGTTCTCATAATGTTCCAAAAGCGCGAACACTATACCGTCAGTTAAAACAAGTGGAATGATCATACATAACACATATAAAAGGATGAGCTTATTTCTTATACTTAAGTCATTGAGCCATCCGTAGATAAACTTACTGATTTTCTTAGAACGCATACTGCTTCCCCAATTCCCCATTTCTGCATACAAAAGAAAGAATAAGGCCCGACTCCGTGATCCGGAATCGGGCCGTTTAATTACAGCTGATAAAATCCAATCTTCTTGTAGACCTTACGAAGTGTCTTATTTGCAATATATGATGCTCTCTCTGCACCCTCTTTGTAGATATTATTCAGATATTCCTTATCTGCGATAAGACGGTTAGCCTCCTCACGGATAGGTGTAAGTGTCTGAACAACAGCATCACCAACAGCAGGCTTGAATACTCCATAGCCCTGACCTTCGAATTCCTTCTCGATGTCTTCAAGGCTCTTGCCTGTGATTGTAGAGTAGATTGACATAAGGTTAGCTACTCCGGGCTTGTTCTCCTTATCATAGCGAACGCAGTTCTCAGTATCTGAGTCAGTAACAGCTCTCTTGAACTTCTTCATGATGACATTAGGATCATCCATGAGGAATACACATCCGTTAGGCTCAGACTTTGACATCTTTGAACCAGGTGTTGTAAGGCCATAGATACGAGCTCCAACCTTGCTGATGTAGGGCTCCGGTACCTTAAATACGTCACCATAGATATTGTTAAATCGAATAGCAAGGTCTCTTGTAAGCTCTACATGCTGCTTCTGATCTTCTCCAACTGGCACATAGTCAGGCTGATATAAAAGAATATCAGCAGCCATAAGAGACGGATAAGTGAAAAGTCCAGCGTTGATGTTATCCTTATGCTTTGCTGACTTATCCTTGAACTGTGTCATACGGCTAAGCTCACCAAACATTGTGTAGCAGTCAAGAACCCATCCAAGCTGTGCATGTGCCGGTACATGTGACTGCAAGAACAATGTGTTCTTCTGAGGGTCAAGTCCGCATGCGATGTAAAGCGCAAGCATCTCAATTGATCTGCGACGAAGCTCCTTGGGATCCTGTCTGACAGTTATTGTATGAAGATCTGCCATGAAATAATAGCAGTCAAAATCGTTTACTCTATCTGCCCAATTCTTAATTGCTCCTAAGTAGTTACCAAGGTGAAGATCACCACTTGGCTGAATACCTGAAAGCATTACCTTCTTTTCTGTTTCCATTGTGTTAACTCTCCTAATACATAACAATCTGAAGTGATGTCCTAAGTTTACTTAGAGTTTCCCAAAAACATAAAAAGACACCACATCGAACATCATACCATGATAAATGGTACTAGTGAAGAAAAATCTTTTTCACGCTACATCATTAAAGTACGGTAATATCATAGCTAGCATCAAAAGCTTCTCCCTTTTCAAGGGTATTTCCGTATTCTCTCTCCTCAAGCTTCTGATTAAAGCCCGCTCTGTCACATCTACCGTACCAGGGCTCAATGCATACGAAAGGCGCATGCTTTCCTGTAGGTGACCAGACTCCAAACAAAGGTGCCTCAAAGCTTACCTTCAGGACATCTTTTCCATTATCATCTATAAGTGTTACAGCGTCTGACTGTCTATCCTCAATGATGAGAGCATCCTTACTAAAGAGTTCATCTGACATCTTAAGGATTCCATCCTTAAGCTCGTACTCATCAACTGCATCAGAGAGACATCCGCTTCCATCTAATACGATGACTTTTGATTCAATAGAAGAATTATTCTGTCCTTTATTCTCAAATCTCAGAGTGTATGTATCAAGATCACAGTTAAATGCAGGGTGTCCACCAATTGAGAAATACATTGTCTCATCATTTGTGTTCTTCACTCCCCAGTTCACTGTTGCCTTATTGCCATCAAGCTTATAGCCTACTGTGAGAATAAAAGCAAAAGGATATTTTTTGTGAGTGTCCTCATTGTCCTTAAGCTCGAAAACAAGCTCATCTTCAGTTTCTTTTGTCACCTCAAAATCCATATCTCTTGCAAAGCCATGCTGACCCATCTCATAGGTCTTCCCTGCAAATATGGACTTCTTCTCATAGTAGTTACCTACAAGAGGGAAAAGAACCGGTGATGTCCTGCCCCAGAAAGCAGCATCCGCCTGCCACATCAGTTCCTTACCATCTGATTTTCTTATAAGAGACTTGATCTCCGCACCATGTTCAGAGACTGTTAGCTTAAGAATACTGTTTTCTAATGTTCTCACTTTTTACCTCCTGATTCAAAGACAGGGTGATTATTCATCACCCTGTTATCTGTTTACTATATAGCTTACTTCTTTCCTGTCACTTTGTTAACTACTATTTTTACAGCACGCTTAGCTGCATAAGGTCCAACCTTTTTAAGCTTATCCTCAGAGCGTACCATTGTACTTGCTTCAGGAATATCTCTGCTAAGGTGAATAGCATCAAACTCACACTTGGTTGTGCAAAGTCCACATCCGATACACTTGTTCACATCGACAGTAGTTGCTCCGCAGCCAAGACATCTGTTTGCTTCTGCCTTAACCTGTTCCTCAGTAAGTGTAAGCCTGAGATCCTCAAATGTATCCTTCGCAATTCCAGCCTTCTTACCGGGAATCTGTCTGGGTGCATTGTCAAAGCTCTCCACAAGGATATCATCCTTATCAAGCTCGATGAAGTCTCTTCTGTCTCTTGCAAGATCAAGTCTGTTTCCAGGATGAACAAAACGGTTCATTGAAACAGCGGCCTCTCTACCACCGGCAATAGCATCGATTGCAAATCTGGGACCAGTAAATACGTCACCACCTGCAAATGTATCAGGCTCTGCTGTCTGAAGAGTAAGAGGATCAGCAATTACGCCGCCATTGGGACGAAGCTCAACCTTTGTACCCTTTAAAAGATCTGCCCATACAATTGACTGTCCAATTGAGAGAAGTACGTTCTCACAACTAACTGTGATTGTATCATCCTCATCATACTGAGGGTTAAATCTTCCATCAGCATCCTTAACAGAAGTACATCTCTTGAAGACAACAGCCTTAACCTTACCATTCTCTGTAAGGATTTCCTTGGGTCCATAGCTGTTGATAATCTCAATGCCCTCTTCCTTTGCTTCCTCTACTTCATCCTTAGCTGCAGGCATTTCTGAGAGGCTCTCAAGGCAAAGCATTGTAACCTTGGATGCACCGGCTCTTACAGCACTTCTTGCAACGTCGATAGCAACATTACCACCACCAACTACAACAGTCTCACCATTAAGTCTGTTTGTATGGTCAGCATTTATTTTTCTAAGGAACTCAACGCCAGTCTGAACGCCCTCTGCGTCCTCTCCGGGAACTCCGGCTTTTCTTCCGCCCTGACATCCAATAGCAAGGAAGAATGCCTTATAGCCCTGCTTTCTAAGTTCTTCTATAGTAACATCCTTACCAACTTCTATGCCGCACTTGAACTCGATACCCATCTGCTTCATAACATCAATTTCAGCCTCGATGATATCTTTTTCAAGACGATAGCTGGGAATACCATTCATCAGCATTCCGCCCGGACGCTTTTCTTTCTCGAATACTGTTACAGGATAACCATCTCTTCTAAGGAAGTAAGCTGCTGCAAGTCCAGCAGGACCGCCACCGATAATAGCCATCTTGTAATCATCAGACCACATTCCGCCATCGTGCTTCTCGCAAAGAGGAATGTATCTCTCATCCTTATTAAGGTCTAAGGATGCAATAAACTTCTTGATCTCATCAATAGCAAGAGGCTGGTCGATTGTACCTCTTGTGCATGCGTCCTCACAACGTCTGTTGCAGACAGCGCCACAAATCATAGGAAGCGGATTATCCTGCTTGATAAGCTTAAGGGCATCCTCGTATCTGCCCTCTGCTGCCATCTTAATATATCCCTGAACAGAAAGGTGTACAGGACAAGCTGTCTTACAAGGAGCTGTTCCTGTCTCATAGCAGTTGATCTTATTATCATCGCGGTAGTTATAGTTCCACTTGTCTGCGCCCCACTTCTGTCCATCAGGAAGCTCAACCTTAGGATACTTAACCTCTGTTCCGTCCTTCTTGCAAAGCTTCTGTCCAAGCTTAGCTGCTCCAGCAGGGCAAACCTCAACACACTTACCACAAGCTACGCACTTACTCTTATCAACATGTGCACGATATGCAGATGCTGAAAGATTGGGTGTATTGTAAAGCTGTGAAGTTCTAAGCGCATTACATACGCCAGGAGCGCAGTTACAGATAGCTACAATCTTGCCCTCACCATCAATATTTGTAATCTGATGAACATAACCGTGTCTCTCTGCTCTCTCAAGGATTTCGTAAACTTCTTCTTTTGATACATAATGTCCGATTCCACGGCTGTCCATATACTCAGCCATGTCGCCCATTCCGATACAGTAGTCACCACGGATCTCTCCGGAGCCCTCGCCTCTCATTGCCTGCTGTTTTCTGCAGGAGCACTCTGAGATACCAAACTTATCATACATGTCGATCCAGCGTGAAAGGTGCTCAACCGGAACTGACTCATTCTCAATGCTTATAGCCTTCTCAACAGGAATAACATGCATTCCCACACCTGCTCCTCCGGGAGGAACCATCTGTGTAATTCCACCAAGCGGAAGCTGGGTCATAAGGTTGAAGAATGTTGCAAGCTGAGGGAACTCGTCTGTCAGCTTATCCTGCATCATCATAAACTCAGCAGAGCCCGGTACAAAAATCGGAAGCTCGTACTGTTTGTGTTTATCTTCAGTCTTGGCGCGGTTCATCTCGATGATACCGATCCACACAAGACGATCTACCATTTTCTGAGCGTCTTCTACACTCATGTTGTTCATAGCAGCAAGCTCTTCTATGCTGTATGGAACTCTTGTCTTTTTGAAATTCAAAAGAAACTTAACCTGAGCCTTGTCAAGGATCATATCAAGCATCCAGTACTCCGGATCCCTGTTGTTGATCTTTTTCATAAGTTTCTTCACGTAGCGGTCCGTAATAAGAGTTGCAAGCTTAAGTACAAGCTTCTCCTTCTCCGGATCCTCTGCTACATAGTTCGGATCCTGCCAATAATCATTCTCATTGATCATAGGATCGCCGATTTGCCATTCTTTGATACTGCTTCCCATTTAGAAATAACCTACCCTTCTAAAAATATCTATGCCCACAAATAACATGGTTTGGGCGAAACCAAATTTCACAAAAGAGTTTTTTGCTTCTAAATTGTACCATGAAATGACCATTGGTCAGCATCAAAAATACGTTTTGGGAAAAGTTGCTCAATTCAGCTTACTCCCTATAGTTTTCAAACAATTTAGGGAGCCAAAATGACTCCCTAAATCTCTTCAACATAATTTACATAATCAAGTTCACTTAAGAGCCTGATAATTTCTTTGTGTGAACGCTTTTTGTCAAAATCAATATCAATAATTATTGCAGCATCTGAAGACTGCAGCGGCTTTTCCTTACTCTTCGTCATGCTGCTGACTTCAAATTCCTGCTCAGCTATCCATTTGGAAAGCTTCTTCGTACCGCCGTTTTTATTGACCTCTATATATATACTTATATACCTGCTGTTCTCCTCCACCGCATTACTTAAGTTAACAAGAGCTATATTTGCGATCATTATAAGTGCAAAGCAGCCAATCCCGACTGTCAGATATCCACCGCCTATAGCCATTCCCATGCAAGCAGTAACCCACAGGGAAGCGGCTGTAGTAAGACCTTTTATCTGCTGCCTGCCGGTGACAAGTATGGTTCCCGCCCCCAGAAAACCAATACCACTGACTACTCCTGCCGGTATTCTGCTTACATCCGCACTTAAGTCAGGAATCATATCAAGATAAATGTTTAGGGCTGTCGCAACTGCAGATCCAAGGCTCACAAGAGCAAAGGTCTTTATTCCTGCATTATGTCTTTTAATAACTCTCTCCCAGCCAATCAGACTGCCAAAAAGAGTTGCCATGACAAGCCTTATTACTACAGCTATATCAGATGTTCCTTCCAAAAATGAAAGAAATTCCTGCATTACCATACATCCTCCAAAATCTATTCACGCCTTATAATGTTCAGCTCTGCTTTCTTTAAGGAGTATTTCTCCATAATGCAATAACCTTCATCAAAATATGAATCAATTCGAGAAGGTTTATGAGCATCAGAGTTAACAACAACCGAAATGTCATAGTCCGACGCCATCTCCCAGAACTCCTCTCTCGGGTACGGGAGATGGCCATCCCCTGCTTCGTTCATCTTTTCAAAGCCACTAGTATTTATTTCAAGCGTCATATTAAGGTCTCTTGCAGCTTCTAAGATAGACTTTGCGCAAGCCCTGGCATTCTCATCCCACTGATAAACATTGGTACAGTAAAGATCTGGATGTGCCATAAATGTGAAAAGTCCGGACTCCATGGCCTTTACATATAAATCTGCATAGATCAGATACTGCAAAGGCTCCATGGGTCTTTTGTCAAACCACATGATCTCACCTCTGAAATCATAGTAGTGAACACTTCCGATAAGATAATCCATTTTCATGGCATCC
Source organism: Butyrivibrio sp. (assembly GCA_015056655.1). GTDB lineage: Bacteria > Bacillota > Clostridia > Lachnospirales > Lachnospiraceae > Butyrivibrio. The sequence continues at coordinate 35,442 of SVFV01000014.1, forward strand.
ATCATAAAATCCTTATAGTACCATTCATACCTTGGCATATAGTCACACTCAAGTCCCATGAAAATTTCAAGCTGTGGATAAAGCTTTCTGGCTTTTTTTACCTCATCTATGTAGGTATGGAGCTCTTCTCTCTCCATCCTTATAAACGGCTTAAGCTCATCAGGTAGTGGCGTGTGATCTGTAAACCCAAGCTTTGTAAAGCCCTTTTGTACTGCCACCTCGCAGTAATCTACAGGCATACCTTCTGCATGCTTACAAAGCTTTGTATGTGTGTGATAATTCTCCATTTTCATAACTCCCCAATTTTTACTCTTTTATTGAACCCAGCATTACGCCAGAAACAAAATACCTTTGAATAAAAGGATAAACAATCATCATCGGAAGAATTGAGATAACGATTACAGCGTATTTTACAAGCTCTCTGCTAAGGCTCAGTTCTCCATTTTCTCCAGCAAGCTCCAGGCCACTCTTGGAGTTCATGATTACGATTTCACGCAGAAGAAGCTGCAAAGGATAGAGCTTTCTTTCTGTCACGTAAATAGCTGTATGGAACCATGAATTCCAGTTCTGTACAACATAGAAAAGTCCTATAACAGAGAGAATTCCTTTAGAGCAGGGAACAACTACTGAAGTAATTGTTTTAAAATGTCCTGCTCCATCAATCCTTGCTGCATCGACAAGACCATCTGGCAGCGAAGAAAATGAGGTTTTAAGTATCATTATGTTATAAACGGACAGGCAGTTAGGTAATATTATTGCCCATACCGTATTTAGAAGCTTTAAGTTTCTTACAAGAAGGTATGTGGGAATGAGTCCTCCATTAAAAAGCATGGTAAATGCCAAAAGGAAGGTCACCTGAGATTTCCACATAAAATCTTTTCTTGAAAGTGCGTAGGCTGTAACAATTGATCCTGCAAGGCCAAGGGTTGTAGATGCGGTAACGTAAATGAGTGTATTTATATATCCCTTAAGAATGGAGCCGTTTTTAAGTGCCATTCTGTAGCCTTCAAAATTTATATTTCCTAAAGGCTTTAGCAACAATCCATTATATGCAAGCAGCTGCGACGGATCAGATACCGAAGCGCAGAAAACATGCCATATTGGAGCCACACTGCAAAAGCCGATAAGCAAAAGAATTATGGTGTTACAAACTACGAATATATTTCTGCTAAGTGAATTTTTCATGCCTTATCTCCTACCACAGACTGCTATCCGTCAGTTTTTTACTTATTTTATTTGCTGCTACGATAAGAATCAGATTAACTACAGACTGGAAAAGTCCAACAGCTGTTGAAAAGCTGTACTCTGTTCCTTCCTGCAAACCAACTCTGTATACATAAGAGCTGATTACATCTGCCTTCTCATACACCGCAGGTGAATACAAAAGGATAATCTTCTGATAGCTTACAGACATAATGCTTCCAATTCTAAGAACCAGCATTACAACAATTGTCGGAATGAGGCATGGAATAGTTACGTGTATTGTCTGCTTCCATCTGTTTGCGCCGTCAATCTTTGCAGCCTCGTAAAGCTCTGGGTTAATCGCTGCCAGGGCAGAAATATAGATAATCGTTCCATATCCAAGTCCCTGCCAGATGCCTGACCACACAAATATGGACTGGAAATAATTAGGGTTCGTCAAAAGACTGTCCGATGAGCCTGTAAAGAGTCCCACCAGGCTTGAAATCATTCCACCCGCCTTCGTGAAGTCCATAACCAGACCACATACCACTATCATGGAAATGAAATATGGAAGGTATGTAACTGTCTGAATGACGCTCTTAAAGCGCTTGCTTCCCACTTCATTTAGAAGGAGGGCAAATGTTATCGTTAGGGGAAACGACCAGAAAATATCCTTCAGACTAATGGCAAAGGTATTTGCAAGAAGCCGGACAAAATACATACTGCCAAAGAATCTGTCAAAGTGTTTGAGCCCGACAAAGGGGCTTTTAAAATAACCAAGCTTTATCTTGTAATCCTGAAATGCTGTCACAAGACCAAGCATAGGCACGTAGTGATACATAATAAAATATATAAGAACTGGAAGCAGCATGATGTATATAGCCTTGTTCATCTTAAAGTCACGCTTTAGACGCTCCCAAAATGATTTGCGTTTTACCATGAATCATGAACTCCTTTTTCTTTCTCTTATAAAAGGAAGCTCCGGATTGCCCGTTTGATCGTCCCGAAGCTTCCTTTGTTTTTATTTTTACGCCTGGAAGTTATCTTGCATTATATCTATCCAGAGCAGCCTGCTTAAGCTCAATTGCTCTGTCAATTCCAAGCTCTTTTATCTTTGCAACAAAGCTGTCTCCATCGTATGAGCTGTTTCCAGCGATCATCTTTGCTGTCTCCTCTTCGACAAAGGTTGTAATATCACCCATGATTGAAGCAAACTCTTCGTTTTCTTCTGCAGTCATTGAAATGTAAAGAGGAACTACATAAGCTGAATCACTTGTATCAAGCCAGTTCTGCTGAGATACCTTCTGTGCATCTGTCCATGAATCCATTACTCTGTCGTAATTCTCATAGAAAGCATTAGGTAAAACATATTTACCTCTTGCTGCGTAAACATCTTCAGCACCGTTGATCTTGTCACTCCATGAATATGTGCCATCATCATTCTTTACATGGGTATCGCCAAGACCGTAGTTAGCGATAAGTGCAACAACATCATTGTAGAAAAGATCCATGTAAGCGATAGCAACTTCAGGGTTCTCACAATCAGTTGTGATATGGAAGTTATAGTTATTTACGATTGTGTCAGGGCATCTGTAGTGAGCCTTCTCACCCTTTGTCTTTACAGGGATAGCTGTTCCGATAAGATTAAAGTCATCAGCAACACCCTTTGCACCCCACTTCTTATCGCCATTCCAGCTGCAGTATGACCACCATGCTGCATACTTTCCATTTATTACATCGCCTTCTTCGGGATCACGCTCGTTAAGTGCGAAATCAGAATCTATAAGCCCCTCATCATGCCATTTATTCATCATCTCTACATATTCCATGTAACCAGGCTCGCAGGGACCATATTTAATTGTTCCATCAATATTGATGAAATCCTGAGCTACGCCATAACCACCAGTAAGCTCGTTATATTCCATAACGCCCTTCTTTGAAATAAACAAAGGAGTCTCGCAGATGCCTGCTTCCTTTATCTTTGTAAGAGCATCATACCAGTCGTCATAGGTAACAAGATCTTCAGGCTTATATCCTACCTGAGCAAGAACCTCTTCTCTAACAGAAGGACCCTGGTTACAAGCTTTTCCTATTCCTTCATATATATGGAAGAATGAAAGAACCTGTCCGTCATCTGTCTTTACATCTTTTGCAACCTGCTCATTTGAATTAAGAACTGCTGAATAGTTAGGTGCATATTTGCCGATCATATCTGTAAGATCAAGGAAATATCCATCTGTCACAGCTGCTGCAGCACCTGCTGCATATTCTCTTTTTCCAAGGTCTGAATACAAAATGTCAGGAAGCTTATCTGATGCATACAAAAGACTGTATGCCTCTTCTTCAGTACCTTCTGCAGGATGAATGAACTCAACATTAACATTTGTCATTTCCTTAAGATACTGCCAAACCTCGCCATCCTGAAGAGCGTTCATCTCTCCAATGAAGTTCCATCCTACCGGATACCAGAAGGTAAGTGTGACCTCTTCCTCAAGAGGGAACTGTACACCTGTCTGGATCTGTACTTCGTTTCCTTCTATATCTGTAAAAGTTGATGTGAAAATTCCTGCATCAGCAGCTTCGTATGAATCGCCTGTCTGTGCAGCGTCTGCTGCATCTGTTTTTTCTGAAGCATCTTCCGTTTTTTCACTTGCTACAGCTTCATCTGTTCCTGCTGATGTGCCTGTGCTTCCGCTTCCACATCCAGCAATACTTGCAGCAACCATTGTCAGCGAAAGTAAAACTGATACCATTCTTTTTTTCATATCTAATTCCCCTTCTTATACATTATTTAGTTTTTCGCGTTACCTTCGTGCTTGTTGTATCGATACAACCTCACTATAACCACGCCAATAATAATGTTCAATTTTCAATATTTTTTTCGTTATCAATTTGCATTTTTTGACTACTATCAATTTTTTCCTGACTAACAATTTTTGCTTTATCGTCAGAAAGAATACCTGATTATGATACAATATTTGAGGGAGAGAATGGGTTATGAAAAAGGTATTATCTAAAAAAACTAACACTAATAAGGTCTTTGTATCTTTATTTATTTCTTACGTAATTGTTTTCCTTGTACCACTTACTGTAGCTTTAATAATTACATGTTTTTCTTCTATGTTGATGCTTGGCCAGGTAGCTGACAGCAGTAAAGCATCTCTTCGTCATGCCAAAAGTATTATGGATGCGCATATAGAAAATGCATTCTTCAATACTTCCAGTATCCTCACAAATACTTCCGTTGCATCTCTTCGTTATAAAGAAACTTTTTCAGGGGATGATATCGATGACCTTCAGCGTCTGCAGCGCACTATGGGACAGGTATCCTCTCAGGATTACTTTCTTACTGACCTCTATATCGTATTCAACAAATCAGATGCTGTTTTATCCTCTCAGTTTTTAAATTATGGAGATGGGTTCAGATATAATTCGGATCAGAAGCTTCAGATGGACTACGAGGAATTCAAAAACAGCCTCGCTTTTGAAGGAACAAGAAAGGTTAGTCACGTTGAAAAGAAAAAGGGACGCTTCAATCTACTTCTATATAACAAGAACACCCATAATTCCATCACCAAGGATACCGGTGTAACCGTTATTGCTACAATCAATCCAGATAACCTCAGGGCTGTCCTGGATTCACTTAGCGATACCGAAAATGATATCCCCGGATTTTATGTTTACCTTGCGGATTCAGAAGGCAATATCATTGAATCTGCGTCAAAAGCTGCTCCAGATCCTGATCTTTCTACAATGAAAAATATCAATGACAACAAAGCGGCCCTATATTACAACATTCTCATAAACCGTCCTTTATATGCAACAGCCGATTCTTCTGCTGCTGATCTTCAATATGTTTTCGTACAGAATAAGACACCCTTTTCCCAGGCTGTACTCATAACCATCTGGGTGTGCCTTATCATCATAATTCTCGGCGCAGTCCTTGGAATCCGATTCTGTCACAAAATCACTTACAAGCAGTACTCTCCCATGCAGATGCTCATTGACCGTATGCTCTATGTCATGGAAAACAACAATTCCGCAGAATCTGCAGTGAATGAATACGAGCTTATAGAACGCTCCCTTACCACCTTGATCAAGCAAAAGAGAAACGCAGAAAACCAGGTCGTTGAATACAAGCACTCTCTTGCAGACAGCAATCTTCGAGATATGCTAAAGGGCTATGTAAAACGCAAAAGTCCTTCAGATTCATCAGAGCCAGGTTCAGCATACCAGGAATCTGCAAGCCACCAGTGTATCATCTACTCTGCTGAAAACTTAAACTTTGATCTCCTTGGAGAAAATGATGCTTCAGATGAATCCATCCTTGATCTTATAAGTGCATTTATCTGCACCATTGTTAACGACTATGATTTAGAGGGCTTCATCAAGCAGACAACCATTCTGGATGATAACGTGGTCTGCCTCATACAGCCAGAAGAAAATTCAGATCCCGAGAATATAACCAAGATGGTAAATGAGACCGTAGCTCACATAAAGCAGTCCTACAACATCGATATCATTGTTGGTATCAGTGATGTAAACAAAGGCTTTAACGGCATATCACGCTCCTATTCTCAGGCAAATGAAGTACTCGAGTACTCATCACTCCTTGGACTTACAAATTCTATCATGTACTTTTATGAGATACCGAAGGCATCAGAAACTGACTCCCTTCTTTTGCCAGAATTATCAGAGCTTGAGCACCGCTATTTTAACTGCATAAAGGCCTGCGACTTTGTAAGCGCACTCGCCATTCAGGATGAGATCATCACCATATGCTTCAGAAAAAATAAGTGTACTCCTGAGCAGACACGCTACAGACTTTACGGAATAATCAACATCGCCATGACAGGCCTTGAGGATGTAAGACCGCTTATAGATGATGTCTTCTGGAATTCCCTCAACATAAATGAGAGGATGCTCACTTCAAACATCAGCCTTAAGGGATTCATAGAATATTCTGACGAGCTCTACAACAAGCTCCAGAACTATTTTGACAATAAGATTTCAAACGAATCCTCAGAAAGAGACAGCGCAATCGTCGCCTATGTAAATGACAATTACACAGACTCCCGCATGAGTATTGCTCTCCTTGCGGATATTTTTGAAATGAGTCCCTCATACCTCTCTAAGACCTTCAAAAAGGCAACCGGCAAGGGTCTACTTGATTACATCCACACCCTCCGCATAGAAAAAGCGAAGGAACTCATAAAGAGCACCGACAAATCCCTAAAAGTAATTGCTGAAGAGGTCGGCTATTCAAATAACCTCACCCTTATAAGAGCCTTCAAGCGCTATGAAGGAATCACTCCAAGTGCATATAAAGAAATGTAAAAATATGGAGATATGGCCATTGTCATATCTCCTTTTATTTATGATATAATTCGTCTATTCCATTCTGGTTATATAAAATAATTCATTTTTGATATTTTTATATTATCAGCTTAGTGCTATATTAGTTTGAAAATGAAGTTAGAAATAATTAGGAGGCACATTATGAAAAATACTAATCTAATTAAAATCACTTACGCAGGTCTCATGGCTGCTCTTTGCTATGTAGGATATGCAGTTTTCCCTGCAATAAGTGCTTCAGGAACCAAGGTTCATATTGGTAATGCCTTTGTTGTACTTGGTGCTCTGCTCTTAGGCGGTCCTTATGGTGGACTTGCAGGTGCAATTGGACTTTCTCTTGCAGATATACTTGGTGGCTATGCAGCTTCTGCTCCCAGAACATTCATCTGCAAGCTTGTAATTGGTCTTATCGTTGGCCTTGTTGCTCACAAGATTGCTCATATTTCACAGGATCACCAGAAGTCCTACATTCTTAAGTGGTCTTCAATCGCTGCTATTGCAGCCCTTGCTTTCAACTGCGTATTTGAACCCGCTTTAAAGTATGTATGGTTCACACTTCTTACACCCAACGCAGAAAAAGCTCAGTCAGCAATCACAGCTCTACTTGCTGTAACAACCTATGCAACAATCATAAACGCAGTTATCAATTCTGTAATCGCAATTGTGCTCTACAGCGCACTTCGTCCTGCCCTCAACAAAGCAGGCATATTTCCCAGCGTAGGAAAGACAGAAGCACAGAAGGCTGCATAAACTTGTAAATTGCTCAAACCATAAATTGCTTTAACCAGAAAATCCCTCATAGAGCACTGATCATTCAATCGCTCTATGGGGGATTTCTAATTCACCGAAACAGTTTCAATATCTTATCAGTTTTATTTAATCATCTAAGTCACAGGCATGCTTCCAATGCCTTATCAATCGCATTTAAATCCTCTATGGTGGTCGACCAGCTTGTTGCAAGTCTGATCACAGTGTGAGTTTCATCATATTTTTCCCAAAAGCTGTAGACTACTTCCTTTTGAAGTTTCTCAAGCTGTCCGTCCTCAAGTATCACGAACTGCTGATTTGTAGGAGAATCAATAAAAAACTTTATGTTGTGAGAAGCGATTATTTCCTTAAGCTTCTCTGCCATCTCAATAGCATGCTCACTTATGTTGAAATACAAATTATCTGTAAAGAGTGTGTCAAACTGTATTCCAAGCAGACGTCCCTTGGCAAGAAGCGCTCCGCGTCTCTTAATAGAGGTCAGGAAATGCTTTGGCTTATTACCCTTTGTAAACACAACAGCCTCGCCACAAAGTGCTCCAACCTTTGTTCCACCGATATAGAAAACATCGCATAGTTTTGCAATATCATGGAGTGTCACATCTGTGCTTCTACTCATAAGGCCATATCCAAGGCGCGCCCCATCAAGAAAAAGAGGAATATTGTATTTCTTGCAAACCTCTGAGATATCTGTAAGTTCAGCCTTTGAATATAATGTGCCATATTCTGTGGGATGGGAAATATAAACCATTCCAGGCTGTGTCATATGTTCATAGCTATCATCTGCGTAGAAGACTTCAAGATAGCTTTCGATATCCTTTGCTTGAAGCTTTCCATCCTTCTGAGGAAGCTCTAAAACCTCATGTCCTGAATACTCAATAGCACCTGCCTCGTGCACACTGATATGCCCGGTCTTTGCTGCTATAACACCTTCGTAGTCATGAAGCATTGTGGAAATGATAACAGCGTTGGTCTGAGTCCCTCCAACCAGAAATTCAACCTCAGCGCCCTCAACTCCAACTGCCTTCTTAATCTTTTCCTTAGCACTGTCGCAGTACTCATCTGTACCATAGCCCGGCAGACTCTCCAGGTTAGTCTCTGTTAATCTCTTTATTATCTCGGGATGTGCCCCGGCAATATAGTCACTTGCGAATGAAATCATAATGCTACTCCTTCATTAAGTATTTTACTTAATGGAATTGTATAAGATTTATCATATCTCTTCAACATAATTATGCTCTGAGCAAAGCAAGCTGACCGACGCAGGCGCTCCGCGCCGAGGAGATTGAATCCTAGGTTCAAGTGCCTCTTCCACACGAAAAAAAAACCAGGTCATTCGACCTGGTTTTTTCTGTCGTGCGGAAGATGGGACTTGAACCCACACGATGTAGCCATCACAAGATCCTTAGTCTTGCTCGTCTGCCAATTCCGACACTTCCGCATCTATCATATTTATTGCGAGAATCTGAACTTTTTCAAGTCCTTTCGTGACCTCACTTGCGCTATTATAAAACAAATGCACGTCGTGTGCAAGCAACTTTTACAAAATCACATGATTTTTAATTCTGACCTATTGTTTTCTGCTTATTCTCTATAATCAATAGTGATAATTAACATAGCTGACCTATTGTTATCATCCTATTTGAGGATTCCAATAGCTTATATCATCGCCCTTTACCTATTGCTTTCTTAATTACTGGATTTTTCAATAGTCCATATCTCTGATTTTTACCTATTGTAATTCCCCATCTCAAATTCCCAATAGTTTATACCCCAGATTATTACCTATTGATTTCTCCACATCTCATATTTCCAATAGTTTGTACCCCTGATCTTCACCTATTGTTTTTCCACCACTCAATATTACCAATAGGTATCTAATGATATCTGCAACTTATCCCACAGAGTCCATCCTCAAATCCCAAATCTGACATCATTTTTGACATCACACGCACTAAAATAGGTCAAAAAATCACGTTTATCACAACCAGCCACAAGCCAGATGACAACAATAAAAAATCAGTGTTTATCTAGCTTCGCGATTCATTCACGATATTAGATAAACACTGATGAATTTAAATGCAGGAAAAGGGACTTGAACCCTCATGATATTGCTATCACACGGACCTGAACCGTGCGCGTCTGCCAATTCCGCCATTCCTGCAGAGAACAATAGTAATTCTAGCCATATTACCATTGTTTGTCAATGATTTTATTTTTATTCTGATATATACAATTTGTCAGCTGCCTTATATAAATCCATCAGCACCTTATATTTCTGAGTATACTGCACTAATGCTGCAATTATCAGCATCACACTGACAAGGATGGTCAAAAGATTAAGTGGTCTAGGATTCCCCAAAAATCCCACTGTACTTATCGCAAGCATTATAACAAAAGCAGAAAGCATAACAACCCTTCTAAGCAGCTCACTTTGAACAGCCTCAACAAGGATCATAACTTCCTTTTTCTCAGCGATAATCGCCTCGTCTGATAAAAGTTCAACCTCAAGCTTTTCAATTCTTTTAATTCTGTCTCTGATTCTCTTATCCATACAAGCCTCCCTATTGACTGAAAAAAGTGGCAGCCAGCCGAAGATACTGACTGCCACTTACTATTATAGCAAGCTTTTCATTTATTTAAAGAACTTCATGTCTTCACTAAGCTTCTCAGCAATATTCTTCAGTGAATCTGCGGAGCCAGAGAGGGTTGTTACTGTAGCGGAAAGCTCCTGCATTGAAGCACCTGTCTCTTCTGAAGACGCTGCATTCTCCTGTGATATTGCGGAAAGTGATGCCATGGCATCTGCCACAACATTCTTTGCATCTACACAAGTATTTGCATCTGTCTCGATACTCTTAACACTTACTACTGTTGAAGAAATATCTTCGATCATAGCATTTACACTCTGAACTGTTGAGCCCAGAACTTCCTGCTGCTCGTCATTTCCTCTTTGAACCTCGGCTGCCATTTCAACTGCTGACTGTGATTCAGCAAGGAGGATATCCATCTCACGTCTGATATCATCAGCCATATTTCTTGAATCCTCAGCAAGCTTGCCGATTTCTTCAGCAACAACTGCGAAGCCCTTACCAGCATCACCAGCTCTCGCTGCCTCGATAGAAGCATTAAGTGAAAGCAGGTTTGTCTGAGTTGCGATTGAAGCAATTCCTTCAACCTTCTCATTGATATTTTCAACAGCCTTACTTGTAGCACCGATCTTCTCAGTTATCTGCATGATTCTCTCGCTCATATTCTGACTACTCTGCTGAAGATCTGCAAGGCTCTGAGCTGACTCTGTACTAACCTCCTGCATTCTGCCTGCAATACCGGAGAGATCATCTGTACTTGTCTGTACATTACCTGTAGCTGTATCGATATTTCCAACATTCTCAGTAACGCTCTGAATCTCATCAGCCTGCTGAGTAGCACCTGATGCAATTTCCTGTACAGCATTAGATACATCATCAGCTGTCTGTGAAATCTGACTCGCAGCATCCGCGAGTTCTTCAGACGAAGCGTTAACCGATACTGCAGAACTCTTAATATTTTTAACAATGTCAGACAGTATATCCAGCACAGTATTTGTATTGGTAATCATGTCGCCAAACTCATCCTGTCTGTTTGTAAACTTCTCGATAGTAACAAACTCACCATTTGCAAGATGTCCAAGTGCTGCATTTACTTCGGTCATAGGTCCTGTAAAGGAATAAGCCATCTTGAAGGAAACAATTACAGCAATAATGATCATAATTACGCCAAGGATAATTACAAACAATGCACTGTTTTTAGCCGATGACATGGTCTCATCGTAGTCAACAGAGTAAATAACAATCCAACCTGTATTAGGCTCTACGTCAAATGATACAACGCGCTTTGAGCTGCCACTGCCTGTTATATATGTTCCATTATCAGCACTCTGTGCCATCTGGAAAAACTGTTTGGAACTCATATCCTCGTCTTCATCATCTGCGGATATCTCACGCTCAGATGTAGCTATAAGAGTTCCTTTTTTATCTGTAACATAAGCCTTCTGGCTGTTGTGAACATTGTTAGTAAGAAGCTGATGCAATACACCAACATCATAACTTCTCTGAGCAACGCCGATTACCGTCTTATAATCAGAATCAAAAACAGGAACTGCAGGAACTATGATACGTGAACCGGTAGCCTTTGAAACCATTACTTCAGACAGATATAAACCGCCATTCATTGCACCCTGGAAATAATCTCTCTCATGAACATCTGAAAGCTTTCCGTCATCAGATCTTACCAGCTGCTGACCATCTGCGCCGGAAACAACGATTGCGTTGCCATCACCATACGCATCACTTACCTGCTTAAGATAAGCCTTCATAGCAGTTTCTTCTTCTGAAACATCAGCTACTTCTTCCGTTGCAGCCTCATCTGTAGCTTCTTCCGCCTCAGTTCCGGCACCTGCAGCCTTATCCTTCACATACTTTATGGTAGCCGGACTTTCTGCAACAGCCTGCAAGGTTTTTAGCTGCTGGTCTATAGACGTCATAAACTGCTCCTGAACCAGGACGCACTGCTTGGCATTGATGGTCTGAGCATCCTCAAGCCCCTTATTTATGGAACTGTTATAGCTTACGATAATAGCCACAAGAAGTGGAATGGTTACCAAAAGAACCATAGTCAGAATAAGCTTGGTCTTAACGCTTTTGAGTCCCTTTCCTGCTGTTTTTTGAACCTGCTCGTTTTCTTTACTCATAACCCCTCTCCTACAAAAAAAGAAACACAACGCTACTTATATTATTTTAAGCCGTTATGCTTCTTATTCCTATTTACAAAGGGTGAAATAATTATAAAGTTTTCAGAAAAATAGAAATAATATTATCATTTAACCGATTGCTTTTGCTAAATCCATTTGGCAAATAACCATCCTCAGAATCAGGCGCACACTCCCCGCAGACATCCACAGCAAGGATTTTGTCATGATATTTTTCTTCAAAATAATCAAGTGCATTTATAAGCTCATCGATGCTCATATCTCCCTGGTCCCAGTTGGTCAAAAGCTCATCCTTAGAAACCACATCCTTATCAACAGAGATATAAATTTTCTCAGCAATATTAGTCTCACCACTGTCTATGCTTTTCTTAAAAAGAGAAAAGTCCTCAAAGTAATGCACCCTGTCAATAGTTTCCGGGGTATCTGCATAGGCCTCCTTCATAAGCTTTTTGTCGGCGCCAATTATGTAAACATACTTCAGCCCCCGTATATCCTTTAAGGCACTCAAAACCCAGCATCCGCAGGATAAAACATCACCATAGGAGGTCCATTTCATATCCGGGTGATGGTCAAATACTATAAGATCAAAGGAGCTCTCCTCCTTCATATCTTCCACAAGTATTTCCATCAGGATTCTGGACATATAGTGGTAATTTCCATTATCAAAAACGGAAATTCTTGGGTTCTCAGAATAAGCGCCTTTTTCCTCTTCATCAGAGCCAGCCCCTGGCGTATTCATAAGCCCTTTTCTTATTCTCTTTTTTATCTCCTCAATGGCGAAATCATCACATATACAGTTAGTTCCCGAAATATCCTTCAGACTAATGTACTTTGACACAAAAAGAGAACGAGGAGTCGTCTCTTTGTAGAAATCAAATTCCTCGTTCTCGTATATTCCTGTAAAATCTAATGTCAGCATATCATATCCTTTAGATGTAACAGCGCATCCTCTTTAATGATGGGCTTTGCTGTCTCCTCAATGTGTGTCTGCTCAGCAGAGTTCATAACAAGGTCCTCTGCATACTCAAGTCCGCTCCTTCTAAGGTCATATACAGCGTTCTCTCCGTCTGGCTCAAGAACCAGTGTCAGATAATAGCTGTCGTCCTCCTTATAGAGCTTGGACTCTGTAATTGGAAGACTGAAAGCAATCTTTGCAAATCTGGCTGCCGAATTGATGCTCTCAAATCTGGCCATATATCTCTCTGTATTGATTATAGGCTTTGCCATGGCCTCAATCTGAGGCTCTTCGATCTCATCCTGATCATAGATTCTCTCTATAAGCTCAGAAACCTGTCCGATCATTTCGTTTAAGGCCTGCCCCTTTTCTGATCCTGTCTTACGCTTTATAGCATCGACTCTCTCCTGAGTCATCTCTTTAAGGATAGCCTCAGCGGATCCTCTGATTCTGTCAGCAGATTTCTGAATATCCTCATTAGACATCTTTATAGCGAATATGCGCACACTGCCATCAACCATCATGTTCTTGCTCATCATGAGCACTTCTGTTTCAGGATCATATCCCAGCTGCTCGCCAACTTCCCTGTTTAGCTGCGCCATGAATGGAACGGACTTCTTTTCACCATTCATGATTGCTTCAGGGGTGAGGCCTATTTCGCGTAGTTCCGATGCAGCAATACTGCATTCAACGGTAGTATTGTTCATTTTAACGATTACCATATAGCCTCATCTCCTTCCATTTTAAAATAACTTGATGATGATTATATACTATATTATTAGCACTGTCTAGTACCGAGTGCTAATTGTCGCAATATTCTCCCCTTTCTACTCTTATTGTACTATATATTTCGGTCTATATCACTAATTTTATTATACATTTTATAAACGAATATTTGTAAATAAAGAGCCCGAAATAAGGTGCTCTTCCTTCCGGAAAAGCCTTTATTTCGGGCATTTTTTCAATGTTCATGGTTTAAGTTTACTGTTTGAGTCTTCTGAGCTCATCCAAAAGCGTGTCTGAGACTGTAATTACTCTACTGTTCGCCTGGAAACCACGCTGTGTTGTGATCATATCAGTAAACTCTGTGGACAGATCCACGTTACTCATTTCCAATGTACCGGAGGTCATGTATCCTCCGTCATCAGTTACAAACATCATCTGAGCAGCACCAGAGTTTCCTGTTGCAGCATAGAGGTTTTCACCCTCCTTGGATAAGCCAGTGACATTTGCAAACTCAGCTACAACAATTCTTCCAGCAAATCTATCCTGTCCATTGTTGTAAAACCTTGTGATGGTACCATCTCTGCTGATTGCAAAGCCATTCATTTTACCTTCAGGATATCCTTCGAAGTTACCCTCTGCATCTCCTCTGTGGGCTTCAAGCTTTGAGCTTGTCTGTCCATTAAGTGGTGCATAATTGGTGGTACCTGAAAAATCAAATGTCAAAGCCCCAGCCGCTGCTGCATCGCCCTGGAATGCTATCTGAACCTGCCCGTTCTCAGCTCCATTGGCGGAAACAAATTTACCTGTTGTAGGATCATAGTTAAGTGCTATGTTTGTATTTTCATCAACAGCATTATCAATCAGATTGTGATTGTTGTCATAAACTCCAGCAACTGTTGCCTGATAAGTAGTATCGTTATCATCTCCTGCATCAGTAAAGCGGAACTTTACGGAATAGGTATTTCCATCTGTACCGTAGAATTCTATTTCTACAGTTCTTCCACCTTCACTTGAAAGCATCTTATCAGTTCTGCTGATATTACCTTCAATTCTTGCATAGGTAGTTGCTTCACCCGGAAGATTTATAAGGTTTCCTTCTTCATCAAGAGGAAGCACCTGAATCCTACCCATTGTTCCTGCTGCATCACCTTCTGCCTGTGTACCCTGGATGTAATAACCATCTGATCTTGTTACCAGATATCCGTTTGCATCTATAGAAAATGAACCATCTCTGGTATAGTTTAACTGGTTTTGCTCATTCCTCACAACAAAGAAGGAATCGCCGCTTATACTTACATCAAGAGCATTGTCAGTCTGCTGGATTGAACCCTGCTTTCCAACATTTGTCATGATTGCTGAGGTCTTAGCGCCAAGACCTATCTGTCTAGCGTTTGTACCACCTCTCACCTCAGACGCTCCATTTGCTCTTCTTGAAGTCTGATAAAGCAGATCTCCAAAGGTTGTCTGCTGATTTTTATATGAAGTCGTATTTACATTGGCTACATTGTTACCAATGACATCCATTTTTAACTGGTGTGTCTTGAGTCCTGCAACACCTGACCATAATGATCTAATCATATAAACACGCTTTCTGCTTAAAAGCTCTTAAATCATCATCCCTGATACAGAAAACAGACACCTCCTGTGCTGCCATTTACGCATAGGTATAGTATTACCTACATCTTCTATATCGGTATCGCAGTTTATATTCTTTAGACCTATCAGGAAATTTTAAAAATTTCCGTTGCTCATTTGGAGCTCCTGGTTCTTAATGCTGACACGTGTACCGGGCTCAATTGAGGTTGTAAGGAATGCATTTGATCCTACAACGCTGTCATGGCCGATAACTGTCTCTCCACCAAGAATAGATGCTCCTGCATAGATAGTTACATTGTCCTCAATAGTAGGGTGTCTCTTTGCTCCCTTAAGGGCCTGTCCGCCCCTTGTTGAAAGCGCACCTATTGTAACTCCCTGGTATATCTTTACATGCTCGCCAATAATTGATGTTTCACCCACAACTATGCCAGTTCCATGATCGATCATGAAATATCTTCCAATAGTAGCACCTGGGTGAATATCAATTCCTGTAACTGAATGAGCATACTCCGTCATGATTCTTGGAATAAGCGGCACCTTGAGAAGGTACAGCTCGTGCGCCATTCTGTTTATAGTGCTGGCAAGGAGTCCGGGATAAGAAAGGATTATCTCCTCCTTGGAAAAAGCTGCCGGATCTCCTTCATAGGTTGCCTGAAGATCAGTGTCAACAAGGGCCCTAATCTGAGGTATCTTTTTGAAAAACTCCAGTGTTATGCATCTGGCGCCACAAGTCAAAGTCTCATCCGATGCATTAGCATACTCATCGCAATGCTTAAATGCTATCGCCATCTGCTTCTGAAGATTATAAATTACGTCTTCAATAATGATAGCTATCCTGTTGTTATCATTGTAGCTTCTATATATTTTGTCTCTGTAATAGCCAGGGTAAAGTATTCTCAAAAGCTTCTTTACAATGTCTATTACAGCATCTCTGTCAGGCTGGCTAAAAACATCCAGCTGATCTACATCTCTTCCCTTTGTATAGTCATCCAAAATAAGATCTACTATTCCTTCAATCTCATTTTTAAGATTCTGGCGCTCTCCTATATCCATTGGTTTCTCCATCCCTAACTTTTTCATTTTGTAATACAGTTATCTTATTGTACATCATTTACGGGTTTTGACCATAACTACAGCTGATTTTTTTCCATAA
This sequence comes from Butyrivibrio sp., assembly GCA_015056655.1. Taxonomy (GTDB): domain Bacteria; phylum Bacillota; class Clostridia; order Lachnospirales; family Lachnospiraceae; genus Butyrivibrio. The sequence goes on from SVFV01000014.1 coordinate 51,924, forward strand.
ATATATGTATCATGAGCGATTCTGAAAGGCACTACATAGTAGTAGTACTTCTTGTTTTTCAAAACCTTCTTGTCATTATATGAAAGCTTTCCGGTGAGTCTTTTGATTCGCTTATAGCCGGATTTCTTTTTAGTGGACCTGTAAATCTCATACCCCTGTGCTCCAGTCGCGCTTTGAAGATTAAGAGTAACCTTGCTTCTAGCACGCTCTATGGACAATATCTTCCCTTTTCCCGGAGAATAGTCCTTATACTTAACGTCCATCTTCTTTAGGGTCTTGTCATAATTTGGGATATCCTCTGAAGCTATCTCCAAAGTCACCTTTGTCTTCCTATTGTTTGACATGGTGTAATCAGAGTCATCTGTAGTCTTTGCAAAAAGCTGAACCCAGTAATCCACATCATTAAAGACCACATGGCCTATAGCACAGACATTGTAATCAGCGCTCAGCATTACACGTCTCTGTTCCTGGCCCTCGTATTGTCTGTTAGCTTCTGCAAAAGCAGTAAATGCCTCTTTAGCAGTCTTATAACCTCTTGCAATATTTTCTCCAGCGGAACTAAAAATATAGTTCTTTTCATTAAGCACTGTAAAACAACTCTTACCATTTGGTCTCTCATGAGTAAAGTTGACAGCTATCTCTGCAGCTCTGATCATCGCACATTTCTCAAGCGCATAATCGTAAGCAAAGCGGCTAAGATCTGGAACATAAACCTTCGTATTATTCGCAGAGTTCCATGCCCAGTTCTCAGAGCCAGTTCGAAGGTCATTTATATATTTGAGCATTTCCCTTGCAGTCTTCTGTCTATATTCGATGTTGACTGTAGCCCTTGTAATTGTAATTCTCGTTATGGTTTTGGTCTCAGAGTCCTCGGAAGCGATATCGCCCTTATATGCTTTAATCATATAAGTGTAAAGCCCCATCTCCTTCATGGCATCCTTATCCACGAATTTTCTCTTTTTGCCAGCCAGAACCTTTTTCATTAAAGTCCAGCCCTCAGTGGATTTGCGACGTCTGTAAATCAGATATCCTTCAGCATCCTTTACCTCATTCCAGGTAACAACAACGCCGTTATAAGCATTATCAAGATTTGAGATTACTGGCTTATCGAGCTTATCTTTATCCTTTTCTTTTTTTGTACTTTCGGTAGCAGCGTGCACAGTCTGTGCTGGAAAAATGAGATTGGACTCAGAAATAACAGATGTCCCAAGGACAGCCGTTAGTAGAATTGCAGATAAAAATGTTTTACTTCCCCAAACCTTTTTCATAATGATCCCCCTGATCCATGAAAAGACACATGGTAATAATCTAAAGAATTATTTGAAGTAATTATACAAAAAACCTTGAACCCAAACAATGGATTCAAGGTTTTAATATAGTCGGAGTGGCGGGACTCGAACTCGCGGCCTCTACCTCCCTAAGATAGCGCGCTAACCTACTGCGCTACACCCCGGCGACAAGTGGTATAATACCATGCTGCCAAAATAAAATCAACACATTTTTTTGCTTTTTTTTATATTTTTTTCAAACATGGTATTTTCCACAAAAAATCAGAGATTTGTGCTCATAATTTGTCTCTTATTTCGTCCTCAGTTCTCTTGACCTCAAGCCAGAAATCATTCGCGCTCATCCTGATGGCACCGGCGCCATATATGATTACCTGCTCAATTGCATCAGAGGTTGCTACTGTAACTCTGCTGGTCTTGCTATATTGGTGTGCCGTCCTCTCAATATACTGATCTGCAGTCTCTGCCTCTTTAGTAAAGACTACATCCAGATTATTATAGCGATAGATTCTCTCCGTACCTCCCGGAACCTTATAGGCATCAAAGACAAGAATAATAGTATCTCTCCTATAGCCTTGCAAATTAGATAGGATATCCATAAGCTTATCTCTTGCTGATTTCATATCCTGATTGGCAAGAGCCTTAAGCTCAGCATTTGAATAAATAATATTGTAGCCATCCACCAAAAGGTAAGAATTCTCAGGAGTATATTCCCTTGGAGCACGATATTTCTTTGGAGCAGGCTTACTTGCAGCCTTCCTCTTTCGCTCCTCCTCAGCCCTTGCATCATAGCGAGGCTTTATTGGCCCATAAGTTTTCTCAAATATTGCATCCAACTCCTGAAGTGTAGCCTCATGGTGTTTCAAAGCTCTCTCCGCTCCAAACTCATCTCTTGCCAGATTAAGATTTTCTCCTTCAGGCTCTTCCTCCTCAAATTCAAAGCCTGTATCCACATGCATGTAGTTTCTGACTTCATCCCAGGGGATAATAGTTCCTACGCCATGGGAACAGAATACGCTTCCTGTGGGCTGCTCTAAATCTCTTTCCGGTTCATAATTCATAGCAGCAATAACTTCCTCTGCATTGTGACAAGGCTCATAACCAGATAGGCTAAGCACAATCTGCCCATGTCCATGAGTGTAGGAAGTAAGCTCACTTGCATAGTCCAAAAGTGTAGATGCAGGAACCTTTCCTGTAATAACCATCTCACCCTGGGCATTCATATCGGGCGGATTATTAGTTCCATTCATCCTCTGTATATCGCTAAGAGCTCTTCCAGCATATTCCTGCGGAAGAGTTATTTCATAGTCATACACAGGCTCAAGAATGACACTTTTCGCCATCATAAGGCCCTGTCTGACTGCACGCATGGTTGCTTCCCTGAAGTCACCGCCTTCAGTATGCTTATCATGCGCCCTTCCTCCTATTACAGTGATTTTCATATCTGTAATCTCAGAGCCAGTAAGCACTCCCCTTATTTTAAATTCATTTAAATGTGTCAAAATAAGGTTCTGCCAGTTCCTTGCGAGTAAATCCACAGGGCAGTCGCAATCAAACACCAGACCGCTTCCTGGCTCGCCAGGTGAAAGTAAAAGATGCACCTCAGCATAATGCCTTAAGGGTTCGAAATGTCCAACACCCTCAACAGTGTCGCAGATAGTTTCCTTATAAACTATAGTGCCAGGTCCAAAGTCTATATCAAAGCCAAAGCGCTCCATGCATATATGCTTTAGTACCTCCATCTGCACCTGGCCCATAACCTGAACAGAAATATCCCCTGTCTCAGCGGACTTCTCTACTGAAAGAAGGGGTTCCTCCTCAGAAATTGTAGAAAGCGCCTGATATACCTTGAAGGGATCTGTACCTTCAGGCAAAATCAATCTCGATGAAATAATAGGCTGTAAAAGGTCAGATACGCTGCCACTACTTATCCCAAGCCCATGACCAGCCTGCGACAAAGAAAGCCCTGTCAGAGCAACTATCTGTCCTGCCACTGCCTCCTGTAAAAGCTCATATTTATCTCCTGAATAAAGCCTTATCTGGTCAACCTTCTCAGCCTTTTCCTCGCCCTTGTCATCGCCTGCAAAAACAAGGTTTTCTCTGGGATGGAGCTTTCCACCTGTCAGCTTTATCCATGTAAGCCTGCTGCCCTGCTGATCTCTTGAAATCTTATATATAAGGCCGCCAAATTCCTCAGGATAGCTCCTTTTTGCTGCAAAAACATCTATCAGATTTATAAGCTTCTGAACACCGTCCATTTTCAGAGCAGAGCCAAAAATACATGCAAATAAAGCCCTGTCTGATATGAGTTTTCCGGCATCCTCTATTGTTACTTTTCTGTCTTTTTCAAGGTAATCTGAAAGGAGCCTGTCATTGCAGACAGCCATCTCTTCTTGGATAGCATCATCCTCAAAAAGTACTTTATCAATAAGCTCTGATGCAGACGCATCTGCCGCAGTTTCTTCTGACACTATATCTGTAAAGTCGATTATGTGACTGTTAAGATGCCCCTGAATGTCTGAAAGGATAGTATCCTTCTCCGTTCCAGGCTGGTCCATTTTATTTACAAAAATATATGTGGGAACCTTGTAATGATCTAAGAGCTTCCAAAGAACGCGAACCTGGGAGGTCACACCATCAGCCGCGCTTATTATAAGCACAGCTATATCAAGGACCTTCATTGTCCTTTCAGCCTCAGGCGCAAAGTCAGCATGCCCGGGCGTATCAAGAAGTGTCACGTGAGTATCCTTTGAAAAATCAAGCTCAGCCTGCTTGGAAAAGATTGTAATTCCACGGTCTCTCTCAAGGGAGTACGTATCAAGGAAGGTATCTCCATGATCAACTCTGCCTGATTTCCTAATCGCTCCAGTCAGATACAAAAGTGCCTCAGACAATGTTGTCTTACCTGCATCAACGTGGGCATAAATTCCTATATTTAAATGTTTTTTCTTATTATTCGTGTTATCCATGGGATTTATTCTATCATAGAAAAAGCCTCCGCACATACCATGCGAAGACTTATTTTCTGCTCTTATTCAATTATGAATTGTGCTGCTCGAGATACTCGTTAAGAGCGTCTGTAATCTCATCTCCATCAATTCCATGAACTGCACATGCCTCTGCAAGTGACTCCATCTGAGAAGCAGGGCAATGGATACATCCCATTCCACACTCCATAAGGAACTGTGCTGCAAGAGGATGCTTTGTGATTATCTCGCCAACAAGCATGCTTGAATCTATTAATGCTTCGCTCATATTTTCCTCCTATATGTAAAAAATATCATCCAAAACTTTGACACTTGTAAAGAAAAGTGTGATTGCATTGTAACCCTAATTGATACTTTTGACAAGCAGTTAGTTTGAGCAAACAAAAAGGATTTTCCTATAGCTATAATAGGCATTACTTATGGCATAAAAAAGAGACCACCTTGTAGTAGTCTCTTTGTCACGTTCTATATCTGTATCTTCGCTTATTTCGTCTGATCCTATTGATTTACTAAGCGAAGGTTCTTTACTTATTTACCATACGAAGGTTACTGCCTTTGCAACGTCTTCGGAAATTGTGTTGTCCTTTACCAGCTTCTTGAGCCACTTCTCAAGGTCGTCTGCCTTATGATCTGTCTCGATAAAGTGTACGCTCTTACCATTTACATCTTTTGCAAGAAACAATTCATACATATACATAAGTTTTTCCTCCGTTGTCCTAATATTTGTTTCATGCGTTCGGCCGTTTCTGCATGTTTTTCTCTGTTCACTATAGTTATCGATTCTAATCCCCCAATACTTTATAGCAAAATCAAATGTTTTTAACTTTCATTTTCCGGGTGAAATACTGAAAAAATCTACCAAAATCCGCACATCTTATCATGCTTGTCTACGGCTTTTCTGCTGCGCTCCTAAATGCATGAAGTGTATTGAAGAGCTTTATAAGCGTATGCTGCTATCGCATAAACTCGCCTCTGCGCCAATAATTAGGGCACTGCTTCTTTGCAGATTCTTTTTATGCGAGCGTCTGTTTTTCTTATGCCAGAATGTCACTTTCCCGCATGCGGAGAATAATGTTTGAAGCAGGACGCAAATATAATTTTATATAGTCATGGTCATTGCTCGCAAAGCGAGCTTCTACAACAAAAAATCAGAAATCCTCGAGCTCTTTGAGTTCGGGAGTTTCTGATTTTATTGTTGTAGGTGCGTTCGCACCATAATGACCATGACATTAAATGTATCCAGGCGTCCTGCAAGTTTTGTTCGGAGCATGCAATATGGGAAAGTGACCTGGCATTTAGAAAAACAAGCAAGCATATCGAAGCGGCAAAGAAGCAGTGGATAATTATAAAGGCGCAGAGGCTCAGGCATGATGCTCGCAGCATACATAAAGCCCTTCAATACACTTCATAACGTCGCAAGCAGCAGAAAAGCCGTAGACAAGCATTCTCCCGATGCGCGGATTTTGGCGGCTTTAATCATACTGCTTATTCTTCAGGCGCTTAACAAAGTCATCGTAAGGTAGGGGACGGTCGTAGAAGAAGCCCTGGATTACGTAGCAGCCCACTTTATTGATGAATTCGACCTGATCCTGGCGTTCGACGCCTTCGGTGATGACATCCATTCCAAGGGCTTTGGCCATGTGGATGATATCGGTGAGGATTATTTCATCCTTCCAGGAGAAGTCCTCTGTATTGATGAAGGATCTGTCGATTTTGAGAGTGTGTACCTGGAATTCTCGAAGGGTTGCAAGTGAGGAATAGCCAGCACCAAAATCATCTATAGCTGTCTTTATTCCACGCATAAAGAGGTCTGATATGAAGGTTGCCAGTTCGCCATGCTCCTGTTCATCAACTGTTTCAGTTACTTCAACCTCTATGAATTTCTTGTCTATTCCGTAGCTTGCGATTATCTTGTCGATATTTTCTGCAAGGTCTGGATCCATAAGGTCTTTTCTTGAGAAGTTTACGGAAATAGGTACAGGCATAATGCCCTTGTCAAGCCAACCCTTTATGTCCTCACATGCTCTTTTTAAAACATAGTAATCAAGGAGTACTATCTCACCATTCTGTTCAAGTGGCGGAATGAATACTCCGGGAGATATCATTTCTCCTTCATGCTTCCATCTTACTAATCCTTCAGCACCAACCAGGGTATTTGTTCTTGAATCAACCTTTGGCTGATAGAATACGAGAAATTCTCTTTCTTCCAGTGCTCTCTGGTATCTTTCAAGCACTGTTTTCTGCATAGAAACCCTCTTTAGCATTTCCTTGGTAACACTTACTACCGGCTGATGCACGATATGCTTTGCATGCTGAAGTGCAATGGCAGGGTTTGAAATAACATCACCATAGTCAACTAAAGGCTCATCTATATCCCACATTCCTATGGTAGATGCGATTTTAATTGTTTCATGCTTATGAGCTAAAGGGATTTCAACCTCAATCCCATTAAGGAATCGGCAGAAAAGAGCCTTCCTCTCTTTTTTTATAAGCGCAACAAAGTTATCTCCACCAAGGTGTCCCAGAATTTCATCATTTTCCAGAAAATCTTCAAGCTTTTCTGCAACCAGTTTGATTATTTTGCTGCCGATGTCCATTCCATAGCGTTGATTGATATTTCCAAAGCCTTTTAAGTTAAACTGAAATGCTGTATAGTTTACGAGATCTGTTATTTTTTCAAGTTCTCTTACAGCCATTAAGTATCCACCAGAGTTGGGAAGACCAGTGAGATAATGCTTCATCATTCCCTTGTCTTCGATGTCCATTCTTTTTCCAGTCATATCATTCATAGCTTTATCCTCGTAATCTTATTTTGCCTTATTTAACAATTTCCATTTCATAAGTAATTTTACAATTCTGACTTTCGGAATTGTTTTTCCAGTTTGAAAGGATTCTCTCTATAACCATGTCGCAATTTATCTGTTCTGATTCAAGGAGCAATGCTTCAACTCTGTTCTTGCCATTTAATGAAACAACATCGCTTCCTCGAAGGGAACTACAGACTGTCTCATAAAACTTTTCTGTAAGCTTACTGACAGATGCATTTTCATCCTCTGTTTCTACAGTAAAAATAACAAATCTGTTATCCTGCTGATAATTGTCCTCCATTCTTGCAAGGAATCTGTAGATGATTTTGAACTGCTCCATAGGTAGGGCGTATGCCCCTCTACCTTTGTTGCGTTCGCCAAGTATCATCATTTCCTGACCGATATTGGTTGCAACACTGCCCTTATCATTTTCCTCTTTTTCTTCTGGAACAAACATGCAATAGCCATGCTTACCATTTTGCTTAACTGTATATAAAGCCTTATCTGCCTTCTTATATAAAGTAAGGAAATCCGTTCCTTCCTCTGGTGCCAAAACAGCTCCAATCGATGCCCCAAGAGGAATATTCATATCATCACCCATGAATTCCTTTGCTGATTTTAATAGTTCCTCATTTATATATCTGGTTTTTTCTGCAATGATCTCTTCACTTAAAACATTCTGGCAAAATGCGATAAATTCATCTCCGCCCATTCTGCCTGCGATATCATTTGTCCTTATAGCGCTTCTGATAATCTCTGCAAATCTTATGAGGATCTTATCGCCCATGCTATGGCCATAAATATCATTTACCAGCTTAAAGCTGTCCAAATCGATCATCATAAGAACGCCGCTACTTTCGCGGCACATATTTCCTATTTCCACCTGCGAGGACGCCTTGTTCAAAAGACCGGTCATAGGATCATTCTCGGCTGCTGCCTTTAGTCCCTGGATCTTTTCAACGTTCTTAAGGATGTTCTCAATTCGTTTAAGTAGAACATCCGCCCTGAAAGGTTTCCTTATAAAATCAACAGCTCCGGCCTCGAAACCTTTTCCTTCGGTTTCCTCGTCCTCATCTGCTGTCATAAACATAACTGGGATATGCTCTGCATACTGCTCCTGCAGAGTGTTCTGAAGTTCAAAACCAGACATTCCGGGCATATGAAGGTCCGTGAGTATCATATCTGGTCGTTCGTGTTTATAGACTTCTACTGCTTCCTTACCGGAAATTGCACATATAGTCTCATACTTGCTGGCAAGTATGTGTTGTGTCATCTTAAGAGTAATCTTTTCGTCATCTACTATCAGAATCTTTTTCATAAGATACCTCATTCAATGAAAGCAAACATATATATCTATTATACTCCCCTATTTTGCAAAAACCTATAAAAAAGTGATGCAATAAGCTAACATACTTATTGCACCACCATTATCATTACTATATTTATTTTTTAAAGCTCTGAAATTCCTCTCTTGAACTTTTCTTCAAGATCTTCAGTCTTTACGAGCTTTGCTGACTTGATCTCAAGTCCGCCCTGAGCAAAGTAAATCTTCATATATGAATTTCCTACCATAGCAGGATGAAGATTGATTTTTATGGTCTGCCATTCCTTGTCCATTCCGGTAAGAGTAACTGACTTAACGAGCATCTTATCCTGGAATACTGACATAGGAAGCTGGGCAACATCAGGCTGATTGTCAGCTCTCATAACAAGCTCAAGATCCATGAGACATCTTCTGGGAGTTGTGATAACAAACTGAGTAGTAGCACCCTTAGCAACTGTAATGCTCTTAGGATCAATATCCATCTCATCATCATTAAACTTAAGCTCGATCATATCCTGAAGACTTGCATCCTCATCTGAGATAGCCTTCGCGAGCTCCTTATCAAGTGCTGATTCCTCACCAAGCAAATGTCTGAATGCAGGTGTTTTAAGAAGGAATCTGCAGATGTTAGCAGCACTTCTAGCTAGCTCTGCTCTTGTCAATCTGCCTTCCTTAAGTGCATCTGCAAGATCATCTCCGCCTGAGTTAGCCTCAGCACTGGTATTAACCATGTTAAGGTCATTCTGAGCACGAACCTGAGCTGATACATTCTGATAGCTTCCGGGAGCACCTGCTTCATCATTACCCATTGCCCACCAGTCTGTCATAACGATACCATCAAAGCCCCACTCGCCACGAAGAATTGTAGTAAGAAGGTCGTAACTGCTGGCTGTCCAGATTCCATTTACAGGTCCATAGGTGCTCATGAGCGCACGAGCATTTCCTTCACGAACTGCTATTTCAAAGCCCTTAAGGTAAATCTCTCTAAGTGCTCTCTCTGATACAACATTGTCTACGTGATGTCTTCTGAACTCCTGTGTATTACCAGCAAAGTGCTTGATAACACCTGTCACATCATACTTGTGAAGTCCACGGAGCTGAGCTGATACAAGCTTACCTGTAAGAATAGGATCCTCTGAGAAGTACTCAAAGTTTCTTCCGTTCAAAGGACTTCTGTGAATGTTCATACCAGGTCCAAGAAGAGCATCAATTCTGTTTCTTCTAAGATCAAGCGCTTCCCAGGTAAAGAGTTCTTCATTTATCTGTTCATCGAAGGTACATGCAAGACATGTTCCATTAGGAAGTGAGAATGCGTGTGTACCGCAGTCCATACGAATTCCAGATGGTCCATCTGAGCATCCACCAGCGGGAATTCCAAATGCCTTGAGCTTTTCAGATAATCCGCCGTATGCGCCTGCTATTCCAGCAGTTACCTTAGGAGAACACATTCCTTCTCCGCGCATCATGGTGATAAGATCCTCATCAGAAAGCTGAGCAATGAAGCCCTCCATTGAAACCTTCTTATCTTCTACATCCTTAAGCTTAAAGCCCTTATCTCCTGAATAAGGAAGCGCCTTAGGAAGTCTGTCTTTTCTCTTCTTGTTAGGATCAAGAGTTCTCAAAGTAACCTTTTCAGAACCCTCTTTAAATGTATCCCCTGCTGCAACAGGCTTTAAACGCTCAAACTCCTTAACAGGTGCATAAGCTTCCTCACACTCAGTTACAACATCAAGCTTTTTAAGCTTAAACTCCCCAGCAAGTTCAGCGCTTCTTACATCGCTACCTGCGTAAATCTTGTAAGTACCAGCCTCCATAACATAAGCTGACTTATGCTTTGTAGCACCGCAGTCATCATAAGAAGACATCCAGTACTTTGGAATGTCGAATTCTATGCTCTGCATTTTGCCAGGCTCAAGGTCGTCTGTCTTTGCAAAGCCAATAAGGGTTCTCTTAGGCTTACCAAGAACTCCCTGAGGAGCTTCCATGTAAACCTGAACAACCTCTTTACCTGCTCTGTCACCTGTATTAGTAACAAGAACCTCTAAGGATACACCTTCCTTCTCGTCATAGGAAAGCTCTCCAAGTGCTATATCAAAGCTTGTATATGACATTCCAAATCCGAAGGGATAAAGAACAGCATCCTTTTTGAAGGTCTCAAAATAGCGATATCCAACGTAGATATCCTCAGCCTGATAGTTTCTCTTATCTGAACCAAAGTTAGCTATTGATGCATAATCTTCCAGATTGTAGGCAATTGTATCAGAGAGCTTACCTGAAGGATTAACAACACCTGTAAGAACATCAAGAACAGCGTTTCCGCCTTCCTGGCCGCCCTGCCATACATATAAAACAGCCTCAGGTCCGATTTCCTTAACCCACTTCATGTCTATGACGTTTCCGACATTCAAAAGAACAATAGTATGTTCAAATGTCTTAACCACCTTAGAAAGTGCAGCCTTCTCCTCATCTGTAAGAAGGTAGCTTCCCTTTTCATTTTTGTTATCCTGGTCCTCTCCGGCAGTTCTTCCGATGATAAATACTGCTGCATCAGATTCCTTAGCTGCCTTTTTAACCAGCTCATCGCTGATAGGCATTTCCTTCTGGAACCAGGGCTCTGCTGCCCAGCCTACACCATTGTCGAAAGGATTCTTCTTTACGAATTCCTCATAAGCAGCACGGACATCTTTATTGATCTTAATAGACTTTGATGCCTCAAGTGCCTCGTAGATTCCAACAACATAGTCAACATTAACCATGCCGCCTGATCCTGTTCCGCTCTTGTAATAATTCATCTGGCTTCTGCCAAATACTGCAAGCTTTGCGCCTTTTGCAAGTGGAAGTGTATCCTTATCATTCTTTAAAAGAACAATTCCTTCTGCGGCAGCTTTTCTGGCAGTTTTCTTAAATTTCTCAATGTCCCAGATTTTTGCCATGTATAACACTCCTTTTTCCAATTTCTATTCATTTACCATCTCAGTGCTTTTTTGCACTAGAAACTATTATAGCAGCATATTAAAACAAAAATACCCCCTCAAAAGCACCTTTTTCTTACTTTTTAGACTTTTGAGAGGGTCATTTTTTGATTATTTTGTGGAAACTTTTCAAAAATGGTTTACATAAATCATTTTATGTTCATAACATGGCAAAGTTTTTTCGTCATTTTCTTATCATTTGCCTTAACATGAGTTGTATCAGAAAGAACAGTATATCCTTGTGTAAATCCCTCGTTCCAGTCGATCATCTTATCGTAGTTGTTTATATGGGTTCCACAAACACCTACGCAGGTCTTTGTATAATTCGAAGGGAATTTAATAATTACAGTCTTCGCATAGGAAACATAATACTGATATGTGACTCCGTTTGACCATGAAAGCTTCTGAGGCTTAAATCCCTTCCACTCCGATTCAGTGACATTTACATTATGGTAATTCATTCCTTCTTCCGAGGTTTCTGATGTATTCAGATTCTCTCCGGATCTCTTGTCCACAACAATAAGATCAACATAATCAATATAATCATGTCCTGCATTTAGTAGCTTCTTCGCTGTAGTCTTAGAAAGAAGCTTTGGCAGCTGAACCTGCACCGTAAGTACTACCGTTACTGTACTTGGAGTTGTTGAACTTCTCATTCCCGTACTTACAGGAAATTCTGATCTTCTAAACTTGGTAACCTTAGCATATAGCTTTACCAGCTTATTGCTTCCCGGAAGCTTTGTATAAAAGACCGTCCAGTTTCCTTTTGAAAGATTGAAGCTCACTCCTCGTCTGCTAAGATCATTAAATACTGCCTGTGACTGAACAGATGATAAGTTAAATATAATAAGTGCTGTCAAAATAAGGGCTACTACCTTTTTATATATTCTTCTCATCTCTTTCCTCCATTTCCCATGCAAAACATTTTTCTTATTTGATCTTCTTATAATAGCTGAAACTAAATTGTCTGCCCTTTGTTGCTGTAACCTTGATTACATCGCCCTTTTTCAATTTCCTGTTAAGTCTATATTTTACTGTGCCCTTTTTCTGGGTTGTCTTTAAAATCTTTTTCCCCTTTACCTTAAGAGTGGACTTTCCAGATGCATTTTTAACTGTTATTACAAGCTTTGCACCCTTCTTAGTTTTTATCTGGATGTAACTCTTTCCTTTTGTAGCTGTAACCTTGGTCCAATTTCCCAGTGTGGAATCATCTGCACTAATAGCCACAGAGATTGTATAGCTGGTCCCCGTAAGGCCAGATAGGAAAAAGTATCTCTTTTCGCCTTTTCCACTTATCGTATATTCAGAAGTTCCTCTGTCCCTCATTACTCTGAGACTGTTATTGTCTATTGTGTAATTATCCTTGTCGGTTATTTTGACATTCATTTTTCTTGATGCAGTTACTGTAACCTTATAGCTGTTGGAAGTCGGCACTGTAAAGCAGAACGCATCAATGTCATCATTTCTTTCCAAAGTTCCTGATATGGTCGCACCAGCAGCTAGTGCCGTTGCATTGGCATATTCGCCCTCATAATCATCTACATAGCTGTCCACATTAAAAATGAAATCGCCTTCACCATAAAGCCTTAAATAATATGTAGCCCCTTCAGTGAGCCTTGGGATATACTCCTCTGTTGAGCCATTATTCATAGCCCCTATTCTGAACACCATCTCACAGGTTTGATTGCCCCCTAGAGAATATGCTCCTTTTATTGTATTTTGCTGAACGCCTTTAACCTCACAATTAAGAACTCCTGACTCATTAGTAGTCGTCACCCTGACTATCAGCCATGAATTACCTGTAGGAACTGTGAATTTGTACCACAATTCCTGCCCACTCTTTATGCTTCCCTCTTCATTTGCCCCATTAACCTGCACCTGGATGGCATTATATGGGTTTCTGGCATCTATTGCACAAGCAGGTAAAGTGTTCAATATCAAAATAGTCATAACCAGCAGACAAGAAACTATCATTTGCCATATTCTATTCAAAGGCTTTCGTTCCATATCCACCTCCTGAATCCAGCTGTCAAAATCACATACATACTCTAATCAGGATATCGACAAAAAAACAGAAAAGTATAAGCATTTTTCGCTTATTTCTTTTCTGTTTTTTCTAAAATTTCCATTAATTTTCAAGACTTAAGATTTCTGCAGTAATATCCTGTCTTACATCTCTTAAAAGGAGCATCTTATTATATTCATAGTACTCCTTTGAGCCTTCCTTCTGAATAAATGACAGGCTGTAATGACCTGAATCAAGTCTGGTAAGGAAAAGGACCAGTTCCTGCTCCTCGCCATATACACCTGAGAGGAATCCGAAGCAGTTCTTTAGGTGATCCGACACCTTATCAGCATAAGCTCGTCTCTCCTGCTCCCTTGCCTGATACCAGGATTTGATGAGGTTCTTTTTATCCTCACCACCATCTTTTACAAGGTACTCTTCCAAGTCAGAAAGCGCATTGGCTGTTAGCCTTAGCACAAGCTCTGACTCCTTATCCATAAGGTGTTCACCAGCCTTTTGACTGTATTCATTTTCAAGGCTTTCTTTTCTCAATCTGATTTCTTTGGTCAGATCTGCTGTGTCGTCAGCACCCTTTACTATTGAAACAATCTCACTCTGTAGTCTTTTTTGAACCTTAAAGTTTTTATCATACAGATAAAACTCCTGGTTGAGGCTATCCATAAGAAGGTTGATCATACTGAGCTTTTCATCAAAGGAAGCTTTCTTCAGCTTACTCTTATCCTCAGGAATTCTGCCCTCAAATATAGCAGAAGCATCATAAACATCCTCATATTTCCTATAAAGGGTGTAGTACATTGCAAAGTCTCTTGCAATCTCTTTTTCCTGAAGATACTGGGATGCAACACTCTCATCTATTTCCAGTCCAAGCTTCTCATAAGCTCTTATGAGCTGAGACAAATCCTCCCAGCCTCTGGCAGTAACAAAACGCTTGCCATCAACATCACTTTTTATGCTATAGAAATTATCCTTATGGATATCAAGATATGCCCTGATAGAGCCATGGATACCGTTTGTGTCAGCATATTCAAAGAATGCTTCAAGGTCTTCCTCGATATCTATGCGCTTTACTCTGTCCAGTGTAACGATATCAAAATCCCTTACAGCTCTGTTGTACTTTGGCGGATTACCTGCAGTTACAATAATAAAGCCATCCGGAACCTTGTGTGTACCAAAGGTCTTGTACTGTAAAAACTGGAGCATTGTAGGAACAAGTGTCTCTGATACGCAGTTGATCTCATCAAGGAAAAGGATTCCTTCATTAACTCCTGTCTGCTTGATTTTGTCATATACAGAAGCAATGATCTCACTCATTGTATATTCCGTTACAGAAAACTCTTTTTCTCCATATTCCTTTTTAGATATGAAAGGAAGTCCTATGGCACTCTGTCTTGTGTGATGAGTGATTGTATATGAAACAAGATTTACAGAAAGCTCCTCTGCAACCTGCTCCATAATGGCTGTCTTACCGATTCCCGGAGGTCCAATAAGAAGTATCGGACGCTGTTTCTGAATCGGGATCAGGTAATTCCCCATTTCATCCTTTTCTCTGTATGCCCTGATCGTGTTAATTATTTCCTGTTTCGCTCTTTTGATATTCATTCTAGTTTTCCTTTATATATAAAGACTTATAGCCCATTCTGGCATGTGCTCTGTATCCGCTTCGCTATCGGATGGGTAGACAAAAGCTGTATCATAGTCAGTTTCTTTTGCTGGATAATCTCCAAATCCATCCGTAAAGTACATAAGCCCCCGCAGGTTCTTAAGCTTACCTTTCCTTCTTTCTTCGTCCACGTATTCAAACACTGGTCTGAAATCCGTACCATAGCCTCCTGAAACCTCGAAGTTTTTCGCATATTCCTCCATCTCTTCAGGATGCTTTATTAGTATATCCTTTTGAACCCGGTTATCACATTCAATTATATGAACATGTATCTGCCTGAAAAAGTTCTCGCTTCTTCTAAGGATTCCTGCTGTTTCATTAAGGAAGGTCTGGACCAGCTCATCCGAACAGGATGCTGACGTGTCTATGGCAATCACAAGTTCATCTATCTTGTTGCTTTCACAGTATTCATTCTCCTCAATAAGTGGCATATTCCCATAAAGCTCCATGCCATATTGGTACATTCCATAATCAAAGCTGTCAGGGTCCACGCGAAGCTCCTCCCTGATAACAGCTATGCGGTCAAGAAATTCTGTATAGTAGGTTTTATCCGCTGCAAATACCTGAAGATAAAACTTAAGGCTGCCAGATTCTGTGCTTTTCTCATCTCCGATGCTTGCAAGATCAGATTTGATACGCTTTGCTGTATCCTTCCAAAAATCCTCACGTTCCTTCTTATTAGCCTTTCTCATACGAAGAGGCATCTGAATATCAGGATTCTTTGGCATATTCTCCTGATTTTTATCATTTTTTGACGGATCGTCCTGAAGCCTCTCCCAAAAGCCATGATCATCATAGATAAACTCTCTGATCAGTCTGTCCATATCATCAACATCAATCTCATGCTCTGAGAAATAATTATATAGCTTTTCAGCTGTAAAAACCTTAATTTCTTCCTTTAAATCCGCGTACCATCTATCTCTAAGGTCAGAGGATACTCTGTAAATGCACTGATAATCCATAGAATCCAGGATATGCTCAACTGCGATATCACAGGACAGATTCCAAAGCTCTATATCCTCATATTTTGGTTCTCTATACATGTGGCCAAAAAGACAGTGCAAAAGCATATGAAGATAGGTTCTGTTCACCCTTGAAGGATTCTCCACATAAGTCCTGAATATGTAATCCGGGTTATAAAGCACATCCTTCGCATCAGTTCCAACAGTTGTAGTAGACAGTTCAGGCCTTACTGAAAGCTCCGATAAAGCAGGCGCTAAAAAAGGCATCGCAAGTAAAAGCTCTGTCTTTACTGCATTCCATATTTGATTACCAAGACGTTCTCTTTTCTCTCTGTTTGTCATTATTAGAAATCCAGCTCCAATTCGCCACTTTCAGCATTTATGACAGTATTGTCATTGCTATAATCCATCAAAATACTTACGATAGAAGTCATCCCCTTTTCAGATGATACATGTGTCAGTTTCATCGCATCCTCAGTATTTATCAGCTTTCTCTGTATGTAGAAGTCAAATACAGCTTCCATGTCATCAAGAAATGACAGTCTCACATTTTTTTCATTGAGTAGTCTGGTCAAATTTGATAAAGAATTCTTTTTAAGCCATTCTTCATAATTTGACTTTGCATCCTCTGATAATTCATAAGGCGCTGAAAGCCTTGCTATAGCTATCATTTCAGCGGTGACACTATCGTCAGCTGAAGCTTTTGAAAACATATTGTCGTATTCCCTGAAATTTATGCTAGCACTTTTTACACATTCTCTGTAGGCGTATCCAGTTCCCTCAATAGCAAACTGAATTGTTCTCGCCATTGTATTTTCCACAAAGTCATAATTAAAGCCAGGGAACACCAGGATAGCCTCCTGATCATCCTTTAGATGCAGATAAAAGGTCAGCCTCCTGTCATTATCTCCAAGGATACTCCTCACTATCTCATAATTCTCCCTGTGAAAAGTCACATCCACAGCCTCTAAGCTGTCACACTGCCTCGTACTTCCATCCAAAAATTCGCGTACGCTGTCAGTCAATGATATCTTTTTAAGGTTACTACAATTATGAAAAGCAAATCCCAAAATCGTATTGATACTGTCTGGAAGCTTTATCTCATAGATATCCTTCCTCGAAGAAAATGCATGATTCCCGATAACCTTCACTGGAAGCTTTCTTACTTCGCCTTCAACCTCAGCCTCCATCTCCTCCTGAATCTCCAGAAACCTTGTAACCTCATTCTCCTCTAAGACTTCACCCTTAATCTCTATATAATCATTTTTAACTTCGTACTTTAATACAGACATGTTCATTTTCCTGCATATAAACTATTTTCAAACTCTCCCCATTATACACGAAAATCCCTACCCTGTATTACTACAGACTAAGGATTTTGTTCTTTATTACTCTCTAATAATACAAGCTAGGTACTATTGCTTTGTTAATCTCTTATTGAATTACTTATATTTCTATACAGTTTTATCCATGGGCCGGCATAAAAAAATATCTCTCCCCATTCGGCTGCTTTTAAACACGTCGGTACTTATGCACCGTCCTTTGGTGCATTAGTACCGCTACGCGTTTAACAGAGCGCAAGCGCCAGCCCGAATGGGTGAGAGACATTTTAAATTTGCCGGTCCATGATAAAACTAGTCGGGTTATTATGAAAGGACCATGGCGTCGTTTACTTCGTCGTTTCCGGCTTCTTCGAATTTCTGGAGAAGATCGGATACCTGAAGGTTTTTCTTTTCTTCGCCCGATACATCATAGATGATCTTTCCTTCGCTCATCATTATGAGACGATTTCCGTGGGCGATAGCATCCTTCATATTATGAGTAACCATAAGAGCTGTTAAGTTATGCTCTCTTATGATATTCTCTGAAATCTCAAGAACCTTCTTAGCGGTCTTGGGATCAAGAGCAGCTGTATGCTCATCAAGAAGCAGCAAGTCAGGCTTTTTAAGGGATGCCATAAGCAGTGTAACTGCCTGTCTCTGTCCACCGGACAAAAGTCCCACCTTACTTGTAAGTCTGTCTTCAAGACCAAGATCAAGGGATTTTAATAATTCCTTGTACTCAGCTCTCTCTGCTGCGTTAATTCCAGGTCTAAGGCCTCTTGACTGTCCACGTCTTTTAGCCAGCGCAAGATTTTCCTCAATCTGCATAGTAGCTGCAGTTCCCATCATGGGATCCTGGAAAACACGTCCGATATACTGAGCTCTCTTGTATTCTGGAAGTCCTGTTATGTCATGGCCGTTAAGTACAATGCTGCCTTCATCCACAGGCCATACACCTGCAACAGCATTCAGGATAGTTGATTTTCCTGCTCCGTTACCACCAATAACAGTAACAAAATCACCATCATTCAATGTCAGGTCAACACCATTAAGGGCAACCCTCTCATTGATTGTTCCTTTATTAAATATTTTTACGAGTTTTTTTATTTCTAACATACCTTTGTTCTTCCTCTATATGCACATATTGTAGTCTGCTGGTATTTCAGGACTGTCTGCTCTTGATTCCAAGATATCCCTGAATAGCAGGAATTCCAAGGAAAATAGCAACCAGTACAGCACTGAGCAGCTTAAGATATGTAGAAGGAAGTCCAAGCTGCAATACTACTGCGATTACAATGTAGTAAATAATTGCTCCACAAACTGAGAATGCCATACGAAGAGCAAAGTTATGTCTGGTTCCAAAGATTACTTCACCAATGATAACTGCTGCAAGTCCGATAACGATAGCACCACGTCCTGCGTTTACGTCTGCATTTCCCTGATACTGAGCATACATTCCACCTGCAAAGGCTGTAAGTCCGTTACTTACTACAAGTCCGATTCTGATGCATCTTCCAGTGTTAATACCCTGAGCTCTTGCCATGTTCTGGTTACAACCTGTTGCTCTGATGGCTGAGCCGATTTCACTTCCGAAGAAGAGATACAAAAGAGTAATGATAACAACTACAACTATCACGCTCATAATAATTGAGTAATTGATAAATCTAAGGCTTACTAAAAGTGCATACTGATCAACGCTGATAGCCTGATTTGATTTACCCATGATTGCAAGATTTACAGAATACAAACCAAGCTGTGTAAGAATACCGGAAAGGATCGGCGGGATCTTAAGCATTGTATGCAAAAGTCCTGTCACATAACCCGCACACATACCGGCTATTGTTCCGCAAAGAAGAGCAACATATACGTTATGCCCTGCCAGCATCATCATAACTGTGGTGGCTCCTCCTGTACAAAAAGAGCCATCAACAGTCATATCTGCATAATCAAGAACCTTAAATGTCAAAAATACGCTTATTGCCAAAATTCCCCAAATGAGTCCCTGAGCAATTGACCCCGGCAATACATGTAAAAGCGAAACCATAAAAAACACTCCTTAATATTTAATACTTTCCATCAAAATTAGTCCATCTCGATGGCTGTGAGATCCTGAAGAAGGCTCTCATCCCATTCGATTGCTGCAGCAACCTCAGGGTTGTACTCGGAGGTGATACCCTCTGAAACAAATGTGATAGGCATTGTAGCAGGATCACTTCCGTTTACAAGGATATCGTATGCCTGCTTACCAGCAGCAACACCAAGGTCATAGTAGCTGATTGAAAGGGTAGCAAGTCCGCCATTCTTACACATATTCTCCTCACCACAGATTACCGGAATCTTCTCAGGTACTGTAGCGTTCTTAACTATAGAAATATTATCAGCGATTGTATTATCTGTAGGAATATAGAAGCAGTCGCAGCTTGTGATTGCATTAGAAACAACTGACTGAAGCTCGTTAGAATCTGCAACTGTGAACTCCTTGTATGCGATACCTGCAGCATCAAGAGCTTCCTCAGCAAGACCAACCTGGAATGCAGAGTTAGCTTCTGAAGAGCAGTAAAGAATAGCAACCTGCTTTGTATCAGGAGCAACCTTCTGAAGGAGCTTGATCTGCTCATCAACAGGAGCAAGGTCAGAAGCACCAGTTACGTTAGTACCAGGAGCATCATTCTCCTTGATAACGCCTGCTGACTTGTAATCTGTGATTGAAGTACCAACTATCGGAATATCACCTGTAGCAGCTGCAACAGCCTGAAGTGCAGGAGTAGCATTTGCCATGATGAGGTCGTCGTTGCCATTTACAAACTTTGTAGCGATTGTTGCACAGTTAGCCTGCTCACCCTGAGCGTTCTGATAATCAAACTCTACTGCATATCCATCAGCAGCAAGAGCAGCCTCAAGGCCCTCTTCGAATCCCTTTGTAGCAGCATCAAGTGCGGGATGCTCAACGAGCTGAATAACACCTACATGGAAAGTCTTGCCAGCCTCTGCTGTAGCTTCTGTAGCCTCCTCTGTGCTCTCCTCTGCAGCAGCCTCTGATGTCTCTTCTGTAGCTGCGCCCTCTTCCTCTGTAGCTGTCTCTGATGAAGCTTCGTTAGTAGCTGTGCTGCCACCTGCTGTACGTGCACAGCCTGCAAGGCTAAGTACCATAGCTCCTGAGAGTATAGCTGCAAGAATCTTCTTTTTCATACAATAATCCTCCTCTTTTTTTTAATAGTAATATTCTTCTGCATTTTTAAGCATTAACCACATTGTGTATTACATTAGTGTTTCAACGCTTTAAACTGTAAAAGTATAACAAAAATAATAATAGCGCAAAGAACGAAATAGGTCAATAAAAAGGTTGCTCTTTTGCATAAAAAACATCAAAAAGACCGGCGCATTTCTGCACCGGTCTCAAAGTCATTACTTATTTCTTTATGGTAACTGTATTCTTAACCTTACCCTTGAAAAGCTTCTTGTATTTTTTAACCTTTTCCTTTGGTACTTTAATGACTGCCTTTTCATCAATATTCTCAAATGCCTTCTTATTTACCTTCTTAAGAAACTTTGATTTGACGACAACCTTCTTAAGCTTTTTGCAGTCATAAAATGCCTTCTCACCAATAGTCTTCACATTCTTACCAATTGTAACTTCAGTGAGGTTCTTGTTTCCAGTAAATGCCTTCTTTTCTATAGAAGTAATGTTGTAGTTAAAGCCACCAACCTTGATAGCGTCGCCAATTACAAGCTTCTGAACTTTTGATTTCTCTGAAGCAAAGCCTGTTACTGTAACTTCGCCCTTACCATTTTTGGCATTGGTAATCTTATACTTAATGCCATCAATAGTTAATTCTGTCTTCTTAGGATAAGCAATTGTTGTATAGACTTCATCTGAGAAAATGACTTTTGAGCAGCTCTTAGACTCATTAAACATGGAACGATAATTCTGTATGCTTCCAAGTCTAACCTCTATGCTCTTTGCAGGATATCCAAGTGCTACAAGCTCAGGATCATTTGCAGCAACTGTAAACTTTGTAACGCCACCGTTTCCAACATACTTCTGAACTTTTTTATCTCCCTGTGTCATCTCGATAGTAAATCCATCGTAAGGAGTAAGTGAATTATATGTGTTGGAAGGCTGATCATTACTCCATGAGAAATTGAGCTCACCCTTTTCACCAGTTGTCATCATGAAGTCATTCGCAGGTCTAAACGGAACGAATTCAACATTGAAGTAGCTAAGCACATTGAGTGAAGTTGTTGCATTACCGTCATCACCTGTGATGTATACATAGTAGTAAGTGTTAGTTGCAAGATCATCAACTGGAAGAACGATATCCATTGCTCTTGCAAGTACACCTCCAACTGCATCAGTTCTATAATCAGCAGGGCTATTACCAGCAGAAGCATCAGCTAAAACTGTACCATATCTGTCAACAACCTTGATGTAAGCTGTGCATCTGTCTGTACTATTCTGTGCTCCCTGAACCATAGTCAGAAGGCTTATAACATAATTACCCTCCTGAGCTCCAGTCTTAAACTTGTAATACTTACCAGTATTATCAGCACAGTAGTCATAATAAGTTTTTTCCATGGAAAGTTCGTATGCGTCCTGTTGAATACCAGAACCGTTTGCTCTGTGCCCCCATGATGTTTCTGCTAATACGTTCTTCGGCATAGCGAGAAGCAGCACGAAACATGAACATAGTGTAAGAATAACTTTTTTCATACTTTTATCCCCTTTATTAAGAAATCACAAAATTACATAAATATTGTATCACAAAAATATTGACCGCAACATATAGTTGCGGTCATCTTAAGCTTATCTTAAGGTTTCTTTTTATTTCGATTTTTACTTCACCCTTTTATATGTTCTGAAGGTGTAGGTTGTATCAAAATATGCCTGCTCATCGCTCTCTTCATAAAGCTCCCATTCCTCAGATTTATCAAGATCAGGGAAATGTCTGTCTGCCTCAAAAGCTCTGTCGATCTTTGTTACGATACATGTATCTGTCATTGGCAAAAGTTCCTCATAAACCTTTGCCCCACCGATGCAATACACTATGTCTGTATCATATTCAGCGATAGCTTCTTTTAACTCATCAATGCTGTGTACAACAGTTGCATTTTTTACTTCATAATCCGGGTTAGTAGAAAGGATAATGTTCTTTCTGCCCTCAAGCGGCTGTGCACCAGGGAAGGTTTCAAGCGTCTTTCTGCCATAAACCAGAACCTTGCCCATTGTTTCTGCTCTGAAATTCTTCATATCATTAGGAATTCTGATAAGGAGCTGGCCCTTATTGCCAATAGCCCAGTTCTCATCAGCTGATAAAATCATTTTCATTTTGTAATAGCCTTTCTGTCAGTTGTTAAATCTTTTTCCAAATGCAAAGATCAGACTGCAATCGGAATATCCTTTATCTGCTCTCCTGCAACCTCATAGTTTTCAAGAGATACATCATTTCTTGTGAACTCATAAAAATCATGTATATCAGGGTTTAAGTGGAATGTAGGTGCCGGCTTAGGAGTTCTTGAAATAAGCTCCTTAATAAGGTCCACATGTCTGTCATAAATATGAGCATCTGCAATCACGTGCACAAGCTCGCCGACATTCATATCACACACCTGTGCAAGCATGTGTACAAGTACAGAATACTGAACAACATTCCAGTTATTAGCTGCAAGAACATCCTGTGATCTCTGGTTAAGTACTGCGTTCAGAGTAAGTCTGTCCTCTCCCTTTTTCTGAGTAACATTAAAGGTCATGCTGTATGCACAAGGATAAAGGTTCATCTCATGAAGATCCTGATGAACATACATATTAGTCATGATACGTCTGCTGAAGGGGTTGTTCTTAAGGTCGTAGATAACGCGATCAACCTGATCAAACATTCCTTCCTTATATTGATGCTTGATACCCATCTGATAGCCATAAGCTTTTCCTATGGAACCAGTCTCGTCAGCCCATTCATCCCAAACATGGCTGTGAAGATCGTTGATATTATTAGACTTCTGCTGCCAAATCCAGAGCATCTCATCTGTGGCACTCTTAAGTGCTGTCTTTCTGAGAGTCATGATAGGGAATTCCTCAGCCAGATTGTATCTGTTTACTACTCCGAACTTCTTAATTGTATATGCAGGTGTTCCATCCTCCCAGTGCGGACGTACCTTTTCCCCTTCGGTACTTGTGCCGTTCTCAAGGATATCCTTGCACATATTTATAAAAATCTCATCTGCTTTGCTCATACTTTCATCCTCCGGTCATCATTATAACATCTTATCAGTTATCCCACTTATCGCAAAGTGCCAAAATCTGATCTGCGAATTTCGCTTTATCTTTGTTAGTCATACCCTCACTTCTTGCAATGATTGCAGTAAGTCTGGCACCTGCTGCCTTAAGACGTGCGAATACATCACTAACTGTCTTAGCAGGCTTCTTGATTGCTGCTACAGGTATGCCTTCCTTGATTATCTGACCGGAAATCAGATCAAATTCCGTTCCACTATATGGTGCATAGGTATTAAATCCATACTCCTCAGCAAGGCATTTTGCAAATTCTGTGCAGACTCCATCCTCACCATGAACAAGGAATACCTTTTTAGGCTTTTCCTTAAAGCCCTGAACCCACTTAATAAGGCCACCCTTATCCGCATGTCCTGAAAGTCCTGTCAGCTTGCATATATCAGCCTGAATATCTACTTCTTCACCGAAGAGCTTTACCTTATCCACACCATCTATGATTGCTCTACCCGTCGTTCCAACTGACTGATATCCCACAAAAAGAATAGTAGATTCCGGTCTCCAAAGGTTGTGCTTTAAGTGATGTCTGATTCTACCAGCTTCGCACATACCAGACGCAGAAATAATTACCTTTGGTGTCTCCTCTTCATTTATTTCCCTTGATTCCTCTGTTGTAATTGCAAGGTTTAATCCCGGGAAAGAAATGGGATTTATATGCTTTTTCACAAGCTCCATTGCCTCTTCGTCATAGCATTCAAGAGCATGGTCAGTGAATACTTCCGTTGCTTCAACCGCCATAGGTGAATCCACATACACAGGGAAATCACTAACTGCAGTCACAAGCTTTTCCTTTTTAATTGTTCTAAGGAAATAGAGCATCTCCTGCGTTCTACCTACAGCAAAGGAAGGGATTACAACATTTCCGCCTCTTGCAAAGGTTCGGTTAAGAATCTCTGCAAGCTCTCTTACATAATCAGGCCTCTCCTCCCCATGATATCTGTCACCATAGGTTGATTCCATAACCACGTAGTCAGCTTTATCTGTAGTTGCAGGATCTTTGATAATAGGCTGATCATTGTTTCCGATATCACCTGAGAATACTATCTTCTTTGTGACATTTTTCTCGGTAGCCCAAACTTCAATACTTGCTGATCCCAGAAGATGTCCGATATCAGTGAATCTGATCTCTACACCTTCACATACCTCTATTTTGGTGTCATAGGGGCATGCCTCTATCAGCTTTAATGTACCGTCAGCATCCTCCATGGTGTATAGAGGCTCTATCTGTCTTATGTCCTTATTTCTTTTACCTTTTCGACTTCTCCACTCAGCTTCCTGCATCTGAATATGCGCACAATCACGTAGCATAATACTGCATAGATCAGCCGTTGGCTCTGTCATAAATATCTTTCCCCTGAATCCTCTCGCAAACAAAAGCGGAAGATTTCCAGAGTGGTCAACATGTGCATGTGTCAGGAAAACATAGTCTATCTCAGCCTCACTAACAGGCAGTTCAGCATGCTCGAAGGATATCCTTCCCTGCTCCATACCATAGTCAACCAGAATATGCTTATCTCCAATTTCCAAATAATGGCAGCTTCCTGTAACCTCATGATCTGCACCGATGAAACAAAGCTTCATAGGCACCTCCTTTTTTGACGCCAGGCCCCTCATAATCTGTATTTCTGCCAATTCAGCCCGACCTACATCATATTTTATTTGGCTACATTAATTTTAATTCCAGGGGGTATATTCGTGCAAGAAAAAAAGACACAGCTCAAACTGTGTCTTAAATGCGGATGGCGGGTTGCTACTCGTCCGGGGGACGAGTGTTCAGCAACGACCGGAGCGAAGCGGAGATTGAACCATGCGATTTATCGCATGGGTTCAAGTCGCCCATCCACGTAAAAAGAGATGCTGCTTACGCAACATCTCAGACTGTAGACAAAGTCCACGGCATCTGCCGTGGATTTTTCTTTATAAAAGTGTTGGAAGCCCAGTATTTATCTGGGATTGAGGCACTTTTTCTGGTATAATAGAAGCATCAAAGTTG
>SVFV01000015.1 GCA_015056655.1 Butyrivibrio sp.
CAATCGAAAGAATCTTTGGAACAGCCAAGGAAAACCATGGATTCAGATATACACAGATGTATGGTAAAGCGCGGATGGAGATGAAAGCGGCGCTTACATTTGCGTGTATGAATCTTAAAAAGCTTGCGAAAATCAAGCATGAATGGAGGTTATAAATGGCCTGATCCAGGCCCCCTTCAAGCTCCTTTATTACAAAAAAAGCCTGTTGAAATAGAAAAATGGTTTTGAGAACTCAGTTCTCAAAACCACTTTGTCTACAGTCTGAGACATTCCATTGGAATGTCTTATTTTTTATGGATTAGGCGGGAGTCGAACCCGCGTCCAAAAATCCGTCCCCTGTCCTTCTACTGTCGTAGTGAATTATTGTGGGTTGCCCCAATTCCCTCGCCTCACCGGAAATTCACACCCTAAGAGGTTCGGTAGCTTCATGATACGACCATAGCCGCAAAGCTTAAGCTATGTCGTTTCCTGCAAAGTCGACGCAGGTGACTGAATGTGCAGGTGCACTCAGGCCTACGCGCTGCACTTAGGCAGCGAGTGCTAAATTATCTTCAGCGTTTATATTTAAGTTTGAGGTTTAACGCACCGTCCTGCGGACAGCTTCTCCAGCTTCAGAATCCCTGTCGAAACCTTTACTAACCCTTGTATGAAATTGTTTTGCAATTTTTGGTTGCTCATCTAGTATATCGGCTTTTCCTTATTATTTCAACTGAACTGGTGGTTTAATTTTATAATTATTTCAGAGCTCAAAATCAACTGAAGATTTATACTTTTTTAAGATTGTTATAAAACGAAATATTATATGATATATGTATGGTGGAAATGTTTTTGTAAGGAGGCATACATGAAGAGAACCATTACTTTTATCATATGCATATTGTCTGTGTTTATAGTAGCATGTGGCAAAATGGGTGGAAATAACTCGGATAGGACTATTCTGGCTATCTATAATAACCCAAATAGTCAGATACTTACTGAGGATGGTAATTCAACTAATAAAGCCAATTCCATGACTTTTCTATACTCTGATAATTCCTTTACACAGTATGTTCTTCATGATGGAAAATGTGATAAGTATGCAGAAGGTACTTTTGATGTGAATTTTGATTGGGAAGCAGTAGAATTCGGAGAGGGAGAGAGCCATGTTATGACTCTGCACATGGAAAAAACATTCCTTGATGGTTCTAACATGCAAAAGACTGACTTAACCTATGACCTTGATCTTGATAATATGCAGGATTATTGCCTTTATCCAGAAAATGTAGATGAAGGTGTGGAGCCGGTGGCTGTTTTTATGCAGGATAAAAAGCAGAAGCTTGAAAAGGAAAACGGAACAGAGGTTTATCTTCCAACAACATGGATTTATTATGATGATGGCTCATTTCAGCAGTATGTCTTGACGGATAATGAGGAGGATATCCTGTTTAGTACAGGCGACTATCATTTTGCGGATGGTGGATTTACTAAAGAAGGAGCAGTAATTACAATTCACAGAACGCAGAAATATCAGGATGGCAAAGGACTTTCTGATTATGATTCAACTCATGATTATGAGATTGGAAGTCTTGGTTTTTACAAGGCTTATCCTGAGAATACAAAATAATGAATTAAAAGAGGCTATCCTGCGAAAGGATAGCCTTTTTGATGTCTGTTTTGACTAATTATCAGAACTGATAGCCATCGTAGATTTCACCCTGAAGGATGTTGTATCTGTCGATGTAGGTCTTTGTTGTCTGGATGAGCTGATCAATTGTGTAGGTGTTGAAGTAAAGTGTTTCGTTAGCATAGTGTGTGCTGTCTGTTGCTGTAATAGTAACACTGTTTGTAAGATCCATAAGCTCAAATCCAATGATTATCGGAATAGTTGCACCGGGAGCTATGTCGTTGTAGTTAAGAGAATCAACACCACTGATGTAGCTCTTACTAAGAGAGTAGTTACCCTGTGTTGCTACTACATCTACAACTGAACTAAAGGACATTGCCTTGTCAGAATTGTTTGTGAACTCGCCAACCATGAATACAGCAGGATCGTTGTAGTATTCGCTAAGACCGATGATTGCAGCATCAATT
Source organism: Butyrivibrio sp. (assembly GCA_015056655.1). Classification (GTDB taxonomy): domain Bacteria; phylum Bacillota; class Clostridia; order Lachnospirales; family Lachnospiraceae; genus Butyrivibrio. Next base: position 2,071 of record SVFV01000015.1, read on the forward strand.
CTGAAAGAGAAGCTACTTGATGTATCAGTAGTTGTAGCTACGATAGAATCGATTGGAACGTTTGTTGCGTTGATAGCAATCTGCTTGTTAAGGACCTCTGCATTATTGTAGCTATAATAGTCAGTAGACTCGATATTTACTGGTGTCGTAGGATCATTAAGCTCATAAATTACTCTGACTGTAAGAGAGTTGCCAGGCTTAACCTCTGTGTAAGTATTCTCTGAAAGAGAATCATCTACAAGAGGATGATTGTAAGGAAGCCATCCTGTCTGAAGCTCAATACCATTCTGATATGCCTTTGTATTAAGTGATGATCCAAAGCTGTAAGACTCTGTTGAAGCGTTTGAGTAAATGTAATCTACGATAAGAAGATTTGTTCCTTCGCCATTATCTGTTAATACTGCGCCCTGGATAGCAAGTGAAAATGAAGACTCTGTTACTTTTTTCTCAAGTTCCTCAAGGCGAAGGTCTTCCTCCATAACCTTGATTGTCTTCTTGTAATTCATTGAATATGAATTAGCCTCGATATGAAGGTCGCCGGCTGTAGATCCTGCAGGAAGAAGATATGTCTCCTGAAGAAGGTCCTCTGATCCAGACGGAATGTCTTTATCGATGTCGATTGCGTAAGGATTGCTTGATGAGAGATAAGCTGTATTAAGAGCTGTTCCATCTAATGTAACATTGAAATCTGAACTGAAGTTATAACCATTCTGAGCTTCATCACAATTGTTTTTTCCGTTGTAATTGATTACAAGAACCTGGTCTGCACCGCTATCGCAGATGAAGGCCTCAGCAAGTGTCTCTTCATGTCTGGGTGTTTGCTTGAACTGGCCAAGAACAGCCTCGCCGATGTTTTGATAGAATCGGATGATTCCGCATCCCGAACAGGTAACGCAAATAAGCGTCACCATTAATAGTGACAGTAATTTTTTTCCCACTTTTTTCATACAATGATTTCCCCTTTAAATATAAAAGTATTTAATTGACTTGCCTAATTTATCATAAAATAGCCTAAAGCGCAAGAAAACAGGGCATTTGTGACTGATCTGATCCTGCAAAATAGAAGCTGTTATTTTGTTTTTTGCAATTCTTAAATTTGACCTAAATATAGAAAATAGTCTGCTTGTAAAAAGAGGAGGTTTTCTTTACAATCATTTGTGGAAATTTTAGTAAGAAAGGTTTTTCTAATGAGTATTTTAAATGTAGAGCATCTTACACATGGCTTTGGAGACAGAGCGATTTTTGATGATGTGTCATTCAGACTCCTTAAGGGAGAGCATATTGGACTTGTGGGAGCAAATGGCGAAGGCAAGTCCACATTTATGAACATAATTACAGGTAAGCTCATGCCTGATGCAGGTAACATTGAATGGGCTAAAAATGTTAAGGCGGGATATCTTGATCAGCATGCAGTTTTGAAGGAAGGCATGACTATAAGGGACGTCCTTGCATCTGCTTACGAGCCTTTATTTGAAATGGAACGCAGAATGAATGAAATCTGTGATGCCATGGGCGAAGCCGACGAAAAGCAGCTCGAAGAGTACATGGAGGAGCTTGGTACAATCCAGGATCTTCTTACAAACCATGACTTTTACATTATAGATTCCAAAATTGATGAGGTATCAAGGGCACTTGGCTTTTTAGAGCTTGGACTTGATAGAGATGTAACAGAGCTTTCAGGTGGACAGAGAACCAAGATTCTTTTAGCAAAGCTTCTACTTGAAAAGCCCGACATTCTTCTTTTGGATGAGCCTACAAACTATCTTGATGCTGAGCATATAGTATGGCTTACAAGATATCTTCAGGAATACGAGAATGCATTTATTCTCATTTCCCATGATATTCCTTTCCTTAATAGTGTTGTTAATATCATTTATCACATGGATGGAACAACTCATTCTCTTGACAGATATGTTGGGGACTATGACAAGTTCATGGAAGTCTATGAGATGAAAAAGGCTCAAAGAGAGGCTGCTTATAATAGACAGCAGCAAGAGATTGCTGATCTGAAGGACTTTGTCGCAAGGAATAAGGCAAGAGTAGCCACAAGAAATATGGCAATGGCGCGACAGAAGAAGCTTGATAACATGGAGCTTATTGAAAAAATTCAGGAAAAGCCAAAGCCGGAGTTCTATTTTAAGACTGCAAGAACACCTGGCAAGGTTCTCTTTGAGACAAAGGATCTTGTTATTGGCTATGATGATCCGTTATCCAGCCCTCTTAATCTTATGATTGAGAGAAATACCTTCAATGTTCTTACAGGTGCCAATGGTATAGGAAAGACTACTCTTTTAAAGAGCATACTTGGCATTATCAAGCCTCTTTCAGGATATGTTCAAAGGGGAGAACATGTTGAGATTGGATACTTTGAGCAGGAGATGTCACCTGATATAGAAACCACCTGTCTTCAGGAGATATGGAATGAGTTTCCTTCTTTTTCACAGTATGAAGTTCGCTCAGCTCTTGCAAAGTGCGGCCTTACCACAAAGCATATTGAGAGTAAATGCAAGGTTTTATCCGGTGGTGAGCAGGCAAAGGTAAGACTTTGCAAGCTTATGAATAGAGAATCAAATATTCTTGTTCTTGATGAGCCTACAAACCATCTTGACGTGGATGCGAAGGAGGAACTTCACAGAGCACTTAAAGAGTACAAGGGTACTGTGATCATGGTTTGCCATGAGCCTGATTTTTATGCTGATCTCGCTACACAGGTAATTGATTGTACTAAGTGGACTACAAGAGTATAAACAAACGATTTTTCGTGCGAATAATATCAATCCTTAAATTTTCTTAAGATTGATATAAAAGCATGAATTCATATTGCAATTACTGTATCTTGTGTTTAGAATTATTCTAGTTACAAAATATATGTAAATTATATTTAAGGAGGAATGGTATGAAAAAAGGGTTAATTTCGCTTAAAGGGGCGCTTACAGCACTCTTTGTAGCTGCTTTTTTTGCTGTAATTGGTTCATCATTTGGTGCAATTAAGGCTGAAGCTTATTGCTCAATTAAGAGACCTGATGCTAATGGTAAGTTCAATGTTCAGTATCAGGGCGAGACAATCAACATATTCTCTAACAGACTTAACAAGAATGTTATCAGAGTAAAGCTTGATGATACTACAGATAAGGCTCTTAGAGATGTAAAGTGTACAAATGGACTTAAGTATCGTGTTACATCTAAGAAGGTAGGCTCTGAAGGAGATTCAATTGATCTTTATCTCTCTTTCTACTGCAAGAAGAACAACACTAAGGTTTCTAAGTTCAGCTTTGTTGTAGACAATCAGAAGTACACTGTTAAGTTCTTCTCAAACAAGTTTGATCCTATTAAGACAATCAAGTTTGGTGACCAGGATCTTTCTTTACAGACTGGTAAGCTTGGTAGTGTTAACTATGTTACAACTCTTGAGAAGGAGAAACTTAGCGTAGTATTCAATAAGGGTTATGAGCTTGGTGGAATCCAGGTAGGCTATTACAAGAATCCTACAGATACTCAGCTTACATGGAAGGGCCAGTACAATAACAAGAAGCTTAAGCTCAGCTCAGTAGTTCATGAGACTGAGACAGATGATGGCTCAACAGAGTCTGATGGAATTGCTACAACCGTTATTCGTATCTGGTATCGCATTTCTGGAACAAAGATTGATAACCAGTATGTTGACTATTATTTAAACAGATACGTTGACTAATATTTTGAGGATTTGATTATAAGCATCCGGGAGCACTTATTGCTTTCGGATGCTTTTTCGTTTAATGTAGATAAAGTGAGCAAAAAAGGAAACGGAACAAGAATCAAATGCCTAGAAAACTATCAACTTATCTGAAAGCTGAATACGGAGAAAAGATTTACAGGCTTTCACTTTCTTCTGGCTGTACCTGCCCTAATAGGGATGGAAGTATTAAACTGCCAGACGGGACACCGCTTACAGGAGGCTGTACCTTTTGCTCTGAGGGAGGATCAGGGGATTTTGCCACTGAGGTTGCTCCTATAGATGAGCAGATAGAGAAGGCGAAGCTTGTAATATGTAAAAAGACAGATGCCAAGCGATTCATTGCGTACTTTCAGTCATTTACCAATACCTATGGTGATTTGAGCAGGCTGGAAGAGCTTTATACCAAAGCCATCCAAAGGGATGATATTGAAATCCTGTCTATTGGTACAAGGCCTGATTGCATAAATGATGAAGTAATTGCCATGTTAAAGAGACTTAATTCCATTAAGCCTGTATGGATAGAATTAGGTCTACAGACGATTAACGAAGAATCAGCACTTAGATTTCACAGAGGTTATGAACTTAAGGTTTTTGATGATGCTTATAAACGTCTTAAGGATGCAGGAATTGATGTTATAATACATGTGATTTTCGGGCTTCCTTTTGAAACAGAAGAAGATATGCTGGGGACAATCAGGTATCTTTCTCTCTTAGAGCCGGGGATAGATGGTATTAAAATCCAAAACCTTCAGGTGCTTAAAGGAACAAAGCTTTTTGAAGAATTTGAAGAGAAGCCTTTTCATATACTAGGACTTGAGGAGTATACAGAGCTTGTAAAAAAGAGCCTTGAGCTTTTACCCGAAAGCGTAGTCGTTCACAGAATAACAGGGGACGGACCAAAGAGAATACTGGTGGAACCCAAATGGAGCGCAGATAAGAAAAGGGTTATGAATTATATGAATAAAGAACTTAAGGATATTTTGATATAGATACATCTTGTATTTAGTTATGCAAAAATATAAAATATAATGAATTATTATGCATCATGGGGAGAGAAAAAATGAGTCCGAAGAAAATCAGAAAAGAGAGAATTGTAGTAAAGGTTGGAACTTCCAGCATCACTAATGAGAACGGTGGAATCAATATTCATCAGATTGACCTTTTATGCAGAGCAATTGCTGGTATCGAGAATCTTGGTTATGACGTTGTTCTTGTGAGCTCTGGTGCTATTGCTGTTGGAGCAAACAGAATGAGACTTAAACAAAAGCCAAAGGACTTAAGACTCAAGCAGGCTGCTGCCTCTGTTGGTCAGAGCGAGCTGATGCACCTTTATTCAAAATTCTTTGGAGAATATGGCCGACTTGTGGGACAGATACTTCTCGATAACGATGATGTAGAAAATCCTATTCGTAGAGAGAATCTCCAGAATACCTTTGATGCTCTTTTGGAGAATCATATTATCCCTGTTGTTAATGAGAATGACTCAGTCAGCCATACTGAGATTGAGTCTGAGCAGAAGCTTTTCTCAGATAATGATATGCTTTCAGCAATTGTTGCTGTTTTCTGCGGAGCCTGCAAGCTTATAATTCTTTCAGATATTGAAGGCTTATATGATAAGAATCCTTCCACAAACCCTGATGCAAAGCTTATCAGCAGAGTTGAGAATATTGATGAGTCTATATATGCACTTGCTGAGGGAAGCGGATCAAATCGTGGAACAGGCGGAATGATCACAAAGCTTCAGGCTGCAGAGCTTGCAACCTCCAGAGGCGTTGATGTCCTAATTACAAATGGTAAAAACACTGATTATCTTTATGATATTATAGATAAAAAACATGTTGGCACGCTTTTTGTTGCTAAGGAGTAATAATGGATAGAGTCTTAATAACAGAAAGACTTATGTTTAGAAAATGGCAGGAGAATGATGCTCCTGTTTTATATGAGCTTGCCAGAGTACCAGAGATTGGAAAAGGTGCTGGATGGGTTCCTCATAAGGATTCAGATTATTCTAAAGCAATTATCAGAACAGTCTTATCTGGTGACGAAGATTATGCAATTACCTTAAAGGACAATCCCCAAAAGCCTATTGGAAGTATAGGCTTGTGCATCGGTTCTTCCACAAAGCGCGGAATCGAGAGAGAAGATGAGGGCGAAATTGGTTACTGGCTTGGAAAAGATTATTGGGGAAATGGTTATGCAACAGAAGCTCTAAGTAAACTTATTGAGCATTGCTTTAAGGAAGTTGGACTTAGCAGAATATGGTGCAGCTATTTTGATGGCAATGAGAAATCAAGAAGTGTTTTAGAGAGGTGTAATCTAAAGTATCACCATAGAAATGAGAAGCTTTATAATTCAATGCTTAAGGAATACTACAATGAGACTATGATGTGTATTTCTGCAATGGAATATCTTGTTAATAATCGTTAAATGTGCAATATAAAAGCTGATGCAATGCATCAGCTTTAATTTTTTATTCTGCGATTCCATCGTGATATTTATCATAGATTTCAGAAAGATATGTCTTAACCATCTCGATGTTAGCCATCTTGCGAAGATCCTCATTACCCATTGCAAGAGCAATCTCATCTGCAAGAAGAAGCATATCATAAACAGCAAGCTTAAACTCATTACGGGAAATAGTATTGATGTTAAGCTTCATAAGAGGAGCACCAAGCTTCATGGTAACATTCTCATCTGCGATACCAGTCTTTACAACCATTGTATCGGGATCGTAGTTAACGTAGAGAATGAGCTTTTCCTTCTCGTGCTTCTTAAGTGTGATATTTGTCTGATGACTTGTCTCCATCCATTCATAAAGGTCTGCATCATCAGGATGAAGAAGGAAGTTTGTGAGTTCCTCACGGTGCTTCTCAACATACTGAAGATATTTGCTGGCGTTAGGACCAGTGTATGAAAGCTCGACCTTTAAGCCGTTATCTGTTTTTAAAAGGCGGCACTTAGATGCAACATCCTTGATCTTAAGAGTTGTCTCTGTGTTACCTATCTGTTTTAATAAACCTGTTTCAAGTTCCTGTCTGAATTCCATATATAATATTACCTCCACAAAGAAATGTGCGATTCATTCCCTCCTCAGAACGTGATTAGTATAGCACAAAGATGTTAAAAATGATATACTATTTCGAGGTATGCATCCTAAGACATACCGGGGAAAAAGTTTTGATTTAAAATGGGTGGATATGGCTACAAGTAACACAAGAAAAAGAAAAAGCCCCCAGTCCAGGGGGACTAAAAAAGGATCACAGACAAGGAGACGTCCTGATAACAGAAGGCAGGATGATACTCTTGACTATGCAATCACAAGCGAGATTTCGCTCATAGTTTTTGGGGCACTGGCGGTCTTTTTATTTTTATGTAATTTCAGAATTTGCGGAACCTTTGGTAATGCGGTTAGTGATATTCAGTTCGGCCTTTTTGGGCTTGCTGCGTATGTTATGCCTGTTGCTTTATTTGGTTCTGCAGCACTTCTTTTATCTAATGAAGGAAGTCCCGCATCCGTCAGGAAGGTGGTATCGGGGCTTACTCTTATTTTAGTATTCTCAATGTTCCTCGAACTTTTCACAGGAAGAATACAGGGAATGTCTTCTTATGACGCTGGTGAGATATTTAAGGCTGCCAGTGAGCATAAAAACGGCGGCGGTTTCTTTGCTGGAAGTCTTGATTATCTTCTTTATAAGAATCTGTCACTTGCGGGAACTCTCATAGTTATGCTTGTTGTTGCACTTATAAGTGCTGGACTTTTCACTCAGAAATCTGTAATTCATGGCATGAAGAAGGGTGGAAAGAAAGTAATCGAGCGCACAAGACAGAGCGCTGAGGACTATATGGAGTACATGGATGAGAGAGCCAGACTCCGTGAAGAAGAAAAGCTCAGACTCGAAGAGGAAAAGCAGCTCCTTCTTGAACAGAAGGAAGATGAGAAGATACTTCGTATGGACAAAAAGGTATCAGGCGTAAGTATGGATACTGTTATTGAAGAAAGTGAAGAAGATGATTATAAAGAACCTCAGATTCACATGCTTGATGATGGTTATGATGATGAAGATAGCTTTGATTTCAAAGAAAGTGAGCATCATGTAAAGCAGAATATCTTTGTCCCTGATGAAGAAATTCATGATGATATCCATGAAATCAGATTTAATCCTGATGTTGTTACAAGAGAAGGCGAAGCAGGACAGTTTGTACTTAGAACTGAAGACGGCCCTCTTAGAGATAATCACAAGATTGAATTTAATAATGATGACTATTCTGATTATTCAGATGAAGCAGATGACGAACCTGTGGATGATGTAATTGGTGGCAGATTCTTAGAGCCTTCTAATTATGAGAAGGAGGAATATCCTGAGGTAAGTAGTATCAGCAGAAGACCTGTTGCCAAACTCGCAACACCTGAGCCTTCAGACGATATGGATGATATTCCGATTCATTCTGAAAACCTCGCACCTGATTATGACGGTGAATATGCAATTCATTCTACAGATTTTGTAAAGAGTGCAAGAACAGAAAAGAGAATGGAGCAGGCTAAGGAGAAATCCATCATTAAGCCGCCTGTCAGAGAATATGATTTCCCGCCCACAAGACTTCTTACAAAGGGAATCAAAGGTAAGGGAGATTCAGCTAAGCATCTTAAGGATACAGCTAAGACTCTCCAGGAAACACTTTCAATGTTCCATGTAAATGCTACAGTTACGGATATCAGTCAGGGACCTTCTGTTACAAGATATGAGCTTCAGCCTGAGGCTGGTGTAAAGGTTAGGAAAATTGTTGATCTTGCAGATGATATAAAGATGCATCTTGCAGCTACTGATATCAGAATTGAGGCTCCTATACCTGGTAAATCAGCTGTTGGTATCGAGGTTCCCAATAAGGAAAATTCTCCTGTTGCAGTCAGAGACCTTATTGAGAGCGATGAGTTTAATAAGTCAAAGTCAAACCTTACAGTAGCTGTTGGTAAGGATATTGCAGGAAAGATAGTTGTAACTGATATTGCCAAGATGCCTCATCTTCTTATTGCAGGTGCGACAGGTTCTGGTAAGTCAGTATGTATTAATACAATTATAATGAGCATTTTGTATAAGGCATCACCTGAGGATGTAAGACTCATTATGATCGACCCTAAGATAGTTGAGCTTTCTGTATACAACGGAATTCCTCACCTTCTTATACCTGTAGTTACAGATCCCAAGAAGGCTGCAGCTGCTCTTAATTGGGCTGTTGCGGAGATGACAAACAGATATAAAAAGTTTGCCAATGCCAAGGTTCGTGACCTCAAGGGTTACAACGCACTCTGCATGCAGAGTAATGATGAAGATATGCAGAAGATGCCTGAGATAGTAGTTATCGTAGATGAGCTTGCTGATCTTATGATGCAGTTTAAAAACGAAGTTGAGGACTCCATTGTAAGACTTACACAGCTTGCTAGAGCAGCTGGTATCTATCTTATAATTGCTACACAGAGACCTTCAGTTGACGTTATTACCGGTCTTATTAAAGCTAATATACCTAGTAGAATTGCTTTTGCTGTTTCCAGTGGTGTTGATTCCAGAACCATACTTGACACTTATGGTGCTGAGAAGCTTATAGGTAAGGGAGACATGCTGTTCTTCCCAAGAGGCTACAACAAGCCTGCGCGTGTTCAGGGATGCTTTGTTTCTGATGAAGAGGTTCAGGCAGTAACAGATTTTGTTAAGAATCAGAATGTAGCAACTGCTTATGGCGAAAATGTGCAGGATGAAATGTCGAACTATGAAGTTCAGACAAAGTCTGGCGGCGGAAATGTTCAGGATATGGGTGATTCTGCATCTGATCTTGATCCACTTTTTGCCCAGGCTGGAGCTGCAATCATTGAAAAGGATAAGGCATCCATTGGTATGCTGCAGAGACTTTATAAGATAGGCTTTAACAGAGCTGCCAGAATCATGGACCAGTTAAGCGATGCGGGTGTTGTTGGACCTGAAGAAGGAACCAAGCCCAGGAAAATTCTTATGACAAAGGAAGAATTTGATAGCTTCATAAATGCTTCATGATGTAATTGCGGAAGTATATATTTTATATATTTTATTTTATGTAACAATTTATATGGTGTAGGAGGATTTTATGGCTTTTAAATCAGATATTGAGATTGCACACGAGGCTGAGCTTTGGCCCATTAAGCAGGTAGCTGCAAATATCGGTGTGGATGAAGAGGACTTGGAACTTTACGGAAAATATAAGGCAAAACTCTCTGAAGAATACCTTGAGAAGATAAGTAAGAATGAAAAAGGTAAGCTTGTACTTGTTACCGCCATCAATCCTACACCTGCAGGTGAAGGTAAGACTACAACCAGTGTTGGACTTGGTGATGCTTTAAACAGACTTGGTAAAAAGTGTGTTATTGCTCTTAGAGAGCCTTCCCTTGGACCTTGCTTTGGAATAAAAGGTGGAGCTGCAGGCGGCGGATATGCACAGGTAGTTCCTATGGAGGACATTAACCTTCATTTTACTGGCGATTTCCACGCTATTACTTCAGCAAATAACCTTTTGGCTGCACTTTTGGATAACCATATTCAGCAGGGGAATGAGCTTCAGATTGATACCAGACAGGTTATCTGGAAGCGCTGCGAGGATATGAACGACAGAGCTCTCAGAAATGTCGTAATTGGTCTTGGAAGCAAGATGGACGGTGTGGTAAGAGAGGATCACTTTGTTATCACTGTTGCAACAGAGATTATGGCAATCCTTTGCCTTGCTAAGGACATGAAGGATTTAAAGGACCGTCTTTCAAGAATCATTGTTGCTTACAACTACAATAATGAGCCTGTAACAGCAGGTGATCTCAATGCTGTTGGCGCTATGGCGGCTCTTCTTAAGGATGCACTTAAGCCCAACCTTGTACAGACACTTGAGCACAATCCTGTAATTATTCATGGAGGTCCTTTTGCTAATATAGCTCATGGCTGCAATTCAATCAGAGCTACAAACGCAGCACTTCACATGTCAGATATTACAGTTACAGAGGCAGGATTTGGTGCAGACCTTGGCGCTGAGAAGTTCCTTGATATCAAGTGCAGAATGAACGGCCTTGCTCCCGATGCAGTAGTACTTGTTGCTACAGTCAGAGCGCTTAAATATAACGGCGGCGTTCCTAAGGATCAGCTTTCAACAGAGAATCTTGATGCGCTTAAAAAGGGTATCGTAAACCTTGAAAAGCACATTGAGAACCTTCAGCAGTATGGAATTCCTGTAGTTGTTACACTGAATGCATTTATTTCTGATACAGATGCAGAAGTTAAGTTCGTTGAAGACTTCTGCAAGGAAAAGGGTTGTGATTTCGCACTTTCAGAAGTATGGGAAAAGGGCGGAGCAGGTGGAGAAGAGCTTGCTAAGGCTGTTCTTAATACTCTTGAGAATAAGAAGAGTGACTTTAAGCTTATTTATGTTGATGAGCTTACTCCGGAAGAGAAAATCGAAGCTGTTGCAAAGAAGATTTATGGAGCAGATGGCGTAATATACGCGCCTGCAGCAAAGAAGCAGCTTAAGAAGATAGCAGAAATGGGATATGGAAAGCTCCCTGTATGTATGGCTAAAACCCAGTATTCACTTTCGGATGATCCTTCTCTTCTTGGAAGACCTTCAGGCTTTGAGCTAAATGTAAGAGATGCTTATGTATCAGCTGGTGCTGGATTCATAGTTGTTCTTACAGGAAACATTATGACTATGCCTGGACTTCCCAAGAAACCGGCAGCTTTTGGCATTGACGTAGATGATAATGGAAATATAGTGGGGTTATTCTGATGGAACCTAAGATTATTGACGGAAAAGTAATTTCAGCTCAGGTTAAGGATGAGGTGAAAGAAAAGACAGCAAAGCTTCTTGAGAAGACCGGAGTACAGGTTTGCCTGGCAGTTATTCTTGTAGGCGAAGACTCTGCTTCACAGGTTTATGTAAGAAACAAAAAGAGAGCCTGCGAATATGTTGGATTTAAATCTCTTTCATACGAGCTTCCTGAGTGTACATCACAGGAAGAGCTCCTTGAGCTTATAGAAAAGCTCAATAATGATGATACAGTGCATGGAATACTCGTTCAGATGCCACTTCCAAAGCACATTGATGAAAAGACTGTTATCGACACAATCAGCCCTAAGAAGGATGTTGATGGTTTTCATCCTATGAATGTAGGTGCTCTTTGCATTGGTGAGGAGGGCTTTGTATCCTGCACACCTGCAGGCGTGATTCAGCTTCTTAAGCGCTCGGATATTGAGATATCTGGCAAAGAGTGCGTTATAATAGGAAGAAGCAATATCGTCGGTAAGCCGATGGCACTGCTTATGCTTAGAGAAAATGCAACTGTAACGGTTGCTCATTCCAGAACCAAGGATCTTGCGGATGTAGTTAGACGAGCTGATATCGTGATAGCTGCAATTGGTAAGCCCAAGGCTATAACTGCTGATTTCATAAAAGAAGGAGCTGTTGTTATAGACGTTGGTATAAACAGAAATCTCGAAACAGGAAAGCTCTGTGGTGATGTGGATTATGAGAATGTTGCACCAAAGTGTAGCGCAATAACTCCTGTACCTGGTGGAGTTGGACCTATGACTATAGCAATGTTGATGAATAACTGTCTTGAGTCAGCAATAAGATTTTCAGGAGCAGATATCTGATGAAATGTCCTAAATGTGGGGCTTACATTCCGGAAGGGAATCTGTACTGCGGAAAATGTGGCACGGAGATTAGTTTTGTTCCGGAGTTTGAGCCTGAGGTTGAAAACAGAATAAATGAGAGTCTCTCAGGTGTTGCTGATCACCTTAAAGAGGATATTTTTCATACCAAAGTCCTTTTTGATAAGGATGCAAATCCTGAAAGTTCAGCTGATTACAAAAGAGTACTTATTACAGGGACTATGGCTGTCATAATTATTGCTATTGCCATAGTGGCTTGCTTTTTGGTAATTCACGGTGTCAATTCCACGAAGAGCTATGAGGAACGGGCACAGGAGTACTATGTTGAGGGCAAGCTTGATAAGGCTATAGAAGCTCTTTCAAAGGCTGTTCGTGAAAGTAAGGATGTTACGGAAAGCGAGAATCTGATGTTCAAGCTTTATGGCTATCAGATGGAGGCAGACTATAGAGAGGAAGCCAAGGATACACTTTCTGAGCTTGCAGATACTGAGCTTTACAGTGAAGAAACTGCCATACTTGCAACAAGGGAACTCATAAAGCTTTATGAAGAAGAAAAGGATTATGATTCTGTTGTAGAAATTATTTCCTCGACTAATCTTCAAAAGATTAAGACAGAGTACGCCGATTATTTCCCGGTTAAGCCTGAAATTATTCCTGAAGAGGGTGAATATGACTCGGTAATAGAGGTGACTATCAGCACTGATTCTGAAGGGGATATTTATTATACTGTAAATGGTTCTGACCCGGATGAAACTGCTATAAAATATGAGGATGCAGTTATTCTCGAGGAAGTTGGAGACTATGTAATAAAGGCTGTATGTATCAATAAATATGGACTTAAAAGTGATATTGTTACAGCTATTTATAACATTGATCATATAGGACCTGCTGCTCCCGAGATACTTGAGGAGAGTGGTGAGTATTCTCAAAGTACAAAGATTGTTGCTGTTTGTGATGCTGATTGTAGCATTTACTACACAACTGACGGTTCAGATCCAACAACTGAATCAACATTATATGTAACACCAATCACGATGCCGATTGGCACATCACATTTTAGATTTGTCACTGCAGATGCAGAGGGCAATTTAAGTGAGATCATTGATCGTGACTATCATCTTTCATACTCAACACTTGTTTCTGTTGATCAGGCAAGATCAAGCATTATCCAGATCCTTGTTAAGCTTGATATTCTGCTTGATTCTACAGGAAAAATGAGAGGAGAAGAGGGGTATTACGATTATGTATATGATAAGGATATAGAGATTGAAGGTTCTGGTCTGTATTATGTATTCGTTGAGAAACATGTATTAAACGATGGTTCTTCTAAGGATACCGGGTTACTGTATGCAGTTAATACTCACGATGGCAAGGTGAACAGACTTGGATACGACTCCAGTGGAAAATACACTCTGATAACAATTTCAAACAGATGATTTAACACTTTAGTGAGTTAAATCTTGAAAATCTATATCTTATCATTTATTATTTTAAGCTATAAGCACTATACGAAAGAATTCAATTTAGGAGGAGAGTATGTTCAAAATTTTAGAGGCAAATGAGCTAGCTTCGAATATTCACCAGCTTATCGTAGAAGCTCCCCGCGTAGCCGGTACATGTATGCCGGGACAATTCCTTATTGTACGCGCAGAAGAAGATGGAGAGCGTATACCGCTTACTATATGCGATTACGACAGAGAAAAGGGAACTGTTGAACTTGTAGTTCAGGCACTTGGTGCTGAGTCACGCAAGATTTGCAAAAAGAAGGCAGGGGACTTCTTGGCAGATGTTGTTGGACCTCTTGGAAATGCTTCAGATCTTTGCAGTGAAGACATTGAAGAGCTTAAGAAAAAGAAGATTGTTTTCATCGCAGGTGGTGTTGGAACAGCTCCTGTATATCCTCAGGCTAAATGGCTTAAGGAGCAGGGCGTAGAGTGCGATGTTATTATCGGTGCAAAGAACAAGGATCTCGTTATCCTTGAGGAACGCTTTAAATCTGTATGCAATCTCTATGTTACAACTGATGATGGTTCATACGGCAGAAGTGGTATGGTTACAAAGTGCCTTCAGGATCTTTATGATGAAGGAAAGAGATATGATCACTGCGTAGCAATCGGTCCCATGATCATGATGAAATTTGTATGTAAGCTTACAGAGGAACTCGGAATTCCTACAATCGTAAGTATGAATACAATCATGGTTGACGGAACAGGTATGTGTGGTGCATGCAGACTTATGGTTGGCGGCGAAGTTAAATTTGCTTGCGTTGACGGACCTGAGTTTGACGGACACAAGGTTGATTTCGATCAGGCTATGAGAAGAATGAAGCTTTACGCTACAGAAGAAGGACGCCTTGCTCTCAAGGAGCAGGAAGGTGATACTCACCATGGCGGCTGCGGTAATTGCAACTAACTAGTGTAGATTAGAGATTGGAGATAAATATGGCACAAGACGTGTGGACAAGAGTTCCGGTTCGCGAGCAGGATCCCAAGGTTCGTGCAACCAACTTTGAAGAAGTATGTTTAGGTTATAATGAGCAGGAGGCAGTTGATGAGGCAACCAGATGCTTAAACTGCCCTAATCCCCAGTGTGTTAAGGGATGTCCTGTATCTATCAATATCCCTAAGTTCATTCAGGAGCTTAAGGAAGGCAATGTTGAGCAGGCTTATCAGACTATCAGTGAGTCAAGTGCACTTCCCGCAGTTTGTGGTCGTGTATGCCCTCAGGAGAGCCAGTGCGAAGGTAAGTGCGTTCGCGGCATAAAGGGCGAAGCTGTAGCTATCGGTAAGCTTGAGAGATACGTTGCAGATACTGCAAGAGAAAAGGGAATCAAGCCTCAGGGCGCAACTGAGAAGAAGAACAAGAAGGTTGCTATCATTGGTTCTGGCCCTGCTGGTCTTACATGCGCAGGCGACCTTGCAAGAATGGGCTACGACGTAACTATTTTCGAAGCTCTTCACGAGGCAGGCGGTGTACTTGTTTATGGTATTCCTGAATTCCGTCTTCCTAAGGACGCTGTAGTTAAGAAAGAAATCGAGAACGTAGAATCACTTGGCGTTAAGATTGAGAAGGACGTTGTTATTGGTAAGTCTGTAACAATCGATACTCTTATGGAGAAGGAAGGCTTTGAGGCTGTATTTATCGGCTCTGGTGCTGGACTTCCCAGATTTATGAATATTCCTGGTGAGCAGGCTCTTGGTGTGTTCTCAGCAAATGAGTTCCTTACAAGAAGCAACCTCATGAAGGCATTCTCAGAGGATAGCACAACACCTATCATGAGACCTAAGAAGTGCGTAGTAGTTGGTGGTGGTAACGTTGCTATGGACGCTGCTCGAACAGCACTTCGTCTTGGCGCAGAGGTTCATATCGTTTACAGAAGAGGCGAGGAAGAGCTTCCTGCACGTAAGGAAGAGGTTGAGCATGCTAAGCAGGAAGGTATCATCTTTGACCTTCTTTGCAACCCTGTTGAGATTCTCGAGGATGAGAACGGCTGGGTTAAGGGCTGCAAGTGCATCCGTATGGAGCTTGGTGAGCCTGATGAATCCGGCAGAAGAAGCCCTGTAGAAGTTGCAGGTTCTGAGTTTGAGATCGAGTGCGATGCAGTTATCATGTCACTTGGTACAAGCCCGAATCCTCTTATTTCAAGCACAACTGCTGGTCTAGATATCAACCGTCGCAAGTGTATCGTTGCTGAAGAAGAGACAGGTAAGACATCAAAGGACGGCGTATTCGCTGGTGGTGATGCCGTTACTGGTGCAGCAACAGTTATCCTTGCTATGGGTGCAGGTAAAGCTGCAGCTAAGGGTATTGATGAATATCTTTCTAAATAATTAAATTATGCCGTCGCCTTTTGGCGACGGCATTTGAGGAAAAATTATGGTATATCAGAGTAGTGCGCAAAAAGCAGAAGATAATCATGGAACGGGGATAATGCTTATTGTGGTTGGGGCTATAGGTTTTATTGGGGATATTATTTTCTTTACCTTAAATCCAATGAACATGCCTCTTTTTAACAAATATTTATCTTGTGGTGTAATGGGAGCGTTATTCGTTCTTTTTTTTGTTATGGGAATTTTATCCGTAAAGACCTACAAGATATTTAGTGAAAAAGCCAAAGAGGAAAACTCAATGGTAAGTCAGGTCCGCGAATGGTGCGACAAAGAACTGACTAAAGAAAGAATCGAAGAAGACATCAGGTTCATCGACGAGGAAGATTCAGATTTTTCCGGAGATGATACAATGTATTTTAAGAGATGCGAATATATTAAGGACAGAATCTTAAGACAGTACGTTAATATTGATGAAGACTTATTGGACGACTTTGTTGATAAGTTTTATTCTGAGCTGTATGGAGATGAAGTTTGATTAGTATTGATATTTTATGTGTGGGCAAGATCAAGGAAAAGTATTGGAATGATGCTATATCAGAGTATTCCAAGAGATTATCCAAGTATTGTAAGCTCAAGGTAATAGAAGTAGCAGATGAGAAAACACCTGACAATGCTTCGCCTGCACTTGAAAAACAGATAAAGGATAAAGAAGGCGAAAGGCTGTTAAAGTATATAGATAATAAGGCATTTGTTATGGCACTGGCTATAGATGGCAAGCGCTATTCATCTACAGATTTCGCTGATTTTTTTGAAGAGAAAACTGTATCTGGTTTTAGCAAAATCCAATTCGTCATAGGTGGATCACTTGGACTATCTGATGATGTGATTAAGGCTGCATCAGGTAAGATAAGCTTTTCTGATATGACATTTCCACATCAGATGATGAGAGTTATTTTGCTGGAGCAGATTTATCGTGCATACAGAATAATAAACGGAGAACCCTATCATAAATGAGTAGAATTACTGAAAGAACTATGCCTCTCACAATCGAGGAGATGCAGAATATTTTTGGGCAGCATGATAAGTACATCAGAAAAATAGAGGATACTCTTAGTGTTGAGATAATAGACAGAGGTGGTGAGCTTCATATTATCGGAACAGCTGAGAATGTATCCAAAGCTTATGGTATAATAGGAGAGCTTTCTGATTTATCAAAGTCTAATTCAGATATTGAGGAGCAGAGTGTG
Organism: Butyrivibrio sp.; assembly: GCA_015056655.1. Taxonomy (GTDB): domain Bacteria; phylum Bacillota; class Clostridia; order Lachnospirales; family Lachnospiraceae; genus Butyrivibrio. Next base: position 19,538 of record SVFV01000015.1, read on the forward strand.
AATTATGCAATTCAGCTCTCAGAGGATCCTTCTCAGGATGAGGAAGAAGTAGCCGGAAGCGTTCTTAGCCAGATTGATGGCGATGTTATCTGCCACACTATAAATGGAAAACCCATTAAGCCCAAGACTCTTGGACAGAAGAAATATGTTGATGCCATTAGGAAAAACATGATTGTTTTTGGACTTGGGCCTGCCGGAACAGGTAAGACATATCTTGGTATGGCTATGGCAATCACAGCTTTTCAAAAGGGCGAGGTTGAGAGGATTATCCTCACAAGGCCTGCGATAGAGGCTGGAGAGAAGCTTGGCTTTTTGCCTGGTGATCTTCAGAGTAAGGTTGATCCATATCTTAGACCCTTATATGATGCGCTTTACCAGATAATGGGTGCGGATAACTTTATCAAGAATATGGAAAAGGGACTTATCGAAGTAGCACCTCTTGCGTACATGAGAGGTAGAACTTTAGATAATGCTTATATCATTCTTGATGAGGCACAGAACACAACACCTGCTCAGATGAAGATGTTCCTTACCCGTATAGGATTTGGCTCAAAGGTCATAGTTACAGGTGATGCTTCGCAGAAGGATTTACCAGCTGATACCAAGTCTGGCCTTGATATTGCAAAGGCGGTACTTGAGAAAATCGATGATATAGCTTTTTGCAACCTTACTAGCAGAGACGTAGTCAGACATCCACTTGTACAGCAGATTGTTAAGGCATACGAGGACTTTGAAAAGAAGGGAAAAAACGAAAGCAAAGTAAAAGCAATTAAGAGGCGGGAAAGACATTAGTACTATGGAAAACAACGATAATCAGTTATTAAGTTCCATTTTTGATAGAAAAGAAGGACCAATGAAGTTTCTCTTTGGATCCATATTTTTCCTTACAGGAATTCTTGTTACAGCATTTTCATATCTGTATGGACTAAAAGTAGAAGCGATTATTAGAAATGGAATCACTGGCTTTTTGTGTGGGGGAATAATTGTCTACATGCTTGTTGATGCAAGCTCCAGAAAGCTTTTTTCCTATGACAATGGAATAAAGAGAGACAGATTTGTAATCGTATATTATCTTGGACTTATTATTTCCTTGTGCTTACCAAAGATTGCAACAGAGAGCTGGCCATATCTTTTTATATTCCTTTTACTTGGACTTTTTTCAACTAATGAGATTGGACTGTTTTCAGGATCATCACTTTTGATGTTTTCTGTTCTCCTTGAAAAGGAAGGAAGCTACGCTGAATTCTTCATGTACTTCATAGCTGGTGCTGTGATACTCGTGCTTTTAAGGGATCTTACAGAGACTACTAAGATAGGATTTCCTATCTTTATTTCAACGACCTTAATGCTTGTTCTGATAGTGGCTTATGACATACTTTTTCAGAACAGAACACTTAAGGCTACTATGCTTATTGTTCCTCTTGTGAACATTCTGGTAAGCATTATCCTTATGCTGATGCTGCTTAATATTTTTGGTGTCTACGTTATTCGTAAGAGTAATGACAGATACATGGATATCAACGATACAGAATATCCACTTCTTGTTCAGCTTAAAGAAAAGGATAAGGATGCATATTTCAGGGCAATTCATGTGGCATATCTTGCTGAGAGAATAGCTCTTGACCTTGATCTTAATGCCCGCGCTGTAAAGACAATGTCTTATTACAGTAAGATTGGCGTAATAGATGGTTCTTCCAAGTGGGAGGATGTGAAGCATTTTTATATTGAGAATAATTTCCCTGAGGAATCCATAAAATATCTTAAGGAATATATTGTTAATGATAGAAGTAAGCAGCTTTCTAAAGAAGCGGCTATAATATATATGAGCGAAACAGTTATAGCTTCAATTACTTATCTTTTCCAGAAGGATAAGAATACCAAGATAAACTATGATGAGCTTATCGATAAGGTATTTGCTCATAAGATGGAAAACAGAGAGCTGTATCACTATGATATTTCTCTTTACGAGCTTGAAAGAATGAAGGCTCTTATGAAGAAGGAGAAGCTTTATTATGACTTTTTACGTTGAGAATGAAACGGATGCAAAGTTCCCCTTTGATATCGAGGGCGTTGCAAAGAGAGTTTCAGAGGAAGTACTTAAGAGTGAAAACTGCCCTTATGATATGCAGATAAGTCTTCTTATCACCAATGATGAGGGCATAAAGGAAATGAATTCTGAGTTCAGGGGTATAGATTCAGCTACAGATGTTTTATCATTTCCTAATATCAGCTATGATGAACCTGGTGATTTCTCCGTTTGCGAAGGTGAGCAGAAAATCGATATCACAGATCCTGAGAGTGGACTTATTGTTCTTGGGGACATCGTGATAAATGAAAACAGAGTGAGAGAGCAGGCCGAAGAATATGGACACAGTCAGGAAAGAGAATTCGCTTTCCTTGTTGCTCACTCAATGCTTCATCTTTGTGGGTATGACCACATGGAGGAGGATGAAGCTAAAGTGATGGAACAGAAGCAGGAAGCTGTGCTTCAGACTCTTGGGATCACCAGGGATTAAAAGAATTTAACACAAAAGTTTTTTGGGTGGAGTTATGAATAAAAGCAGAAGAATAAGACCGGATTTGGTTCTTTCTTCCGGTATGTTTACAATTGGCGCAATGATGGTACTTTGCATCATTTTCTATATGATTACAGGAGCTGAAGGAGTGGGATATCTGTCTGCTCCTGTTGCTCTTTTTCTGATGGGTTATGGTATTCTTATTGCTTCCTTTGAGATTGTTACAAGGGATATGGTCAGAATACATCTGACAAAGGGACACATGAAGGAGGCACAGAAAAAGTTAAGGCAGCTTATGCTTGTAAGCTTTGGAGTTGGTGCCGGCCTTGCTCTTTTATGCGCCGCTTTTTCAAGTGTTTTTGCAAATATGGTATTTCATTCATCAAGGAGCTTCTATGTGCTTTTTGCAATAGCTCCTGTGCTTTTGTTTCTTGGCGTTCAGGGCGTTTTAAGAGGATATCTTGCAGGGGCTGGATTTTTGTCAGCTTCACTGTTTTCCAATGCGATTCTTGTTGTGATTACTTATGTTTTATTTATGCTGTTTTCAGGAGCAGCCTACAACTATGGATTAAAGGTGAATGCCCTTATGCACGTAGAAGATATAGCATCTGTATACGGCGCAATCGGTGCTGCCTTTGGAATAACTGTTAGCAGTCTTGTAAGCCTTTTATTTGTGATCGTAATGGTGCTTGTAAAGAGAAGAGAGCTTAAGAGATTATCTGAGAACAGCATCATTGAAAAGGCTACAAGAGATCATGGCTTTATGCTTGATCTTGTTCCTATGTGGCTTATATTTGGCCAGGGTGGACTACTTATGTTCATCGATGAATGTGTATATATGGCTGTGGCTGATTCCATACACTCATCTGAGAATAACATTTCCAACTGGGGAATCTATATTGGACAGTGCCTTGCGCTTACGGTGCTTATTCTGTTCTTTAGTGCTATTCCTTTTATAAAATCCTGGTATGGTGTGAAAATCAGCATAATTAAAAGGGACTTCAAGGCAGCAAGAGCTAAGATTCAGAATCTTATGCACTTTGAGGCTATGCTTATTTTCCCTATTGTTATATGGATTATGGTACTTTCAGGAACAATCACAGCTCTGATTTTTGGGAAAACCAATGTTTCTGCTGTAAATATGATAGTTCTTACATTGCCTATAGCACTTCCTGGCGCATTTCTGATTTTTCAGACATTCCTTCTCGTACAGCTAAAGAACAATATTCTTCTGACATTTAATGCTGTGCTTGGAATTGTTGTGCATATTGTAATTCTCGTTGTAATGTCCACAGCCTTTAAGTTTGGAATACATGCGTCAATGGCAGCATTCTTTGGAATGATTCTTATACAGGCTGTTCTGGGATTCTTCGAGCTAAAGGTTATGCTTGATTACAAGCAGGAGGTGGTTAGAAATATTTTAAAGCCTCTTCTTGCTGCTGGGTTATCAGGACTTCTTGCTATGATCATTGATAGAGCACTTGTTAATCTTATAGGAGAAGTGCTTACACTTATAATCGCACTTATTTTATCGTATCTGCTTTATATGGCTGCTCTTATTTTCCTTAAGAGTGTGAACAGATATGAGATTGAGAAAATGCCCTTTGGATATTACTTTGCAATTTTGGCAGATAGATGGCAGTGAATTAAGGAGACATTATATTGGCTAATGAGAGAAAAGTAATAGTTGCAGGTGGCGGAGCATCTGGACTTTGTGCTGCTATTGCTGCAGCAAGAGAGGGTGCGAAGGTCACTGTAATTGAAAAATCTGATTGCTGCGGTAAAAAGCTTTCCATGACTGGTAATGGCAGATGCAATATTACGAACATAGATATGTCACCGGATGACTTTAATGAAGCAGCAAAAGGTAGAATGAAGAAATTTCTTCATAAATTTGGTGTGCAGAGAACTATGGACTTTTTTGAGTCCTTAGGTCTTGTTATGACGGATGAAGCAGGATACGTATATCCTATATCGGGACAGGCTGCCTCTGTGGTTAATTCCTTGTACAAGGAATGTGAGAGGCTGCAGGTCTCATTTTGTTATAATGAGCAGGTTAAAAAGATAATTCCTGACGGGAAATTCAGAGAGCCTCATTTCACTGTGAAAACTACTGCAAATGAATATGATGCTGACAGAGTTATTCTTGCTGTGGGAGGTCTGGCAGGTCCTAAGACCTGTATGGCTACAGGTGATGGATATTACATCTGTGAGAGCCTTGGCATGAAAAAGAAGGATACCTTCCCAGCTCTGACATCACTTATTGCTGAGGATGAAACTCTTCCACAGAACAAGGGCGTCAGAATGATGGCTACAGTTTCATTCATGATCGGTGATGGAGTGTTTGCATCTGAGTATGGAGAAGTTCAGATTACTGGAACTGGTATTTCTGGAATTCCAATTATGCAGGCTTCAGGACTTGTTGCCGAGCATTTGTCCAAAAACAGACCAGTTACAGCATCCATCAACTTTTTCCCTGAGTATGATGATGAGGCTTTTGAAAAGCTTGTTTCCAAAATGCTTTCGCTTCCGGGAGAGAGAAGACTTGGAGATTTGCTTGAGGGCTTTTGCAATCAGGAAATCAATGAAATGGTGCTAAAGAGAATGAAGCTTTCTCCTTCCATGAAGCTTAAAAATGTGGGGGAAGCAATGACAAAGTGCGTTCTCGAAAAATACCGTGATATAAGAATAGATATAAAGGGTGTTTCTGACTATAAGAAAGCACAGGTTACAAGAGGTGGTATCAGCCTTGGAGATATAGATGACAATTGCCAGAGCATAGCAGTACCGGGAGTTTTTGTAATAGGAGAGCTTTTGGACGTTGATGGAAGATGCGGCGGTTATAATCTGCAATGGGCCTGGTGTAGTGGATATTTGGCCGGAGAGGCGGCAGGCTGCTTATGATTAGAGTTAATTCAATAAAATTTCAAAACAGTGGTTTTGAAAGACTTCCTGATAACAGGATAGAAAGAACACACAAGCTAAAAGAGAATTTAAAGAAAAAGGCTGCAAAGCTTTTGAAGATAAATGTTACTGATATTGGTGAAGTTATTATCAGGAAACATTCCATTGATGCCAGGAAAAAGCCTGAAATCTTTGATCTTTACTCTGTTGATATAACTTTGGCTACAAAGGGCATGTCAGAGGAAAAGATAGTAAAAAAATCAGGCTGCAAAAATGCGCAGATAGTTTCAAAGAAAGAATATAGATTCCCTGTTAATAGAAAAGAAGATCAGCCTTTAAAAAGGCTTACAGGTAAGGCGTTCTTCAGGCCAATAGTTATAGGTGCAGGGCCCGGAGGCCTTTTTTGTGCGTATCAGCTTGCTATGGCAGGATACTGTCCAATTGTTCTTGAGAGAGGCATGGACGTAGATAAGAGACTGGCTGCTGTAGAAGGCTTCTGGAACGGCGGCGCTTTAAATCCTAAGGGGAATGTTCAGTTTGGTGAAGGCGGAGCAGGTACATTTTCTGATGGTAAATTAAATACCATGGTCAAGGATAAGGAGGGCAGAGGCTATCACTGCCTTGAGATATTTGTAGATAATGGCGCTTACGAGGAGATTCTTTACGAATCAAAGCCCCACATTGGTACAGATGTTTTGAGAGATGTTGTTAAAAACATGAGAAAACAAATCATTAGATGTGGTGGTGAGTTCCATTTTGAAACTCAGGTTACTGAGCTTTTACTTGAGGAATCTAATGGTAAGAAGAAAATCAAAGGCGTAATATGCGATGATGGAAGAAAGTTCCTGTCTGAGGTTGTTGTCCTTGCTATCGGACACAGTGCTAGAGATACCTTTAAAATGCTAAAGGAATACGGAATAAATATGGAGCCCAAGCCCTTTGCTGTCGGGCTTCGCGTTGAGCATCCTCAGAAGCTTATAAACAACTCGCAGTATGGAATTGAGGAGCCAACAAGTCTTCCTCCGTCTCCATATAAGGTTACTGCGCAAAGTAGCAGTGGACATGGAGTATATTCCTTCTGCATGTGCCCGGGCGGATATGTTGTTAACGCTTCTTCTGAAGAAAAGAGAATTGCTGTTAATGGAATGAGCTATTCAGGACGGGGTGGCAAGAATTCCAACAGTGCTATAGTTGTAACTGTTGATACCAAGGACTTTGGCGGAAGTGATGTCCTTTCCGGCGTTGAATTCCAAAGACGCTTAGAGGAAAGTGCATACGAGATAGGACAGGGCAAGATTCCTGTTGAGTACTTTGACGATTACAGAGCTGGTATAGACTGTCTTAAGAGCAATAAATCAGATGACGAGGTATTAGCTGATATTGAAAAGCATTCTGCTTCAAATAGGAACACCCCTACAATAAAGGGTGACTACAACTATGCGCCACTTCACAGACTCCTTCCAATAGAGATTGGATCTTCTATTGTTGAGGGCATGGAGCACTTTGGAAGAATGATAAAGGGCTTTGATAGTGATGAAGCAGTCTTTTCCGGTGTAGAGTCCAGAACATCATCACCTGTAAGAATTAACAGAGACGAAGCTCTTGAAGCAATTGACATTGAGGGGCTTTATCCCTGCGGAGAAGGTGCTGGATATGCGGGCGGAATTACTTCTGCTGCAATGGATGGAATGAAGATTGCTGAGCAGGTTGCAATTCACTATTATTCAGCTAAAGACCAGATACGAAAAGAAATGGCAGAGAAAAGAACTTCACTGTCTGTAGATGAAAAGAAAAAGCTTGATACTGAGCTTTTTAACAGGGTAATCAGCTCTGATTATTACAAAAACGCAGAGGATATCCTTGTTTTTAGCAGTACTGACGAGGAAACAGATACCAAACGAATAATTGAAAAAGCATTATCAGATGGTAAGCGTGTATACTGTCCCAAAATAACAGTTAAAACCCAGAGGGCGATGGAATTTGTTAAGATTTCTTCAATGGATGATTTTACAGAAGAAACTTATGGAATAAGCGAACCTGCCTACAAAAAGGAGCTTGTATACAGCAAGGCAAGCGCAAGCGGCCTTCTTTTACTTCCTGGTCTTTGCTTTGACAATAAGGGAAACAGGATTGGATATGGCGGAGGATTTTACGATAGATTCCAAAAACGCTTTTTTAAAGAAATCCAAGATGGTATTATAAATAGCATAGCTTTGGCCTATAGCTTTCAAGTCGAGAGTAATGACTTATCATCATTTATGAATGAGGATGATATTAAGGTCAAAGCCATAATCACAGATAAAGAAACAATTACTTGTAACTGACAACTGGCTGTAGGAGATCTTTACATGAGTGATAACTTGAAAAACGAGATTGGTGCAATTGGTAAAAGAGCTTTTGATGCTAAGTATTTAGCTGGAAAGCTTAGTAGTGATGATAAGAACAGAATTCTTCTTGATGTTGCTAAAGCGCTTGAAGAGTCTGCAAAAGAAATTATCGCTGAAAATGATAAGGACATTGAAGCTGCCAAAGAAAATGGAATGCATGAAGGCCTTGTAGACAGACTTCGCTTAAATGATTCCAGAATTAAGGATATGGCAGAGGGAATAAGGCAGGTTGCTGAGCTCCCTGATCCTATTGGAGAGACAATCGATAGTTGGAAGCTTGAGAATGGCCTTGATATTAAAAAGGTCAGTGTTCCCCTTGGAGTAATTGGTATCATTTATGAGTCCAGACCAAATGTAACTGCCGATGCCTTTGCGCTTACCTTTAAATCAGGTAATGTAGTTGTATTAAAGGGCGGCTCTGATGCAATCAATTCCAATAAAGCTATCACAAAGGTCATAAGAGAAGCCATTGAAAAGGATGGCTTTAATCCGGATTTCATTCAGCTTATTCCATTTACAGACAGAAGCGCTGTCAATGAGCTTTTGACCTTAAGAGAGTATGTTGATGTTATTATTCCCAGAGGTGGAGCTGGACTTATCAGATTCGTCTGTGAGAACAGTAAGATTCCGGTTATAGAAACTGGTAGCGGAAACTGCCACATCTATATCGATGAGTTTGCTGATCTTGATAAGGCACTTCCTATAATTGTTAATGCGAAGACTCAGAGAATCGGCGTTTGTAATGCGGCTGAATCTCTTGTTGTGCATGAAAAGATAAAGGATAAGTTCCTTCCTCTTTTATCAGATGCCATGAGAGAAAAAAAGGTTGAATTAAGAGCTGATTCACAGTCTATTTCACTTCTTCCTGAAGCAAAAAGTGCTACAGAAGAGGACTTTGGTAAAGAGTACCTTGATTACATTTTATCTGTAAAAACAGTTAAGAATGTCGAGGAAGCAATAGCGCACATCAATAAATACAATACAGGTCATTCCGAGGCTATTATCACTGAGAACCAGGATAATGCCAAGGCATTTCTTGAAGGTGTTGATGCTGCCTGTGTTTATGTCAATGCATCCACCAGATTTACAGATGGTTTCCAGTTTGGCTTTGGCGCCGAAATAGGAATCAGTACGCAGAAGCTCCATGCAAGAGGACCTATGGGCCTTAAGGAGCTCTGCTCATATAAATATCAGATAACAGGAGACGGTCAGGTTAGACCTTGATTTTATGAAAACAAAAGAAGAAATACAGAAGTTAAGAGAAGACATCATTGAAGTATCACTAGACTTATTAAAGCAGGGACTTATTGTCAGAACCTGGGGGAATATCAGCGCAAGACTTGATGATGATCATTATGTAATAACCCCAAGTGGAATTAAGTATGAGGATCTTGAGCCCTCAATGCTTCCAATAGTAAATATCGCAGATGGAAGCTATGAAGGCGACTTTAAGCCTTCAAGTGAATTCATGGTTCATTCAGCAGTTTATAAGGCAAGAAAAGATGCCGAGTTTGTTATCCATACGCATCAGACCTACGCAACCTGTGTGGGAGCTCTTGGAAAAAAGAGACTTAAGTCTGAAAAGAAGGATTTGAAGATAATCTTCCCTGTTGCTGAGTATGCGCTTCCTGGAACAGAGAAGCTTGCGAACAACGTATCAGAAGCCATTGGTAAATGCGATGAGACAAAAAGTGTTATCATGGCAAACCATGGATCAGTAAGCTTTGGAAGGACCTCAGAGGATGCAGTAAATGAAGCTCTTGCTCTTGAAAAGGCATCTAAGGAATTCATCTTTAACAGCTGTAAAACAGAGATAGAGTTTGGTCTTGATGAAGGCTTTAGCAGCTACTTAGAGGATGGCGAGATTAAGTACAAGAATCCTGGAACTCCTGAGAGAATAAAGCTCATTCATAAAGAAATCTATTCAAAGAGACCTGACGTTAAATATATTTTCCATAACAAATCTGATGCGGTTATGACAATATCAAGACGTGTAAATCACATGAAACCACTTCTGGATGACTTTGCTCAGATAATCGGAACTGGTGTCAGAATCCCAACTTCTGACGTAATGGCACTTCAGATAAAGAAGAATATTAATGTTGTATTTGGACACAATGATGGCGCTTACTGTCTTGGGACTAGCGAAGATGAGGCCAGAGCAGCAGCTATAGTTCTTGATAAGGGCTGTATTGCGCACATTGCTGTTATTCGTTTTGGTGAAGGCAGATTCCTATCATTTTTTGACTGCCTTAAGATGAACAGAAATTATAGGAAAAATTACAGCAAATTGGCAGAAACTGTGAACGAATAATTGTAAATTTTCTTTTCACTAATTGTTATATTATGCTAAACTATTGTTATAAATCTTTTACTAAAGAGGTGACAGGTTATGGCAAAGACAACAAAAAAGAGTTCCTATGTAGCATATGTTGCCAGTTATACTTCCGGCTCCAAGGATAACTATGGTATCCGAATCTATGACGTAGATATGGAGAAAGGACGAATGACAGAAAAAGAGAAGGTTATGATTACTAACTCTTCTTATATCGCTCTGTCTCATGATAGAAAGACTTTATATTCAATCACTGATGCAGGTGTTGAGGCTTATCACATCGAGGCTGACGGTAGCCTTACAATCCTCAACAAGGCATCCATAAATGGTATGCGTGGCTGCTACCTCAACATGGATCAGGATGACAGGTATCTTGTTTGTGCTGGTTACCATGATGGTAAGGTAACTATCCTTAAGCTCAACGACGATGGCAGCATCGGCGAGATTACTGATGAGAAGTTCCATAAGGGACTTGGTACTATTGCAGGAAGAAATCACACTCCTCACGTACAGTGCCTTAAGGTTACTAAGGACAACAAATATCTTTTAGCTGCTGACCTTGGCATGGATAGAGTTAACGTATACAGATTCGATACAGAAAAGGGTAAGATTTCAGATATCGATGTAATTCACTGCGATCAGGAGTCATCACCCAGACACATGCAGTTCTCAGCTGATGGAAGATTCCTCTACGTTGTATTTGAACAGCAGTGCAGTATAAATGTTTATATGTATACTGAGACTAACGGAATTCCTTCCTTTGAGGAGATCCAGTCAGTTCAGAACTCTGAGGAAAAGGATACAATCGGTGTAGCAAGCAGCGCACTTAAATTCTCAGATGATTACAACTATCTTGTAAGCTCTGTTGCTGGTGAGAACAATGCAATTATTTACAAGGTTGATAAGGAATCAGGACTTCTTACAAAGAAGATCGAGCTTCCTGTATCCGGTGCTTATCCGAAGGATGTCAGCCTTTTCCCTGATAATAAGCATTTGGTTTCACTTAATCAGGAGTCCAACACATTGACATTCTTTAACGTGAACTTTGATAACAACACTCTTGTTATGAACGGACCTGAACTTACTGTTGAGAGACCTAACTGTATTGTGTTCCATAAGCTTTAATAGTTAAATTTAAAAAGATAAAGCAGGAATTTTTGAGAGGACTCGAAATTCCTGCTTTTTTTATAAATTGTGTTTTGAGGAGAATATGAAAAATGGGCGGATCGGTTTTTGGAAAAAATATTACAGTTTCCACCTGGGGAGAGTCGCATGGAGCTGCTCTTGGGGCTGTAGTTGATGGGGTACCTGCTGGAATAGAGCTTTGTGAAGAAGACATCCAGAAGCTCCTTGATAGGAGAAAGCCTGGAACATCAAGTGTTACTACACCCAGAAAGGAAGATGATAAGGTTAAAATCTTATCTGGTGTTTTTGAAGGGAAAACCACGGGAACACCGATTTCAATGATGGTTGAAAACACCTCACAGAAATCGGGAGATTACAGTGAAATAGCATCTTATTACAGACCTGGTCACGCAGACTACGGTTTCGATTCTAAATATGGATTCAGGGATTACAGAGGCGGTGGAAGATCCTCTGGTAGAGAGACTATTGGAAGAGTATGCGCTGGCGCTATCTGTAAGAAGCTTCTTTCACAGATGGGGATAGAAGTTTTTGCATATACTCGAGCAATTGGCGACATAGAAATGGATCCTTCCAAATTTGATAAGGAACAGATACTAAAGTCTGTGACTGCAATGCCCGATAAAGATGCTGATGAAAAAACAGTAGAATTTATAAACGAATGTAGAAGCAAGGGGGATTCTGTCGGCGGTGTAATAGAGTGCGTTATAAGGAAAATGCCAGCAGGTGTTGGAGAGCCGGTGTTTGATAAATTTGATGCATCTCTTGCTAAGGCAGTTATGAGTATTGGCGCAATTAAGGCTGTTGAAATAGGTGATGGCTGCCTTGTTTCCAAAATGCTTGGCTCTGAGAATAATGATGAGTTTGGCATGGATGGTCAGAATGTTATTAAAAAGACAAACCATTCAGGCGGAATCCTTGGTGGTATAACAGATGGATCAGATATAGTACTTAGAGCTTATGTTAAGCCAACTCCCAGCATTTCTTCCAAACAACAGACAGTAAATAAGTCTGGCGAAGAAATTGAAATCAGTATCGGCGGACGTCACGACCCTGTTGTTGTGCCAAGGGCAGTAGTCGTGGTTGAGTCTATGTGCGCAATTACAGCACTTGATCTTCTGATGTCAAATATGCATTCCAAGGCTGATTCAATCATAAACTTCTATAGGAATGTTACTTTATAACGTGTTTATAAAAATTTTATGTATTTTTTTTTCATTTCGATATATACTAGTAATGAATATTTTTTTTATGGGGATTTTTTAATTTGAGGGCAAACACGTTACAGATGGGGCCAACTTTCAGAGATAAGCTCACTGAAAAGGTCAAAAAATTTAATAGAAAGCATAAAAGACTAAAGCTTTTTGGAATGGCTTTTGCTATGCTTGCGCTCACTGTTTATGATATTGGCATTCATTTTGGCCACAATATCAAGAGGTATACGTGCCTTGCCAGTGTGCTGTTTTTCTTTGTTGCAAGCAGTAGCTTTACCTATCCGGAAGCTTTTACGCTTAATGTAAGCTTTGTATCTGAGGATGATTCAGAGGACTTAGAGACAGAGACACTTTATACTGCAGATACACTCGAGGAGACTGCATCCGAATCAGATGCGGTTCTCGCTGAGGTTAAAGAAATTGATCCAGAGATAATGGTTACACCTGATGCTGTTTCTTCAGAATATGAAGAGGCAACTGACGAGCAGATTTCTTACGAAGAGCTTGACCTTGATAATGTAGAAGAATTCGAGGTTGTTGAAGAACCTACAGTTACAGACGATTATAAATTCGATCCTAATGACTGGAGACTTATACTTGTAAATAAGCAGCATCCGATTCCAGAGGACTATGAATTCCCCATGGGAAGCATCAATTCAACAATGTGCTGCGATGAGAGAGTAATTGCACCACTTAAGTCAATGCTCAAGGCAGCTTCTGATGATGGAATTGGACTTGTTATCTGTTCTCCTTACAGAGATTCAGAGAGACAGGAAGGACTTTTTGCCAGAAAGATAAATTACTATATGGATGCGGGATTGTCCTATATGGACGCATACAACCTGTCTTCACAGGCAGTTACAGTTCCTGGATCATCCGAGCACCAGATGGGACTTGCGTTTGATATCGTATGTGGTGGTCATTATGAGCTTGATGATGCTTTTGGTGATACCGCAGCAGGCAAATGGCTTGCAGACAACAGCTACAAATATGGCTTCGTTGTCAGATATCTTAAGGGTAAGGAAAACATAACCAGTATCGAGTATGAGCCTTGGCATTTCAGATATGTAGGTATCGAAGCTGCAACGATAATGCATGATGAAAACTTGTGCTTGGAAGAATTCTGGGACAATTACATGTATGAATAAAGTTTAAGGGGCTGTCTTGATTGACAGCCTTTTATTGTAATATAATGTTTTGAAATATTTTTAATGAGGTAAGTAATGTATAAGATATTAAAAAAAGAAGGAAGAGCTAAGAGGGCGTCCTTTGAAACAGTTCATGGTACTATTCAGACTCCTGTATTCATGAATGTGGCTACAGTTGCTGCTATTAAGGGTGCAGTATCTACAGAGGACCTTGAGCAGATCGGAACTCAGGTAGTTCTTTCCAATACCTATCATCTTCATTTAAGACCAGGTGATGATGTTATTTACAAAATGGGTGGTCTTCATAAATTCATGAATTGCAAACAGCCGATTCTTACTGATTCTGGCGGATTCCAGGTATTCTCACTTTCAGAAAACAGAAAGATAAGAGAAGAAGGTGTTTATTTCAGATCACATATTGATGGACACAAGCTTTTCATGGGGCCTGAGGAGAGTATGAGAATTCAATCTCATATTGCATCAACTATAGCAATGGCTTTTGATGAATGTCCTTCTGCCAGAGCTGACCATGATTATGTGAAAATGTCAGTGGATAGAACAACCAGATGGCTTGAGCGTTGCCAGAAGGAGATGAAGAGACTTAACTCTCTGCCAGACACTATCAATAAGAATCAGCTTTTGTTTGGTATAAATCAGGGTGCGATTTTTGATGATCTTCGTATTGAGCATGCAAAGAGAATCTCTGACATGAACCTTGATGGATATGCTGTCGGTGGTCTTGCAGTAGGTGAGACTCACGAGGAAATGTATCATGTACTTGAACAGGTCGTACCTTTCCTTCCGGAGGATAAGCCGACATACCTTATGGGTGTTGGAACTCCTGCCAATATATTAGAGGCAGTTGATAGAGGAATTGACTTCTTTGACTGCGTATATCCCAGTAGAAACGGTAGACATGGACATCTTTATACCAAGAAGGGACACATCAATCTCATGAATGCCAAATATGAGCTTGATGACAGACCGATTGAGGAGGGATGTAATTGTCCTGCCTGCAGAAGATATTCAAGAGGATACATCAGACATCTACTCAAGTCTGGAGAGATGCTAGGAATGAGACTCTGCGTTCTTCATAACCTTTACTTCTACAACCATTTAATGGAAGATATAAGGCTTGCTCTGGATGAGGGAAGATTTGCTTCCTTCAAGAAACAGACACTTGAATCCTTCCTGGAATATGACAGCGCAGAAGCTTTGGAGAGATATGATATAGCCAAGGGCTGGAAAAAAGGTTAAAAAAGGACAACAGAGGATAAAAAAGCACACTTGTTTTAAAGTGTTATTAATTGTAAGATATTCATTGTTTATAAAAGATATGTATTTTGGAGGTTTGTATGAATTTTAGTAATCTTATGCTTCTTGATGCAGCATCAGGAGCAGCTGCAGGGACTAGCAGTCTGTTTATCATCGTTATTTACATTGCGATCTTTGCTGTTCTTTATTTTGTAATGCTTCGCCCTCAGCGTAAAGAACAGAAGCAGAAGGCTCAGCTTTTATCACAGCTTGCTGTTGGTGACAGCGTTAGAACTACTGGTGGTTTCATCGGAACAGTTATTGACATCGATGATGAGACTTCAACTGTTATCGTTGAGTTTGGTAACAACAAGAACTGCCGTATTCCTATGGTTAAGGATGCAATCGTTGAGGTTGAGAAGCCTGAGGATGCAGTTAATAAAGACAACGCAAAAGAAGAGAAGTCTAAGTAAGTTGTAAAGAGGACAACTATGTCCGTATTATAAAGTGGATAAGCCGGCAGTAATTGTTTATTTGCCGGCTTTAACTATAGTATGAGGAGAATAGTATGAAGCTGAATATTACTTGTATTGCCGGTGACGGAATCGGACCGGAAATTGTTACTGAAGCTAGAAAAGTTCTTGATAAGGTTTGCGAGATCTATGGTCATGAGATTGCTTATACAGATGTTTTGATGGGCGGCTGTTCTATTGATGCTTATGGCGTTCCGCTTACAGATGAGACTATCGAAACCTGTAAGAAGGCTGATGCTGTTCTCATGGGCTCTATCGGTGGTGATACCAATACATCACCCTGGTATAAGCTTGAGCCATCTAAGAGACCCGAAGCTGGTCTTCTGAAAATTAGAAAATCCCTTAATCTTTTTGCAAATTTAAGACCTGCTTTCCTTTATCCTCAGCTTAAGGACGCTTGTCCTTTAAAGGAAGAGACTTCTGAGAAGGGCTTTGATCTTTTGATCATGCGTGAGCTTACTGGCGGTCTTTACTTTGGTGCCAGAAGCACAGAGACTGTGGATGGTGAGCTTGTTGCTACTGATTCTCTTGTATATAAGGAGAGCGAGATCAGAAGAATTGCAATTAAGGCTTTTGACGTGGCAATGCAGAGATCCAAGAAGGTTACAAGTGTAGATAAGGCTAACGTACTTGATTCCTCCAGACTTTGGAGAAAGGTTGTTAATGAGGTGGCCAAGGACTATCCTGAGGTAGAACTTGAGCACATGCTTGTAGATAACTGTGCTATGCAGCTTGTTAAGGATCCTTCACAGTTTGATGTTGTACTTACTGAGAATATGTTTGGTGATATCTTATCAGATGAAGCCAGCATGGTAACTGGATCAATTGGTATGCTTCCCAGCGCTTCACTTAATGAGACCAAGTTTGGCTTATATGAGCCCAGCCATGGAAGTGCACCTGACATTGCAGGAAAGGACCTTGCAAATCCTATTGCTACTATATTGTCAGCAGCAATGATGCTTAAATATTCCTTTGGACTTGATAAGGAAGCTCAGGCCATCGAGAATGCAGTTAAAAAGACACTTGAAGATGGCTTTAGAACCGGAGACCTTGTTCGGCCCGGCGAAGAAATATCAGAAGATAAAAAATGCGGTTGCCGCAGAATGGGAGATTTGATTGTCGAGAGAATCAAGTGAAAAAGAATCTTATATAGGATTATATAAATATCTTCCACAGGAACCAGTAGATATGGCTGTAGTACTGACGCTTATTCTTATGTCGTTTTACTACGTGTGGAGGGTAGCTTATATTACGCCCTGGTATGATGAGCTTTATACTTATTACTACTTTATAAGCAGAGGTCCTTTGTATGCTGCGATACACTGGCCACTTCCCAATAACCATGTTGGATATTCTGTTTTAGCATCTATATTTGATCTGTTTGGAAACTCATACATAGGTCTTAGGGGAGTATCCTTTATATGTGCGATACTTAACCTTTTTGCAGTATATAGAATAAGCAGGAGATTCATGCAGGAATGGATAGCCTATTCTGTGATGATACTCTATTTTATATGTATGCTTGTAAATGACCTCTCTGTTCAGGGTAGAGGATACACACTTGCTACATCATGCTTATTGGTTTGCATAAGAGAAATCATTATTATATGTAGAAAAGAGAGCGACAGGATAATTGATTACGTTCTTTTTGGAATGTCGCTTGTGCTTGGACTATATACAATACCGAGCAGCATTTACTGGGTTTTACCCACATGCTTTGCTACAGGAATTTTCCTTGTTGTTAATGGAGTTAGATCCTTAAATAATAGGGAGAAAATCTGGAGTAACAGATATTTTAAAAAGCTAAAGAAATTCATTATATCAGGACTGATAGCTGCAGGTGCAGTACTAGCTTTATATGGAATTATATGGCTTGCCATTGGATCAAACCTCCTTGTTAAGGATGAAGCATCTGCTTTCTTTGGAATGGGACATGCGGATGTCATACTTCATCATCCATTAAAGGCAGCTTTTAGAGGCATAGAGTATATGCTCTCTCAGCCATATATTCAGAGTGTTCCCAGAAATGGATATCTTGGAAGCCTTTGGAACTGGATTAAGGCACTTTCAGGATATATGTATCCGATTAAGTGGCAGATAACAGTAATTATAGTATTACTTGGCGTAGTTTTACTGATTATTGAGTGCATAAGGCATTTTGAGAACAGCAGAACTATATTTTCACTTATTATTATCATGAATGCTGTAGGCTTTCTTTTGATAATGATAATTCAGGCGAAGCTTCCATATTACAGAGTTTTTAGCTACATTGGCATTGTTACAGCTGTTTCTTGTGGAATTGTTCTTGAACATATTCATGAGAGAATCCTGTGGCTGCTTGGGGATAAGCTTAAGAATTTCAGATTTACTGGATTTTTACCGCTGATTCCTGCTATAGTAGTAACAATATTCGCTATATTCATGTTTCTTGATGCATCATATTTTGCTCAGCATGGGTCAAGAGAGGCCGATTGCTACAATGCTTTGTTTGTCATGAATCCTGATGCAAACAAAAAGCTTTGTGTAATGGACTGTGATCAGCAGTATCTACTTAAGTTTGGCTGGGGAATTGAATGTGAGAACATAGATCCAACAGGATGTGACTACGTTCTCATCGACAGGAATATGATGGAACCCAATTATAAAGGTGCGGATTTTTGGAAATTCTATCAAAACCATGAAACTATTGATTGGGATACTTTGATGGAAGATTACTATGTTTTTTACGAAAATGAAAATTTCGTATTATATAAAAGATAATGAAAGGTAGGAGATTATTATGAACAGTGATCGCGTAATGGAAGGTTTACAACAGGCACCTCACAGAAGTCTGTTTAATGCTCTTGGCTTTACAGCTGAGGAGAGAAAGAAGCCCCTTATCGGTATTATTAGCTCACAGAGTGAGATTGTACCCGGACACATGGAACTCGACAGAATAGCTCAGGCTGTTAAGCTTGGCGTTGCTGAAGCAGGCGGTATGCCCGTTATTGTTCCTGCAATTGCTGTTTGTGACGGTATTGCCATGGGACATGTAGGAATGAAGTATTCTCTTGTAACAAGAGATCTCGTTTGTGACAGTACTGAGTGTCTTGCAATGGCTCATGCATTTGACGGAATGGTTATGATCCCTAACTGCGATAAGAACGTTCCCGGAATGCTTATGGCTGCAGCAAGAGTTAATATTCCTACCATTTTCTGCTCTGGCGGTCCTATGATGGCTGGACGTGTTAATGGTAAAAAGCGTTCTCTTAGCTCAATGTTCGAGGCTGTAGGAACCTATTCAGCTGGAAAGATGACAGAGGATGAGCTTAATGAGTTCGAGGAGAAGGTTTGCCCTACATGTGGCTCCTGCTCAGGTATGTACACAGCTAACTCCATGAACTGCCTAACAGAAGCAATCGGTATGGGGCTTAGAGGAAATGGAACTATTCCTGCTGTATATTCAGCCAGAATCAGACTTGCAAAGAAGGCAGGCTACCAGATCATGGAGCTTGTTAAGAAGAATATCTGCCCCAGAGACATCATGACAAAGGAAGCATTTGAGAATGCCCTTGCTATGGATATGGCTCTTGGCTGTTCAACAAACACAATGCTTCATATTCCTGCTATTGCACATGAAGCAGGCGTTGAGATCAATATGGAAATGGCAAATGAGATTTCAGATCGTACACCTAACCTTTGCCATCTTGCTCCTGCTGGCCCTACATACATGGAGGACCTCAATGAGGCAGGAGGAATCTATGCAGTTATGGCTGAGCTTGCTAAGAAGAATCTTCTTCACACAGACCTTCTTACATGCACAGGTAAGACTGTAGGAGAGAACATTGCAGGAGTTAGAAACCTTGATCCTGAGGTTATCAGACCTATTGATAATCCTTACATGCCTAACGGTGGTATTGCTGTACTTAAGGGTAACCTTGCACCTGATACAGGTATTGTTAAGAGATCCGCAGTTGTTCCTGAGATGATGGTTCACGAAGGGCCTGCAAGAGTATTTGACTGTGAAGAGGATGCTATAGCTGCAATCCTTGGCGGAAAGATTGTTGAAGGCGACGTTGTCGTTATCAGATATGAAGGACCTAAGGGCGGCCCTGGAATGAGAGAAATGCTCAATCCTACATCAGCTATTGCTGGTATGGGCCTTGGCTCAACAGTTGCTCTCATCACAGATGGACGTTTCTCCGGTGCAAGTAGAGGAGCTTCAATCGGACACGTTTCACCTGAAGCTGCTGTAGGCGGGCCTATTGCCCTTGTTGAGGAAGGCGATATTATCTCAATTGATATCAACAAGAATCAGCTTAACATGAAGGTTTCAGATGAGGAGCTTGAAAAGAGAAGAGCTAAGTGGCAGCCCAGAGAGCCCAAAATCACAACTGGCTATCTTGCAAGATACGAGAAGATGGTTACAAGTGGTAACAGAGGAGCTATCTTAGAAGTTAAATAAAAGCTTTTCTTTGAAATAGGAGAAGTGGTCACAAAAATGTGACAGATGAGGATTTTTGAAAAAAGGAGCAATCTATATGCAGTTGACAGGAGCGCAGATAGTTCTTGAGTGCCTGAAGGAACAGGGGGTTGATACCGTTTTTGGTTATCCGGGTGGAACTATTCTTAATGTATATGACGAATTATATAAGCAGCAGGACCAGATATTCCATATTCTGACATCACATGAGCAGGGCGCTGCTCATGCTGCTGATGGCTATGCCAGAGCTACTGGTAAGGTTGGTGTTTGTCTTGCAACCAGTGGCCCTGGTTCTACAAATCTCGTAACAGGTATTGCAACAGCTTACATGGACTCAGTGCCGATTGTAGCAATTACCTGTAACGTAAATTTGCCTCTTCTTGGTAAGGATTCCTTCCAGGAGGTTGATATTGCAGGCATTACTATGCCTATTACAAAGCATGGCTATATCGTAAAGGATGTTAAGCAGCTCGCTGATACTATCCGCAAGGCATTTAATATTGCGAGAAGTGGACGTCCTGGCCCTGTTATCGTCGATATTACAAAGGATGTAACAGCAAATAAGTGCGATTATAAGCCTGCAAAGGAAGAGGATTACGAAGAAGAGCTTCTCTATACAGCTGATGATATCAAGCAGGCTGTTAAGATGATCGAGCATTCAAAGAGACCCTTCATTTATGTTGGAGGCGGCGCTGTAATTTCAGGTGCTGAGGAAGAGCTGCTTACTTTTGCTGAGAGAATTCAGGCTCCTGTATGCGACACTCTTATGGGTAAAGGTGCATTTAACGGACATCACAGCCTTTATACCGGAATGATCGGTATGCATGGTACAAAAACTTCTAACTTTGGCGTTAGTGAGTGCGATCTTCTTATTACTCTTGGTGCGAGATTCTCTGACAGAGTTATTGGTAATGCCAAGACCTTTGCTAAGAAAGCAAAGATTTTGCAAATCGATGTAGATGCTGCTGAGATAAATAAGAACATAAGAACTGACTTCTCAATTGTAGGAGATCTTAAGGAAGTACTATCTCTTATAAATGATAAGCTTACTCAGCAGAGCCATACCGAATGGATAAATCATATTAAGGAATATGAGAAGAGCTTCCCTCTCAATTACGATAAAAAGGCACTTACATGTCCTTATGTTATTGAGACACTTGATAAGCTTACGGATGGCGAGGCAATTGTTTGTACTGATGTAGGACAGCATCAGATGTGGGCTGCTCAGTACTATAAGTACAAGCACCCCAGAAGCTTTTTGACATCAGGCGGTCTTGGAACAATGGGATATGGTCTTGGTGCTGCTATCGGTGCAAAGATGGGAAGACCTGATAAGATCGTTGTAAATGTAGCTGGTGACGGATGCTTTAGAATGAATATGAACGAGCTTGCAACAGCCAGCAGATACAATATTCCTATAATCGAAATCGTAATAAATAATCAGGTGCTTGGAATGGTTAGACAGTGGCAGACACTTTTCTATGATAAGCACT
Organism: Butyrivibrio sp.; assembly: GCA_015056655.1. Taxonomy (GTDB): domain Bacteria; phylum Bacillota; class Clostridia; order Lachnospirales; family Lachnospiraceae; genus Butyrivibrio. The sequence continues at coordinate 40,927 of SVFV01000015.1, forward strand.
ATTCAAACACTGTCCTTAAGGATAAGGTTGATTATTGCAAGGTAGCTGAGGGACTTGGCTGTATGGCAATAAGGGTAACCAAGAAGGATGAAGTTGAGCCTGCACTTAAAAAGGCAATTAATGCAAAGGGGCCGGTTCTTATTGACATCGCAGTAGACCCTGACGAAAAGGTATTTCCGATGGTTCCTGCCGGTGCATCAATAAGTGAAGCATTTGATGCGAAGGATCTCGCAGGAAAAGAGAGAGCGTAAGATCCGTATACCGGATATGGTATGACAAAGAGGGGACTATTAAATCTAATTTTGGGACTTTCAATTCTTCTTTTGGCGGGATTGTATGTTCTGATGGGATATTATTATCAGGGAAGCTTTAGCTATGGTACATGGATAAATGGGGTCTATTGTACTGGTAAATCCGTTGATGAAGTCAACGAAGAGCTAAAGAAGACAAATACTTACAGTGGTGTGATCATTACCTCTGAGGATAATAAGAAGTATTTTGTTGATGCTTCTGCCATTGACTATCATGCTGAATATAAAGATGAATTGAATAAAATAATTGAATCACAGAATCCTTTGACCTGGGGGTTAAATTTCTTTACCTCCAGGGATAAGGACATTATTGGAGAAGTTACATTTGATGAGGATTTGCTTAGAGAAAGCCTCGATGAATGGGACATTTTCCATGCTGAAGAAGTACCGCTTTATGAGATTAAGCGCGACGAGAATGGATATTATTTTGTAAATAATGACCGCAATATTCCTGTATTTGAAGCTTTCTATGCCAAGTCTAAGAATTCTCTATTAAATAAGGAGCTTGAGCTTGACCTTAGTACGGATGCAGAGTGCTATAGGAAACCAAGCGAATCACCCAAGGATGAGGAGCTTAAAGAATTCTTTACTCATGTAGATGCTGCTCAGAATAAGAGCGTAAAGCTTGACTTGATGGGAGAGGACTTCTATTTAACTAAGGCTGATCTGTCTGACTGGATCGTTACTTTGGATGAACTTGAAGAAGTAATGCCTGAGCCTTCTGAGAACGAGATGGACCTTAATCCCGGAAAAGGCTTATTCCTTGCCGGAGATAAGGTTATCAAATTTCCTAAGGATTATCAGGTTCACGAGAATTTCATTACTGATAAGGACTCGAATGTCCTCGTAAAGTGTGATGAAATATACAACTTTATCAGCAAGAAAGCGAATGAGTACAAGACGGAAAATTGTATCAGCAGATTTATGGATGATGGCAATTCGAAGATTCTTGTAAGTGGAAGTAAGGACGGTGTTCTTTTTGATACAGATAAGGAATATAATAACCTTCTCAATGCCATTAAGGACGGAATCCAGGATATAAGCATTACCGTTCCAGCAAAGAGCTTTGAAGTAGAGGGTTCTGAGCTTGGTAGTGAATATATCCTTGTTGATATGGGAAATCAGCATCTTAGCTATTATAAGGATGGCAAGCTGTCCATAGACTACGATATAGTAACCGGTAATACCGGCCGTGGAAGGGGTACTCCTGTTGGATTATTCCATGTTTATAACAAGAGGTACCACACTATTTTGCGAGGAGATGATTACGCGTCTTACGTAAATTACTGGCTTGGTGTCAATAAAGGAATTGGTATCCACGATGCTACCTGGCGCAACAAGTTTGGCGAGGATATTTATAAAACTGCGGGATCTCATGGTTGTATAAACTCTCCGCTTGAGAAGATGGAAATGCTCTATAACTGTGTAGAAGTTGGAGTTCCGGTATTGTTGTATTATTAATTTTGCTGATATATAAAGCTGTCCAACACAGTAAGTGATTTGGACAGCTTTTTTGATAATAATAAAAGATCAATTGGTTTGTAAAGTGGCGTTTAGACTGGCTTTTGTTATATAATAAATATAATCATTTTGAGATTTGTTATATAACTGCACAGAGGAAAAACTATGAGTGTATTAGTAAGAAATAAAGAGTCGGCAGCTATAGAAAGAATTCGCAACTTAATACCTTTGCAGACAAAACTTTCAAATGAGTTTGATGAGAATGCATATAATGTATTCGTCTTTGGAAGCTACCCTACGATTAGGTATGATGAGGGTTCGAGTGATATTGATATTGCTGTATATACTAAAGATATTGACTTATACAAAAAGATAGCGGTAATTATAGAAGACTATTTCTATGAATTGGGGATAGAGACGGACTTGTTTTTGATAGATACGTCCGTAGCAGCACCTGTTTATTTGTCTGCACTAAACTCACAGATACAATTTACGGATTTTTATCCCGATGAGCTGAGTCTGTTTAAAGGAGTTTGTCAGCAGGAACTTTTGAAAATTAAGAGGAGTATGGTAGGTTGAAGTTAGACGATAGCATTTTGAATCAATTTAATTTAGATCCGAAAGAAGAAAGAGAACCGGTTAGCGTGCTTCGCATTTCTGAACTTTTAGATTTTATGAAAGAGAGCGCATTGCGTATTAAGAACAAAAGCGAGCAATACTTTAAAACGGAAGATGCTGATATACAAGTGGATTGTATGGATATAGTTGCAATTCGTCTTAACGACTTTGTTCAGGCGTTTATAGACTTGATGATTTTCATTAGAAAACAGGATGACAGTTACAATGGGCATTCTGATTCATTAAGATATTGTATGACAAGTTATGATGCTTTAGTTGATGAACAACAGGAGAATGAAAAGCATTTTCTTAAGGAATTACTGCTTAGAAATGAAATTACGCACGATTATTTTAACCGTGATATTCATCAGCAAAAGCTAATTGCTCTTATGCAGAACTATGCAGATGGTGCTGAAGAAGTATACAATCATTTAAGAGAACTTTGCGAGAAGAATGGTTGGATGGAGTTATTTGCTAATAATAATAGGAACAAGTAAAGGTCTTTATTATTACTTGTCTCATATATAAATTTAGGTCGTGAGTGATTATATTCACGACCTCTTTTATATAAAAATATATTATATGAAAAGGCAAAATTCGCTTTCATAAAGGTTTTAGAAAGAATTAACGAAAATTCGATTGAAACAGTTTTGGGTGGGAGATAACATGGAGTTGGCAGCTAATATAATCTCAATTCGAATAGAGAAGGAGGTCGCCCATGAAATCAGAGTTAAAGAGTAAATATATAAATGTTGCACTTAATGTATTGCTGATGTTTGCAATTATAATTCTTTGCCCAATCCTTGCTTCTGCTGAGGATGGCTATACGGAGATATATTTTGATAAGAAACAACTTATGCCTGTTCCGTATTATGACGGGCAATTCTATGATGGGATGAAATTTGTCATAGTTGATAAAAATGATCACGCTAAAAGAGACGGATCTTCAACTTTAGGAAGTAATAGCAGGATGTATTATACAGTAATCAGTGCTGCGAATCGCCAGCTTTGCCTTGATAAGATATCAGGGCTTACTCATAATGACAATGTTGATGGAGGTGATAAAGCTTTTGATATTTCTAAGGTTGTATATATTTCAGGTCCGTATGTTTCCGGAAACTATACGATTGAGAAAATTATTAAGCTTGATTGCAGGAAAATCTGGTGTGTTTATTTAGAGGGATTTGAAGGACATGAGTTTAGTTCAAATATGTTTGTCTGTTCAGCAAATAATCCTAAACGAATTGTTTTTGGAGAATATGGATATGATAGCCATTTAAAAGATGACCGCTCTGGAAGAGCTGAAGGGACAATATATGATGGTGAGGAACTGTTGTCAGATTTACAATTTTTTGTTCCGGGGCTTTTGAATGGTTGTAATCCGGAAAAGTTGATAATAAACTTCGGTGGGAAGACAATCCCATCTAATCTACTGAAAAACTGTAAAAGACTAAAAATGTTAGAATTTTATGCGTGGAATTTAAAGACTTTACCAAAGGGATTTTTTAAAACATGCTCGAATCTTGAGGAGTTGGATATAGATATTGAAAAATGCAAAAAGCTTAACCAGGATTTTTCTTCGAATAAGAAGTTATATCAAATTGCAGTTGGTGTCCAACAGATTGATAAAAATACATTTAAAGGAGCAAAGAATGTATATAGTATAAAACTTTGGCTTGGAGTTGTTTGGACAATCAAAAAAGATTCATTTAAATTCACTAAGGCTAAAACAGTTAATATACAAGGTGATGATGAACGTTCACAACTTAAGAATGTGGAAAAAGGTGCTTTTAATGGTATAGAAACTATTTGGTATCGAAATTTAAGAGCATCTGAAAAAAAGCTACTAAAGGGCAAAGGGTGTAAGCGTATAAAAAAATGGAATTAAAGGCTTCAAAATATTAGAAGAATGGCAATAGTATAAACTTGAATTTTTTAAAATGAGCTGTGATTATACAGCTCATTTTTTATCAAATACTATCAGAAAATGATTAAGAAATAATTAAATAACATTAATTACCGTATACACAGTTGACAAAAAATATTTTTGAGAATACATTAGAATAAATAATTCGAAAACAAAAATTTATTTTTTAGATTAGGAGGAGTTTTAAAGTGTCCAGAGTTTATAATTTCAGTGCCGGTCCGGCAGTATTACCTGAAGAAGTTTTGAAGCAGGCTGCAGCAGAAATGCTTGATTATAATGGCTGTGGTATGTCTATCAACGAGATGAGCCACAGATCAAAGACTTTTGATAGCGTTATCCAGACAGCTGAGCAGGATATCAGAGAACTTATGAATATCCCTGATAATTATAAGGTTCTTTTCCTCCAGGGTGGTGCCAGCCAGCAGTTTGCAGCTGTTCCTATGAACCTTATGCAGAATAAGAAGGCTGCTTACATCGTAACTGGTCAGTGGGCTAAGAAGGCACTGGCTGAGGCTAAAAAGTACGGCGATGCTGTAGAAGTTGCATCAAGTGCAGACAAGACATTCTCATATATTCCTGATTGCTCTGATCTGGACATTCCTTCTGATGCAGATTACGTATATATCTGTGAGAACAACACAATTTATGGAACAAAGTTCAAGAAGCTTCCTAACACTAAGGGACATATTCTTGTATCTGATGTTTCTTCATGCTTCCTTTCTGAGCCTGTTAATGTTAGTGATTACGGCGTAATCTACGGTGGTGTTCAGAAGAACGTTGGACCTGCTGGTCTTGTTATCAGCATTATCCGCGAAGACCTCATCAGAGATGATGTTCCGAATTTTGTTCCTACAATGCTTAAGTGGAAGACTCAGGCAGATAATGGTTCTCTTTACAATACACCTAACTGCTGGGCTATCTACATGTGCGGTCTTGTATTCAAATGGCTTAAGGCTCAGGGTGGTCTTGAGGAGATGAAGAGACGTAATGAGGAGAAGGCAGCAATCCTTTACGATTTCCTTGATAACAGCAAGATGTTCAAGGGTACAGTAAGACCTGAGGATCGTTCACTTATGAATGTTCCTTTCGTAACAGGAGATGATGATCTCAATGCTAAGTTCATTGCAGAGGCTACAGCAAATGGTCTTGTAAGTCTTAAGGGACACAGAACTGTAGGCGGTATGAGAGCTAGTATCTACAACGCAATGCCCAAGGAAGGCGTTCAGAAGCTCGTTGACTTCATGGAGAAGTTTGAGAAAGAGAATGGCTGATAAAGTTAAATACTTTTGCTAATTATCCAAAAGCCAAATAACCATAAATTAGTTTGAGGAAGGGAAATAACAATGTACAAGTATAAATGCATGAACCCTATCGCTAAGGTAGGTCTTAATAACTTTACAGATCAGTACGAGGTTGTTGATAACGTAGATGATGCTGATGGAATCCTTGTAAGAAGTGCTAACATGAATGAGATGATTTTCTCAAAAAATCTTCTTGCAATTGCAAGAGCAGGTGCTGGTGTTAACAACATTCCCTGCGACAGATGTGCTGATGAGGGTATCGTAGTTTTCAATACTCCCGGAGCTAACGCTAACGGTGTTAAGGAGATGGTAATCGCTGCTATGCTTATCGCATCCAGAGATATCATCGGTGGTGTTCAGTGGGTTAGCGCAAATGCAGGAGATCCTGAGATTGCAAAGCTTACTGAGAAGACAAAAAAAAGATTTGCCGGAACCGAGATTGCTGGTAAGAAGCTTGGTATCATCGGACTTGGTGCTATCGGTGTTAGAGTAGCTAACGCAGCTAGAAACCTTGGTATGGAAGTTTATGGATATGATCCTTATCTTTCTGTAGATGCTGCATGGAGCCTCAGCTCTGATGTTAAGCACGTTACAAATGTTGATGATATCTATTCTAAGTGCGACATCATCACAATTCACGTTCCTGCTCTTGAGAACACTAAGGGCATGGTAAATGCAGAAGCTATCGCAAAGATGAAGAAGGGTGTTATCATCCTCAACCTTGCAAGAGACATCCTTTGCAACGAGACAGATATCCTTGCTGGAATTAACTCTGGTAAAATCAGAAAATATGTTACTGATTTCCCGAATACAGTTACATCTGGACATGATGGTTGTATAGTAATTCCTCACCTTGGAGCTTCTACAGAGGAGTCTGAGGACAACTGTGCTATTAAGGCAGTCATTCAGATGAAGGATTACCTTGAAAATGGTAACATCGTTAATGCAGTAAATATGCCCAGATGTGAGATGGGTATCTGCACAATTCCGAGAATTACTATTATTCACAAGAATGTTGCTGGTATGATCGGTCAGTTTACTAATGTTTTAGGTAACAGTGGCTACAATATCGCAAACATGGTTAATAAGTCAAAGGGCGACTATGCTTACACAATGATCGACGTTGAGTCTTCTATCAAGGATGATCTTGTAAAGGCAGTTGAAAAAATTGATGGCGTAATCAGAGTGCGTGTTGTTAGAAAAGATGTATAATAAATAAGATGTTTTTACAGGCGTAGGTGTAAAAACCTACGCCTTATTTTGAATTAGTACTAAACTATCTATATAAGGAACATCTTAGTAAAGTATGAAAAAGAGGTGAACAAATGGCAGAGATTAGAGCATTTGCAGCATACAGACCAAGACCCGACGTAGCAGATAAGGTTGCTGCACTTCCATACGACGTTTATAACAGGGAGGAGGCAAGAGTAGAGGTAGAGCGTGAGCCTATGTCTTTTCTTGCAATTGACAGACCTGAAACACAGTTTCCTGAGGACTATGACATGTATTCTGAGGAGGTTTATCAGAAGGCTCATGACATGCTTTGGGAGAAAATAGAGAACGGAACCTTCGTACATGAGGATAAGCCCTGCTACTACCTCTATGAGCAGACAATGGATGGCAGAGTTCAGACTGGTATTGTTGCATGCAGCTCAGTTGCTGACTATGAGAACAACATTATAAAGAAGCATGAGAACACTCTTGCTAAAAAGGAAGCTGACAGAATCCATCACGTAGATTCCTGTGATGCACAGACTGGCCCTATTTTCCTTTGCTTTAGAGAAAATGATTCAATCCGTAAGGTTATGGAGAGAGTTCGCTCTGAAGAAAAGCCTGTATATGACTTTGTAACAAAGGAAGGTATCAGAAGCAGAGTCTTCATTATTGATAAGGATGATGAAATTGCTACAATTCATGATGCTTTTGAAACTATGGACAGTATCTATATCGCTGATGGTCACCACAGATGTGCTTCAGCTGTAAAGGTTGCTCAGAAGAGAAGAGCAGTTGACCCTGATGCTAATGGAAATAAGGAATATGATTTCTTTTTATCAGTTCTTTTCCCTGATAAGGAGCTTATGATCATGGACTACAACAGAGTTATCAGAGACCTTAATGGAATGACACCTAAGACCTTCCTCAACTGTCTTGATGATGACTTTGACATTGAGGAAGCTACTGAAGCTGTTAAGCCTTCCAAGAAGTGTGAATTTGGAATGCTTCTTGATGGAAAATGGTACAAGCTCACAGCTCATGAGGATATTCGTTCCAATGATGCTGTTGAGGGCCTTGATGTAAGCATTTTACAAAAGCATGTCCTTGAGAGACTTCTTGACATTAGTGATCCCAAGAACGATCCCAGAATTGATTTTGTTGGTGGAATCAGAGGCCTTGCTGAGCTTGAAAGACGCTGCAATTCAGATATGACCCTTGCATTTTCAATGTATCCGACTGATATTCATGAGCTTTTTGCTGTTGCTGACGCAGGCAGACTTATGCCTCCGAAATCAACATGGTTCGAGCCTAAGTTATTAAGTGGACTTTTCATTCACGCCATTTAATCATAATAATAAAATGCTTACAATTTAATACTAATTATAAAGTAGTCAGAAAACCGCAAATTATCTTGACTTTGAGTACATTAATGTTAAGATAATTTTGCTGTTGATTAGAATTTAGAAGAGGCAGTGTGTCTGATGACATACAGCCTCTTTTTAATCGTAATATATAGTAGTTTGGAGGATTGGCTGTTGAACCTTGATCGCCAGAGAAGAGCGCCTGTTTATGAGGCTCTCGAGAGATTTAGAAAACAGAGAGTGGTACCTTTTGATGTACCCGGACATAAAAGAGGCAGAGGAAACGCAGAACTCGTGCGTTTTCTTGGCGAGCAGTGTGTTGGCATAGATGTTAATTCCATGAAGCCTTTGGATAATCTTTGCCATCCGGTTTCTGTTATTAAGGAAGCTGAGGAGCTTATTGCTGATGCTTTTGGAGCGGAGCACGCATTTATGATGGTTAATGGAACTACAAGTGCTGTTCAGGCTATGGTTTTGTCATCAGTTAAGCATGGCGAGAAAATCATCATGCCCAGGAATGTGCATAAGAGTGCTATTAATGCTCTTATTTTGTGCGGCGCTGTTCCTGTATATATCGATCCTAAGGTTGATACAAAGCTTGGTATTCCGCTTGGCATGGAACTTTCAGATGTAAAGAAGGCTATTGAGGAGAACCCTGATGCTAAGGCTATCCTTATTAACAATCCTTCTTATTATGGAATTTGTTCAAACCTTCAGGCTATAGTTAACCTGGCTCATGAGAATGGAATGAAGGCACTTGTTGACGAGGCGCATGGTACTCACCTTTATTTTGGACCGAATCTTCCTTTATGCGGAATGAAAGCCGGTGCAGATATGGCTGCTATCAGTATGCATAAATCCGGCGGAAGTCTTACACAGAGCTCAATTCTTCTTTGTGGTAAGGGAGCAAATATCGGTTATATCAGTCGAATTGTTAACCTTACACAGACTACAAGTGCAAGCTATCTTCTTATTGCGAGCCTTGATATTTCCAGAAGAAACCTTGCTCTTCATGGACATGACAGTTTCGAAAAGGTTACTGGAATGGCTAAGTATGCAAGAGAAGAGATAAATGAGATTCCCGGATACTATGCTTATGGCCATGAGCTTATAAATGGCGGAAGCATTTATGATTTCGATGAGACTAAGCTTGTTGTAAACACAAGAGGCGTAGGGCTTACCGGTATAGAGGTTTATGATCTTCTTCGTGATGAGTATGATATTCAGATGGAGTTTGGTGACCTGTCTAACGTAATGGCTTATATCTCTATTGGTGACAGACTTCAGGATATCGAGAGACTTGCTGGAGCTCTTGCAGATATCAGGAGACTTTACTCTAAGCCTGAGCAGAGCTTTTTCTCAGCTGAGTATGTAACTCCTATAGTTAAGGCTACTCCTCAAGAGGCGTTCTACGCTGAGAAAGAATCCCTTCCAATCAGAGAGACTGTTGGCAGAATATCAGCAGAGTCTGTAATGTGTTACCCTCCGGGAATTCCGATCATTTCCCCTGGTGAGGTTGTAACTGAGGAGATTCTTGATTACATCATGACAGCCAAGGAGAAGGGCTGCTCAATGCAGGGACCTGAGAGTGAGGATATATCTGAACTTCAGGTATTAAAGTAATTTAGTTGGATTCATAGTATAATTATAGTGATTTATCTTTTGGTTGATATAAGAAGGAGATAGGGAATGGCTGAGATGGATTATTGGTTCAGCGATATGCATACGAATAATGTAAAGATAAGTATTCGTCTTGCTAAGCAGCTGTTTTCAGGATCAAGTGAGTTTCAGAGAATTGACGTATTTGATTCTCCTGAATTTGGAAAGTTCCTTGCTTCTGATGGTAATATTATTTTTTCTGAGAAGGATGAATTTACCTATGATGAGATGATAGTTCATGTTCCTATGGCTGTTCATCCCAAGGTACAAAGAGTTCTGGTTCTTGGTGGTGGCGACGGTGGTGTTGCCAGAGAGCTGAGCTATTATGATGAGATCAAGGTAATCGATGTTGTTGAACCTGACAACATGTTTGTGGATGTTTGTAAGCAGTATTTCCCTGATAATGCCTGTGGTCTTGATGATGACAGAGTGCATATATATTATCAGGATGGCCTTAAATATCTTCGTAAATGTGAAGATATGTATGACCTCATAATAAATGATGTTACTGAGCCTCTTGGACATGAGGCTGGACTTTTTACAAAGGAATTCTACGGAAGCTGCTACAAGGCACTTCATGATGATGGTATCATGGTTTATCAGCATGGAAGCCCCTTCTATGACGAGGACGAGGAAAGCTGCAGAGCCATGCATAGGAAGGCTTACAGAGTTTTCCCTATAAACAGAGTTTATCAGGCACATATCCCGACTTGTCCTGCTGGTTACTGGTTATTTGGATTTGCCAGCAAAAAGTATCACCCGCTTAAGGACTTTAATCCTGACAGATGGGATGAGAGAGGTATTAAGACCTGGTATTATACAACACATCTTCACAAGGGAGCCTTTATGCTTCCTAAGTATGTAGAGGATCTTCTTCAGGAAGAAGAGGATATGTCTAGGTAAAGGAGAGAGAAAATGAGCAGATTATTAGTTATTGGCTGCGGCGGTGTTGCACAGGTAGCTATTCAGAAATGTGCACAGAATAATAAAGTATTTACAGAGATGTGTATCGCATCAAGAACAGTTTCTAAGTGCGATGCTCTTAAGGAGAAGCTTGAGAAGGCTGGTACTCCTGTAAAAATCACAACAGATACAATCAACGCTGATGATGTAGAGGATATCAAGAGAGTTATTAACAATTACAAGCCTGATGCAGTGCTTAACGTAGCACTTCCTTATCAGGATCTTACAATCATGGATGCTTGTCTTGCATGCAAGGTTGACTATATTGATACAGCTAACTATGAGCCTGAGGATACAGATGATCCGGAGTGGAGAAAAATCTACGAGAAGCGCTGCAAGGAGAAGGGCTTTACAGCTTATTTTGATTACAGTTGGCAGTGGGCTTACTTTGACAGATTCAAGGAGGCTGGACTTACAGCACTTCTTGGAACCGGTTTTGATCCCGGTGTAACATCAGTATTTACAGCTTATGCTAAGAAGCATTACTTCGATGAGATTCATTACATCGATATCATGGACTGCAACGGCGGTGACCATGGTTATGCATTTGCTACAAACTTCAATCCTGAGATTAACCTTCGTGAGGTTTCTGCTAACGGAAGCTATTGGGAGGATGGCCACTGGGTTGAGACAAAGCCCATGGAGATCAAGAGAGAGTATGATTTCGCTCAGGTTGGTAAGAAAGATATGTATCTTCTTCACCACGAGGAGATTGAGGCTCTTGGACGTAACTTCCCTGAGGTTAAGAGAATTCGTTTCTTTATGACATTTGGTCAGAGCTATCTCGATCACATGAGATGTCTTGAGGATGTTGGAATGCTTTCAACAAGCCCTATCAACTTCGAAGGAAAGGAAATTGTACCTATTCAGTTCCTTAAGGCACTTCTTCCTGATCCTGCAAGCCTTGGCCCCAGAACTGTTGGTAAGACAAATATTGGTTGTATCTTCCGCGGAATTAAGGACGGAAAAGAGAGAACAATATATATTTACAATGTTTGTGACCATCAGGAATGCTACAAGGAGCTTGGAAGCCAGGCAATCAGTTACACAACAGGTGTACCTGCAATGATCGGAACAGCTCTTGTAATAACTGGACAGTGGAAGAAACCCGGCGTATTCACAACCGATGAATTCGATCCCGATCCGTACATGGAAATGCTTAACGAGTACGGACTTCCCTGGGTAGTAGAAGAGAATCCTACACTTATAGATTAATCAGTAAAGCCCTCATCTGTTTGGATGAGGGCTTAATTTTTTAATTCTGATCTTTGAAAATTTTGCTGATTGCATGGATTACATCCGATGCCATGAAGGGCTTGATAACGAAATCCTTAGCTCCCTTTTTAAGAGCAAGAACAATCATTGGCTCCTGTTTCTGGTCTGAACACATGATTACGTTTGCATTCGGATCATAGGCCATAACTTCTGTAAGGGCATCGATACCATTCATAACAGGCATATTAATATCGAGAATTAGAAGATCAGGCTTTTTCTCCTTGAACTGGTCAACTGCCTGTTGCCCGGTTGTAGCTTCGCCAACTATTTCATACTTCTCCCTATCAAGCGAAGATTTAAGCATCTCACGCATAAATGTTGTATCATCCGCAATAAGTATTCGTCTACGCATCTTTATTAAACCCCCATTAATGATTCTGGCAAATCTAATAATCTATTCTATATACATAATTATTGCAACAAATCGCTACAATATCCAATAAAAAAAGGTTACAATTCAATTAAAAAAAAATAAAATTTTTTATTACCAGGTTAGAATTGGAGTGAAATATGAAAGAAGAATTTTCAAGACTGGCAATGCTTGTAGGAAGCGATGCTGTAGAAGAATTGAAAGATAAAAGAGTGGCGATATTTGGAATTGGCGGCGTTGGCGGATATGTTTGTGAAGCACTTGCCAGATGCGGAATAGGAGCTTTTGACCTAATCGATAGTGATGCTGTTGCAAGAAGTAATCTGAACAGACAGATTATAGCGACACAAAACACAATTGGTCAGTTCAAGGTAGAGGTAATGAAAAACAGAATGCTTGACATCAACCCTGATGTGAAGGTTAAGACTCATTGTTGTTTCTATTTGCCTGAAAATGCAGATGATTTTGATTTCACACAGTATGATTATGTGGTTGATGCGGTAGACACTGTGACTGCTAAGCTTGAGATAATCATGAGAGCAAAGGAGTGTGGCGTTCCTGTTATTAGTGCCATGGGAGCAGGTAATAAGCTCGATCCTTCCAGGTTTAAGGTTGCAGATATTTATGATACTAAGGTTTGCCCTCTCTGCAGAGTTATGAGGAGAGAGCTGAAAAAGAGAAATGTAACTAATCTGAAGGTTGTATATTCTGATGAAGAACCTATGACACCAATCGATTCTTTGAATATGGAAAATCCTTCTGATAATCCCGGATCTAAAAGACGTTCAACACCTGGAAGCAGCGCATTTACGCCTTCTGCATGCGGACTTGTTATTGCGAGTGAGGTATTTAAGGATTTAATAAATCAAAAAAACTGAAAATTTGCAAAATTGTTGTTTTTATTTGATAGATTAAGGTGTAAAATATCAATTGTTGAAAAAAGTCAGCATGTTTTAACAAAAGGAGGAAAGGTAATGAAGAAAGGTGTTTCAAAAATTATAGGGGGAATTGCGTGCTTTTTGGCTGTGCTGTTTGTAGCTGTTAGTGCGCAGAAGGTAAGCGCTGAAACTGAAGTTGATAATGAGCCTGATACTAAGGAAGCAGCAAAGGCTATAAATGATTGCGTCGATTATCAGGGATCTTCCGAATTTAATGGTGATACAGATTGGTTTACTTTTACAACAAGGTATTCAGGAGATTATCGTGTTAATGTAAAGAATAATTCTGTTGCTAGTGATATAAAGTTTAGCCTGTATTCTGTTTCAGGCGATAAAATACTTGAAAATTATAAGTTAAGCGTAAATAAGGAATTAACAAAAACTTTTGCTTTTGATGCCAATTCGACATATTTTGCTAAGGTTGAAGGCTTGAGTATAGGTAATTACACTCTGTCAATCAAAGATCCTGAGAGTTTAAAACTTAGCTATGCTGGTCATAACTATTCTGTTTATACTGTTAAGAATACAAACATTAAGAGCTGGGATGACGCTGTAAGATTCTGCCAGAACATGGGTGGACACATGGCAACTATTACTAGCTCTAAAGAAAACGCAGCAGTTTTCAATTACATGACATCTTTAGGTTATAAAAATGCTTTCTTTGGTCTCTGCCGTACAGATAAAAATGTTGACTGGAAATGGGTAAATGACCAAAAGGTATTTTACACAAACTGGGGTGATGGCGAGCCTAATTGTGAAAATGGAGTAGAGTTCTATGCAATGTTCTATTATAAGTATCCTAATGGAACATGGAACGACGGTGATTTCCTTAAAGACTTAACAAGAGAAGGATCAGTTCAGATCATCTGTGAGTGGGACAACGGAATTGATGAAGAGATAGAGTATCCTAACATCAAAACTTTTTCAGTGGATGACTTCAAGTATTCTGTAACTGATATTAGAAAGGCTGCTGTAAAGGTAGTGGGCTATACAGGTTCTTCTACAAAAGTAGAACTTCCTTCATACGTAAAGTATAATTACATAACCTTTGAGGTTGTTACAATTGGCAAGAATGCTTTCAAGGGCAACAGATATATGCAGGAATTCAAGTCTCCTAAGACTGTAGAGACTGTAGAAGAGAATGCATTTAAGAACTGCTCAGCACTTAAGAAGGTTACATTTAACCAGGTTAAGACCTTAAATAAGAACATGTTCAAGGGCGACAAAGCGCTTAAGAACATTACAATCAAGACAGATAAGAAGCTTTCTGTTAAGAAAAAGGCATTTGATGGAATAAACTCAAAGGCTGTCATTACAGTTAAGGGTGCAAACAAAAAAGCAAATAAGAAGGCTATCAAAAAGGTTGTACCTAAGAAGGTTAAAGTAAAATAATTAGAGAAATATATACAGGGATGCAGAGGATTTTTTGATATGTACCCTCTTTTTTTGAAAAAAGTCTGTAAATAGTAAAATAGCAAGAATTTTTAGCGTTATTTTGTGGAAAATATAGCCTAAAAGTGATAAATTAGAAGAAGATTTTTAATAGAAAAGGAGAGAGGGAACTATGAAAAAAAGTTTTGTTAAGGAAGGTGTACTGCGCCTTCTAGCCGTCATGTTTACCATGATGGTAAGTTTGGGGTGTTTTAAATTAACTGCAGCAGCTGCTGCCAATGAAAGAAGGGATACCATGCCGCTCGATGATCAGTGGCATGATTATTGGGGAGATGATAGCAGTGTGTCTTATGACTATCATTATGTAGAACTTCCTTCCGATGGATTTCTTACATATTATTGCAAGAATTATAATTTATCGGGTTATTGCGACAATATTCTTGTTGAGGCTGCAGAAAATGAGACAACCAGATCCAGTTATTCATACAAATGGCTTAGTAAGAATGATGCCGGTTTTGAAAGTACAGTAGCTCTTTCAAAAGGAAAACATGTCATAAGGGTTTCTTATTTAGGAAGTACTTATGGTAAATACCAGTTAAAGGCTAAATTTTCTCCTGCAAATAATAATGAGGCTGAACCCAACAATTATTTTGATTCAGCTAAGGAACTTGCTGCTAATACTGAAATAACAGGCTTTTTGAGTGAGAACGATGATGCTGATTACTATACAGTAACACTTTCTGCTCCTAAGAAAATCAGATTATATTATTCTGCTGTTTCCGATACAAATTTTCACATCAATGATATGAATTATCTTGAGAAATGGAAAGATGTATATTCTTATGGTGAACACTATACAGATCAGTACCTCCCTGCAGGAACTAATTATATCGTAGTAAAGAGAAATAGATGTTCAACATATAAGATCAAATGGACAACAGCACCTGTATTTGCTGAGTCAGTAACTATCTCAGGTTCAAAAGAAGTCGCAGTTGGTAAGACAATAGGTCTTGCAGCTAATGTGCTTCCTGTAGATACAACTGATAAGACTGTTAAGTGGACTTCTTCCAACACTTCTGTAGCAACTGTTGCTGATAACGGCGTTGTTAAGGGTAAAAGTGTCGGTATGACAACAATTTATGCTGAAACAGTTGATAGCAGTAATAAGAGAGCTGAATACCAAATTGTTGTTAAGCCTAAGACTGTAGAAAAAGTCAAGGTTAAGGCAAAGGGTAGAAAAACAGTCAAGGCTTCCTGGAAGAAGCAGAAGAATGTTAATGAATACCAGATTCAGTTCTGCAAGAATAAGAATTTTAAGTCCGGCGTTAAGACAAGAAAAGTAAATGGCTACGATCTTAAGAGCGCAGAAGTAAAGGCTCCTAAGAAGGGTACATTCTATGTTCGTGTAAGAGGAAACTATTATGCAAATGGCAAGACATACCACGGAGATTGGAGTAAGCCTGTAAAGGTTAAGGTTAAGTGATTTTTTTGATATTTAATAAGCATTTATCGTAGAGCGATAATCAAATATACAGGGTCTGATTTTTGTCAGGCCCTTTTTGATAAAATAATGTATAATCAATTTAGCTGAGGGGTGTCGTTAAAACTAAGGAGAAAACTGGTTATGAGAAAAATGAAGAAGAGTGCAATAGTTATCACACTAGCAGCTATGCTTGCAGCATCAAGCTTTGCTATGGCTCCCGGAAGTCCCGCTACCATTAAAGCATCTGCATATAATGAGAATTTTGGCGGAACGAATGAGGATGTTTTAAAAAGTGTTTCTCCAAAGGGGACGATCATTAAAGACAAATATTATAATCTCAAGTACAGGGTAACGAAAACTTTTACTCCTGCTACCGGTTATAGGGATAATTATAGTGGCAAGTACGTGCTTTCATGGAATGAGCTACCCGGAGAGGTAGAGGTTGTTGGACATATCAACTCCAGGAAACAGAGTGAGGATGCTACAACCATCCAAATAGGCTCAGAAATTACTATTAGTGATACTGACTGTCCCAAACTTGCTGATGGTCAGGAACAGAGATTTATCATTACCGGAATTGCTAAAAATGCTTTTAAAAACGATAATGAGGATTTCTTCTCTATAACTTCAACACTTGGATATACTGACAAGCTTGTAATCCCGAATGGGGCTTTTAAAAATTGTAAAAAACTTAAGAAGGTTCAGATTACCGGATTTGAGAGTATAGAATTTAAAGGGAAGGCTTTTGAGAATGCTCCCATAAAAGAGATGACATTTTGGGATGGTCCTGACATCTTTTCACCCATCAAAATGAAAGCTCCTAAAAATGCATTCAATAAAGTAAAAAGCAATAGTATCAAAGTCGAAGTTTTCATGGGCGACGCCACACCGAAGAAAGAGGTAAAGAAATCAGCAACAAATATCAGATCAGCGCTTGTCAAAGGCGGTATCAAGAAAAGTAAGCTTCACATCGAGTATGAGGTTGATGCAACAAGATATAAGCTGAAATAACTGAATGATATATTATTAAAGACAAGTTAGAGTTGTGCAGAAAGTAAAATAAAAATGGGAAGTAATAGCTAAAAAGCTTTGCTTCTCTTTTTTATTGATTGATAACAGCTATTATGATAATCTAATCTAGATTTCTTATGTGGATTATGAGGTTTTTAATGAAAAGATATATTGCAATTTTACTTTCAATATCAATAGCTGCGCTTTCGCCGGCTAAATATTCCATGACTGTTAATGCAGAGGTAATTGGCACTGAGAATAGCTCTAATGCAGATGATAAAGCATCCGAAGTAGATGGTTTAAATAATAGTGAGAATGGCACTGAAGAAACTCAGGGTAGCAGTGCGACTAATGCTACAGAAGCAGAGAATAGTGAGAATTCCAATAATGACAATGTAGAAAGCACAGATTCTAATAATTCAGAAGGTGAGAATTCAAATACTTCTGGTAGTGATTCTGACAATAATAATACCGGAAATAATAACGAGAACTCAGAAAATGGGTTAAAAAATAGTTCTGATAGCAACTCAGGCAGTGATTCAGATGCAGACTCAGATTCCAATACTAAGAATGATACGGAAAACAACTCTGATTCCAATTCAGAAAACACTTCTGAAACTGAGATTAATTCTGAACAGAATCCTGATCAGCCCGCAGATGAGTCAACCACTGAATCAACAACAGACTCTGAAAGTCAGGCTGCCGAACCTGAAGCACCTGAGACAGAGGTCATTACTGATACAGAAGAATCAAATGAAATAGATACGACCTCTGAAACAGAGGAATCAAATGAAATAGATACGACCTCTGAAACAGAGGAATCAGCCAAACCGGAGACATCAACTGAAACTCAGAACGAAACTGAATACGATGAAAATGTAATCACCGATTTTGAAGAGCTTACTGAGACAGAGTTTAATAACGAATATAAGCTTGGTCTTGAGAGACAGCTTCAGGATTTTCCTACTGAGATCACAATCGAAACAGGTGGAGAAGAGGGAAGTGAGGAGACAATAGAAGTAACCTGGGAATGCGTTCAGGATTATGATGAGTATCTTGGAGAATATGAATTCGTACCTGTAATTGAGGATTATGAAATTGCTGAAGACGTGGAACTCCCTGTAATTGTTGTTAAGGTAGCAAACGAAGAAGATGGTGCAACCGGTGATATATCCGGAGATAACTATGATTTGCCTGAGTTAGTAGCCAGTGGTGATGATTACAGTTCTAGTTCATTAAGTTATTACAATGGTTTTGAGGATGCTGATTATCTGCCTTCAATCAGAAATCAGGGATCAGAAGGCTGCTGCTGGGCTTTTTCCAGTATCGGAACGATAGAAACAGACCTTATAAAGAAGGGCTATTCTGATACATCAATTGATTTATCAGAGCTACAGCTTGCATATTTTACTACTTTTAATTATACGGATCCTAAAGGACTTCATAATAACGATACGGTTACATATAGTGGTGATAGAAATAAATATTTAAGTCTTGGTGGATCGACCGTAAGAGCATATCACTATATTATGGACCAGGTTGGACCAATAGCAGAGAAGTATGCACCCTATGAAAAGGGGACATCTTATGATATGGATGATAGCTATGCACTTAATAGAAATTTTGGTCATGTTAAAAACGCTTATGTTATAGCGCCTAGTGACAAAGATTCTATAAAAGCTGCTATTTTAAAGCATGGTTCTGTAGCTGTTTCAATTTATTCATCATCACAATATAGTGCCACATATAATTCCATGTATGGAACTCAAAAAAGTTCAAACCACTCAGTAATGGTTGTTGGCTGGGATGATAATTTTCCTAAGGAGAATTTCCATGAAAGTCTTAAGCCTGAAAGTAATGGAGCATGGCTTATAAGAAACAGCTGGGGACTTGATGACTACGGCAAAAGCGGTTATTTCTGGCTTTCCTATTGCGATTATGCATTTTTGTATAATGGGAAGCCTGCTATATGCTATGATGTTGACCTTGATGGCTATGACAACTGTTACTCTTATGATGGGCATCCGGTTAACATAAATAAATATAACTTTAAAAATGGTGACTATATTACCCAGACCTATACTATTAGCGGAGGAGAGTCTCTTAAAGCAGTGGCTTGTGAAGTAGATTCTGCTGATGCGGACATAAGAATTACTTTGACGTATGCAGGCAAAAATGTTTCCTTTGATAAGCATCTCGTGATAGGTGGTTATTATACATTTGATCTTGATAAAGAAATATCTTTTGATACTGACACCGACGTTTTGGTTAAGGTTGAGAATGTAGGAAATAAAGAAATAATTTTTCCTGTTGAGATAAATTCGATATATCAGAATAAAGATAATACACTGAAATACACACCTAAAATGGGCGGGAAATCCACATTAAAGGTTAATGGAGTAACTGAGAATGCATCTAATGATGCCAGAATCAAGGTTTTCACTGACAATACTAACGGAAAAGCATCCAATGTAGAAACCAGTGATAAAACAATAAAGCTTGCAAGCACCAGTGTTTCAGGTCATTACAAAGATGTTATTCAGCTTGCACTCACTCAGGATTCAAATGTAGCAATAAGCGACCTTACATTTAAGGCTATAGATGAAAAGATAGCTATCATAGATGCAAATGGTCGCATTACAGTTGGCGCATCCAAGGGTAGCACAGTAATAGAAGGAAGCTACAATGGCAAAAAGGTTGTTGAATGCACTGTTACTGTTTTACCTTATAGAATCAATTACGCAGTAGATAAGGATGTAAAGGCAAGGAAAGTTACCTACAGCTTTTATCCAGGTGACAACAGAAACTGTGTTCTTGCAACAGCTGCGAATTTTGCAAAGCCTGGCTACAGTCTGGAAGGTTGGACTACGACACCTGGTGAGAAAACTGTTCTTACCTGCAATAAAGAGGGTGACAAAGTAGGTGGATATCAGCATTACTATGCTGAATACCTATATAATGCTACTGGAGATGTGACGCTCTATCCCAAGTGGACATCAAGACAGCTGCTGGTTAATTTCTATGAACCAAATACTGATTTAAAAACTTACAAGACAACTACTCACAAGCTTATTAGTTTAAGCTCCGCGAGCATGCCTTACAATTTGCCGACTACTGCATTTAAGTACGATAGCCCACAAATTTATGAAAATAGTGACTATAAGCTCGGTTATTGGTCGACAGATAAAGAGGGTAAAAACAGAGTTGATGTACTTACTGCAAACATTGGATTTAGCGTAAAGTACAACATAAATACTAAAGAATATGAGCAAAATTCAGAAATTGCACTGTATCCTCAGTATGTAATCCGGTACCCTGTTACAGGCATAAGCTTTAATCAGAAAAACAAGACAATACAGATTGGAAGCTCTGAGAAGCTTGGCTACAAGCTTTCGCCTTCAAATGCGATAAATAAGAAGGTTAGCTTTGTCAGTTCAGACAACACTATAGTATCTGTTGATGCTGGCGGTAATATTTCGGCAAAAGCAGTTGGAACAGCCACAATAACTGTTACAACTGATGAGAGTGCATTTAAAGACAGCATCGCTATAACAGTTAATAGTCCTATAACCGGTGCTACGGTGAAGGTACTTGATCAAACCTACACAGGCTCTGGCCTTACACCTAATGTTTCAGTAAATCTTGGTGGCAGGGCTCTTCAAAGGGATAAGGACTATAGTGTCGTTTATTCAAATAATAAAAATGTAGGCGCTGCTACATATAAGGTTACAGGCTGTGGTTACTATTTTGGAGAAATGACAGGTACCTTTAATATTGCACCTAAGAGTTTGGAAGCCTGCAGTATTTCTGGTGTATCATATGTAACCTATACCGGAAACGAGATTAAGCCTTCGGTTTCTGTGACTGATAAAGGTACAGCATTAAAGGCAGGCAATGATTACAATGTCAGCTACCTTAATAATGTTGATGTAGGAACTGCTACAGTTACTATAGTTGGAGAGGGAAATTACACCGGATCTAAATCTGTAAGCTTTAACATCAATGCTCCCGTTGTTTCCAAGGCATCCATTCTTAACCTTGTAAATGGAAACGGATTTGTACAGATAAATATCAATCCTGCAAATGATGTGAGCGGCTATAAGCTTTATAGAAATGGAGAGTTTGTTGCTACAATCACAAACGGCACAAGCTACAAGGATACTTCTGCTAACGTAGATAAGAGCCTCTATGCATATAAAGTTCAGGCCTTTAAGACTATTGGAAGCAAGGAGTTTTTGGCAGAGGAGTCTGCAGAAACTAAGACCTACTATATCTCTGGCACAAGTATCAAGAAGCTGAAGAATAACTCTAAAAACAAGGTTACGGTGACCTGGAAAAAGAATAAGAAGTGCTCAGGTTATGAGATTTCTTATACCACAGGAAAGGTTACAAAGACAGTAAGTGTAAGCAGTGCATCAAAGCTTGAAAAGGTTATTTCCAAGCTTAAGAAGGGCAAAAAATATACCTTCAAGATCAGAACCTTCTACAAGGTTAATGGTAAGAAGTATTACAGCCCTTGGAGTAAGGCTAAAAATATCAAGATAAAGAAAGGCTAATCCTTAGACAACATGAATTTTACAAATATTAAAACTCCGGCTTATGTAATAGATGAAAAAAGACTTAGAGAAAACCTGGAAATCCTTGCAGATGTGCAAAGAAAATCCGGAGCAAAGATTTTACTTGCTCAGAAGGCTTTCTCAGCTTATAGCACTTATCCCTTGATTGCAAAATACCTCACTGGAACAACTTCCTCAGGACTTTTCGAAGCCAAGCTTGCTCATGAGGAATTCCATGATGAAGCTGGGGATAAAAAGGAGGTTCATACCTTTGAACCTGCATTTTGTGATGATGAGATAGAAGAGATATGTGAAATAAGTGACCATCTTGTTTTTAATTCTATTTCACAGCTTGAGCATCACAGACCTGTTTGGGAGAATGCTTCTGATAAAGGAACACTTTCCGTTGGTCTTCGTGTTAATCCTGAGTATTCAACTCAGGAAGGTCATGAGATTTATGATCCCTGCGCTCCGGGATCAAGACTTGGAATCAGACTTTGTGACATGCCCCAAAAGCTCCCTAAGGGCGTTAAAGGACTTCATTTCCATACTCTTTGCGAGCAGGGCTTTGAACCTTTAAAAGAAACCTTTGATGAGTTTGAAAAGAAGTTTGCAAGATTTTTGCCTATTGATGGGAATGAAACAGACCTTGAATGGATAAACCTTGGCGGCGGACATCACATTACAAAGCCTGACTATGACAGGGAAGGTCTTATAGAGCTTGTAAAATATATCAAAGATAAGTACCAGATAGATGTTTATCTTGAGCCCGGCGAAGCAATAGCCCTGGATGCCGGATATCTTGTTACTACAGTAATGGATATTGTAAAAACAGAGAAATATCCTGTGCTCATATTGGATACATCTGCTGCCTGCCATATGCCTGATGTTCTGGAGATGCCCTACAGGCCACCTCTTAAGGATAGCGGAGAGGCTGATGAGAAGGCGTTCACTTACAGACTTTCATCAAGAACCTGTCTTGCTGGTGATGTAATTGGTGATTACAGCTTTGATAATGAGAAGAGTATCGGCGACAGACTGATATTTGAAGATATGGCGATCTATAGCATGGTTAAAAACAATACCTTTAATGGAATGCCACTTCCAGATATCTGCATATTAAAAGAAGATGAGAGTATTATTACTGTAAAGAAATTCGGATATAAAGACTTTAAAGACAGACTTTAAAATTTCTTTTGCGTTCCTTCAACTTCTCCAATAATTTGATGTAAATTAATCAGATATGTGATAGAATTCATACAGCGAATTTATTGGGAGGAAATAATCATGAAAAATGTTACAGTTTTAGATCATCCGCTCATTGAGCATAAGCTTTCAATTCTTAGAGACAAGCACACAGGAACAAAGCTTTTCAGAGAGCTTGTTAGTGAGATTGGTGCTTACCTTATTTACGAGGCTATGCGCAATGTAGAGCTTGAGCAGACTGTTGTAGAGACACCTATTAAGACAATAACAATGGGCAGACTTAATGAAGACCATTATGCATTTGCTCCTATCATGAGAGCTGGTATGGGAATGCTTGATGGCGTACTTAAGGTTATCCCTAATGCTAAGATTGCTCACGTTGGTATGTACAGAGACGAGACAACCTTTGAGCCTGTTAATTACTTCTTCAAGGCTCCTGAGGATATAGGCGATAGAGAAGTTATCATTCTCGATCCCATGCTTGCTACAGGCGGTTCTGCATGTGATGCAATCGACCTCTTCAAGAAGAAGGGTGTTAAGAAGATGAGCTTCATCTGTCTTATAGCTGCTCCTGAAGGTCTTGAGAAGGTTACAAGCGAGCATCCGGATGTTCCGATCATCTGCGCTCACGTTGATGATAAGCTCAACGAGAACAAATACATCGTTCCCGGTCTTGGAGATGCCGGAGACAGAATTTTCGGAACAAAATAATAGAAAAGATAAGGCTTTCCGCATCGATTCGGTGCGGGAAGTTTTTTATCATAACAAAGCTATAAATTGTAATTACTGAGGTACAGATATTTGACTATAACAGGAACGCCCTTAAATGATGGCTTTTCTATGCCAGCTGAATATGATTTTCATCTAGGAACCCTTATGATCTGGCCAACCAGACCAGGTAGCTGGGGAAAAGATAAAAAAGGAGCACAGAAGGCTTTTTCCAGTATTTTCCAAGAGATACTTGAAAGTGAGAATCTCTTTCTAATAGTTTCCAGGGATGAATCAGAAAATGCTGTATCCTTTATTACTTTTAATTCATCAATCATAAGGGACAGGATTATAACAATTGAAGACAGACTAGAACTTACAGATATAGATCCCAATTCTAATAATCTTTATCTTGTTCAGATGGATACAGATGATTCCTGGGCCAGAGACGTTGGACCTACCTATGTGAAAACACTCAATTCTGAGATTAGAGGAGTTGACTGGAGGTTTAATGCATGGGGCGGAGAGTTTGATGGTCTTTATGCTTCCTGGGATAAGGATGATGCTGTTGCATCTGCTTTTTGCGAGCTTACTGGCACTAAGCACTATGATGCGCATCCCTTTGTATTGGAGGGTGGATCGATTCATTGTGACGGCGAAGGAACTGTAATGGTCACTGAAGCATGTCTCCTTAGTAAAGGCAGAAACCCTGAGCTTTCAAGAGAAGAGATAGAGGATAAGCTAAAGGAATACCTTGGAGCTCAGAAGGTATTGTGGCTTCCAAGTGGTATTTACAATGATGAAACCAATGAACATGTTGATAATGTCTGTGCTTTTACAGCTCCGGGTGAGGTAGTACTTGCCTGGACTGACAATAAGGATGATCCTCAGTATGAAATGTCCAGTAGGGACTTGGAGTACTTAGAGAGCGTAACTGATGCAAGGAACAGACACCTTAAGATTCACAAGCTTCCAGTTCCGGATGTTCCGGTTTGCTGTACCAAGGAGGATATAGACAATTACGTCTTTGAGGAAGGTGAGGATGAACGCGAAGTTGGCGAGAGACTTGCAGCAAGCTACGTGAATTTTTACTTTACTAATAATGCTGTTCTTGTTCCTCAGTTTGGTGGAGAAAATACAGAGAGCGACAAGAGAGCAGTTCAGATTCTGGCTGATATTTGTAAAAACAGGAAAATTATACCAATAGATGCTAGAGCTATACTGCTTGGTGGTGGTAATATACATTGTATAACCCAGCAAATACCTGCATGTGTTTCCAATATGAAACGCAAGGTGATAAATTTTGAGTGATAATACTTAAACTAACAATACTTCTAAAAGGAGCATTTTATGGTTTACAGAGATAATTCATCTACAACTGTAGCAGCAATTCAGTTTGCCTGTGGTAAAGAAGCCTATGGCAATCCTGAAATATCAGATGAGGAGCTTGTTGAAAAGAATATTCAGAAAGCTGAAAAGCTTGTAAGAAAGGCCGCTTCTCAGGGTGCGCAGATTATTCTTTTGTCAGAGCTTTTCGAAAGACAGTATTTCTGCCAGGAGAGAAGATACGACTACTATGATTTTGCCACAACAGTAAATAAGAATAAGGCTGTACAGCATTTCAGGGGCGTTTGCAGAGAACTTTCAGTTGTTATGCCAATCAGCTTTTATGAACGAGAAGGCAACGTAATGTATAACTCTGTTGCGATGATCGATGCTGATGGAGATATCCTTGGAGTATATAGGAAAACACATATTCCGGATGACCACTTCTACCAGGAGAAATTCTATTTCACACCTGGAGATACGGGCTTTACTGTATTTGAAACAGCCTACGGAAGAGTTGGCGTAGGAATCTGTTGGGATCAGTGGTTCCCCGAAACAGCAAGATGCCTTGCTCTGCAGGGTGCGGATATTATTCTTTATCCTACAGCGATAGGTTCAGAACCTATTCTTAATGTCGACAGCTCAGGACACTGGCAGAGAACAATGCAGGGACATTCCGCTGCAAATATCATTCCGGTAGTTGCAGCCAACAGAATTGGAACTGAGAACGTTGTTCCCTCAGAAGAAAACGGCGGACAGCTTTCAAGCCTTAACTTTTATGGCAACAGCTTCATGACAGATGAAACCGGAGACATACTCAGGAAGGCTTCCAACAATTCAGAAGAAATCATAATAGCAGTGTATGATTTTCATGAAATAAGACAGAATCGTTTATCATGGGGACTTTTCAGAGACAGAAGACCTGAATGTTATAGGGATATCACTGAATAACACTCACTTTAGCGAATTAGAGCATTAGTCTTTATTTTTCTATAAAGGTGTTATATAATGCGATTTGGTCTTTACATATTTTTAATAATGTTATTTAGAAATGGGAGTTTTTATGACACTTATTGAAGGGGAAAAGAACGGCGTTTATCGCGTAAAAGAGATGAACGTTGAACAGCCTATTTATTCAATGAGGCTAAAGTCAATTGGGGTTAATAACGGTTCGCAGATTAAAGTAATCAACAAAAAAGAAAAGGGCGGCGTTATCATCCAGGTTGATAAAAAGCAGATAGCTTTATGCAGAAATGTAGCTTCAGGAATCATTGTTGAATTTGAGCGCAAGGAATATCCTGAGGTAATCTAAGAATAAGGAAGTGTAAATCATGGCACAAAAGATAAGAACACGTTATGCACCAAGTCCTACAGGAAGGATGCATGTCGGTAATTTACGTACCGCACTTTATGCCTATTTGATCGCTAAGCATGAGGGCGGTGATTTTATTTTAAGAATTGAGGACACTGATCAGGAGCGTTATGTAGAGGGTGCTGTTGATATCATCTACAGAACCATGGAGGCTACAGGTCTTATTCATGATGAGGGTCCTGATAAGGATAAGGGTGTTGGTCCTTATGTTCAGAGTGAGAGACAGGCTCAGGGCATCTATCTTAAGTATGCTAAGGAGCTTGTTGATAAGGGAGAGGCATATTATTGCTTCTGCACACCTGAGAGACTTGCTACACTTACACAGGTCATCGATGGTAAGGAGGTTAGCGTTTATGACAAGCACTGCCTTCACTTATCAAAAGAAGAGGTTCAGGCTAATCTTGATGCCGGAATGCCTTATGTAATCAGACAGAACAATCCTACAGAGGGATCAACTACATTCAACGACGAGCTTTATGGAGATATCACTGTTGATAATTCAGAGCTTGATGATATGGTTCTTATTAAGTCTGATGGTTATCCGACATACAACTTTGCAAATGTAGTAGATGACCATCTTATGGGAATCACACATGTTGTAAGAGGTAACGAGTATATCTCATCCTCACCTAAGTACAACAGACTTTATGATGCATTTGGATGGGAAGTTCCGAAGTACATCCATTGCCCTCTTATTACAGATGAGGATCATCATAAGCTTAGTAAGAGAAGTGGACACTCATCCTTTGAGGATCTTATCGAGCAGGGCTTCCTTGCTGAGACAGTAGTTAACTTCGTTGCACTTCTTGGATGGTCTCCTGATGATAACACTGAGATCATGAGCCTTGAGGAGCTTGTTGAGAAGTTTGATTACAAGAGAATCAACAAATCTCCTGCAGTATTTGATTACACAAAGCTTCGCTGGATGAATGGCGAATACCTTAAGAAGATGGATGATGACAAGTTCTATGAGCTTGCTGAGCCTTATATGAAGGAGGTTATCACTAAGGACCTCGACCTTCATAAGATTGCAGCTATGATCAAGACTCGTATCGAGATCTGGCCTGACATTGCAGAGATGATTGATTTCTTCGAGGCAGTGCCTGAGTACAGTACTGAGATCTATGCTCACAAGAAGATGAAGACTGATGAGGCTTCATCACTCATGGTGCTTAAGGACCTTCAGCCTATCCTTGAGAAACAGGAGGATTACAGCAACGATGCTCTTTATGCTGCACTCCAGGATTACATCAAGGAGAAGGAGTACAAGAACGGTTATGTTCTTTGGCCTATCAGAATTGCTTTATCAGGAAAGGCTATGACACCCTGTGGAGCAACTGAGCTTATGGAAGTTATTGGAAAAGAAGAGACTTTGGAGAGACTTTCAAAGGCTATTGAGAAGCTTGAAAACAAATAATATAAACGGCAATCCCGCACAGCTCCGTGCCATTGAGCACGGAGCGGGAGCAGCCTGTGTCATAGCCGGGCCTGGAAGTGGGAAGACCTTTGTAATAATAAAGCGAGTAATCAGGCTAATTGAGAAGGGCGTAAGTCCTAATCAGATTTTAGTAATCACTTTTACTAAGGCTGCAGCAATCACGATGCAGCAGCGATTTATAAAAGAAACAGATTCTATGTATCCGGAAGTTCTTTTCGGAACATTCCACTCATGTTTTTATCAAATATTAAAAGAGAGCATGCCAAGAGGCGATAAGACACTTACTGTTGTAAGTGAAGCTGAGAAATTCAGTATTATTTTGCATGTTTTAAAGGGCATTCAAAGTAGTATTCGTATGAAGAAAAAGCTGGAAATGCAGGATAATAATGGCTCTTTTGAAGACTTTGAGTACGACCTTGAAACAGCAAAGATACTTGTAAGTGAGATATCTAAGCTGAAAAATAGCGGGGATAGTCCGGAAAACGCAGATGAGAGCGTACCATTAAAAGAATATTTTCCTCAGATATATAATGAATTTGATCAGATAATGAAGGAACAAAATTACATCGATTTTGATGATATGGTCCTTATGTGCAGAGATCATCTTTCAAAAAATCCATCCATACTCGCAAAATATCGTGAAAAATACAAATATATTCTTATTGATGAATATCAGGACATAAATAAGATGCAGTTTGAAGTAGTTAAGCTTCTTACTGGAAATAATGGAAATCTTTTTGTTGTTGGAGATGATGATCAGTCAATTTATGGCTTTAGAGGCTCTAAGCCAGAGCTAATGCTTGGCTTTAAAGAGTTTTATCCTGATTCCAAGGAGATTCTTCTAAATGTGAACTATAGATGTGGGAAGAAGATTCTTGATAACTGCCTAAAGGTGATAAATGAAAACAAAGTAAGGTTTAAAAAGGAGATAGAAGCTGGCAGCAAAATAGATGGCGTTGTCATTGGCAAGAAGTTTTTAACAAAGAACGATGAATATGAGTACATAGCTAATGAAATAATAAAATCAAACGAAGAAATGTCTAAACCACATGATTATAATGATATAGCAGTAATCTTCAGAACTAATATGGAAGCAACTTCCTTTGCTTCATTTCTTTTATCTAAGAATATTCCATGCACATATCGTGAGAAGATAACCTTTTTCCATGAGAAGAGATTTATAAAAGACATTCTTGCGTACCTAAGCTTTGCAAATGATGGCCATAAAAGAAGTGATTTCTTTAAAATTATGAATCAGCCTGTCAGATACATCTGCAGAAATTGCGCATCAGAGGAAAAGGTTGATGAGAGTAAGCTAATTGCCTATTACAAAAATAAGGGCAAATACAATATGATGAGCACTATTCAAAAGTTTTTTAAGGACATTAGTATGCTGGAGCGATTCAATATATTCCTTGGCGTTCACTATATTAGAAATGTCATTGGCTTTGACAAATATGTAAAGGAAAAGCTTGGAGTCAATAAAGGCGCGTACGAGGAATATCTAAAGGATGCTGACGAGCTTATGAAGCTTTGCAAGGAATATAGAACCTATAATGAGCTGAAGGCGTACTTTGAAGAGCAGGATAAGCTCAAATCTACCATAAAAAGTAATTCTACATGTAAAAATGGAGTTCAGCTAATGACAATGCATGCTTCAAAAGGATTGGAATTTCCTGTGGTTTTTATACCAGATCTAAATGAAGGTATAGTCCCATCAAGGAAATCTATAGGAATATCAGATATCGAGGAAGAAAGACGTATGTTCTACGTTGCAATGACAAGGGCTAAGGAGCAGCTTTACATGTCCTATGTGACTGGTGATAAAAATAATCCAATGAGGATGTCTGGCTTTCTTAGACCAATAAAGGATCTGTTTATGGATAAAGAAATAGAAAAACAGATGTTATAATTGAAGAAAACCGTTATTAACGCTGCCTTCATAATTTTTTTATACTTAGTTAATTGTGAATAAAGTGTATAAAATGTTATCATTTTATCAGATATTGATAACGATGGCGTTTTATTGGCTTTTTTTGCTTATGAGGAGCCATAGGTGATGATAAAAGAAATATTCGTTAATTATAAAGAAAAAGAAAAACGATATTTCGACATGTGCAGAACCGACAATATTAAGAAAAATATGAAGGTTCAAAAAAACATGTCAGTAGCTTCGGCGGCAATATTTTTGGCGCTTCTGATTTTCGCTAAAATTATAATCCCCGGATTCTACGTTCATCCCAATTATTACCTGTTTCTTGTGATGCTCATCGTTTTTTTTGGAGTAACACAGTTTCTGTCCAACAAGGAAATAAGCTATAAAGCGATGCGAATTGAAGCATTGGCTATGTATGGAATGCTCTATTTTGGAATGATTCTGATAGATTGTTCCCACTCAGAGGCTCCAGCAGCTTTATTTCCGTTCTTCATGATTTTATTTGTAATCGTTTATATTGATGAAACTATTGTATATATATTGTTTCATCTTTTCCTTACGGCTATTTTTCTCACCTGCGTATGCATGGTGAAGACAAAGGTCTATATTTCAAGAGATTTATTTGAAATTATTGCATCCTTGTCAGTTACGGGCGTTATATCAATTATTGTTCAGAACCTCAGAATAAATGGTGCAATTAACGAATCTAACCTTACCAAGTTCAGTCAGAGAGCAGCAGAAGCTGAGGCTGAAGCTATTGCTGCAAATAATGCAAAGAGCCAGTTCCTTTCCCAGATGTCACATGAGATACGTACTCCTATAAATGCGATTCTTGGTATGAATGAACTGATCCTAAGAGAATATGAGGATGATAATCTCTTAAAATATGCTCACAATATAAAAAGTGCCAGCACAACACTTCTTGCTCTTATAAATGACGTACTTGATTTCTCCAAGATCGAAGCTGGAAAAATGGAGCTATATAAAGTTGAATACGATCTTGCGGGACTTATTTCCGAGCTTGTCAGCATGGTTGATGAAAGAGCGAGAAATAAAGGACTAGAGCTTAAAGTTACAGTAAATGAAGAAATGCCGCATTTGTTATATGGAGATAACGTCAGATTAAAGCAGATAATCCTGAACATTTTAACAAATGCCGTTAAATATACAGAAACTGGACAGGTTCACCTGGATGTTGACTACTTTGTAAGTGGTCACCTTGAAGAGAATGGTGAGATAGACCTTAAGATTTCTGTATCTGATACAGGTATTGGTATCAGAGAAGAGGATATGGAGAGACTTTTCTCACCCTTTGAGCGTATCGAGGAAGGCAGAAACCGCAAGGTTGAAGGAACCGGACTGGGTATGAGTATCGTACAAAAGCTTCTGGGACTTATGAATTCAGAGCTTAATGTACGAAGCGAATACGGAAAAGGTTCAACCTTCTCATTTATAGTTAAACAGGAGACCAGAAGCTGGAATCCTATTGGTGACTTCAATGTGGCTTATGAAAAGCTTGTAAAAGCTGAAAATGATTACAGACAGCTCTTCGAAGCACCTAATGCTGAGATACTTATAGTTGATGATAATGAGATCAACCTTGTTGTTGCTAAGAATCTTTTGAAGGACACAAAGGTTAAAATCACTACAGCAGCAAGTGGTAATGAAGCTCTTAAGATATGCAGCACAAAGGAATTTGATCTTATCCTTATTGACCACAGAATGCCTGGAATGGATGGTATGGAGATGCTTTGGAGACTTAGAAGTAATGATAAATCTCCAAACCAGAACAAGCCTACAATCGCACTTACGGCGAATGTTTTTTCCGGAGCAAGAGAGGTTTACAAGAACTCTGGCTTCCAGGATTACCTTGCAAAGCCTATTATCGGAGATGCATTGGAAAAGATACTTATGGAATACCTGCCTAATGACAAGGTAATTCTTACTGATGGCAGAGCATATAAAAAGCATATGCCGAAAAGATCAGTTAAGTACGAGACTACAGCTGAGGATCTGCAGGAAGAAACAAAGAATATCAATGCAATCAGGGAAGATTACTCAGATGATGCAGAGCTTTATGCAGCAATTGGACTTTTGATGAAACGAGCTAATATTTCTGGTTAAACCGGGGGATAACAGTTGAACGCAAGTGTTTTAATCGTAGATGATTCAAAACTTGATAGATTTTTCGTCCGAAAGCTTCTGGAATATCTGGGAATTAGGGTGGATGAAGCGGCAAGCGGCAGAGAATGCTTAAAGTACGTAAGGAAAAGCCAGTATGAGCTTATATTTATGGATTATCTGATGCCGTCCCTTAACGGAGTTGAGACTCTAAAGCAGATTAGGGGAGGCGTTGATAACAGAAACGAATCAACACCGATTGTTGCATTTGTTTCTCCGGATGATCCATCAGAGGGGCGCTACTGTATAGACAATGGTTTTGATAACTATCTGGAAAAACCTGTTGATTTTAAGCAGCTGATCGCATCACTTGTAATGTATTTTCCAGATAACGTGCGAAGGGATTTAAAGATACCTTCAAGCACACCAAAGAGTTCTTCGAAGGATGAGAAGGAAAAGAAAGAACCTGCTGAAAACAATATCATTTCTATGATTAGAAATGTAGAGGATATTGATGTAAGCGCTGGTATCTCTCTCTGCGGAAATGAAGATAGCTATCTCACAGCTCTTGGTATTTTCTATAATTCAATAGACATGAAAGCTGATGAGATAGAAGAATACTATAAAAATAAGGACTACGAGAATTACACCATTAAGGTACA
The DNA here is from genome assembly GCA_015056655.1 of Butyrivibrio sp. GTDB lineage: Bacteria > Bacillota > Clostridia > Lachnospirales > Lachnospiraceae > Butyrivibrio. The sequence goes on from SVFV01000015.1 coordinate 73,537, forward strand.
TGCTCTAAAAAGCTCAGGTAATCTCATAGGAGCAGAAAAACTACGAGCTGATGCAAAAGCTCTTGAAGATGCCGGAAATGCAAAGGATTACGATAAGATAAATAACGAGACGGAGCCTCTTTTAGAGTATTTCAGGGGATTTAAGAAAAAGCTTAGCTTCTTAGGAGGAGGCGAGGAAGATTCAAAGCCACAGGCTGATGAAAAAGCCATAAAGGATGCTTATGCAGCACTTTCTGAATTTACAGAAGCCATGGACTTTGATCTGGCTAACATGGTTGTCGAATCAATGAAGGAGTGGAAACTCCCAGATGAGGACAAGGCAAAGTTTGATGAGATAGAAAAGAAACTATCTAATCTTGACTGGGATGGAATAAAGGAAATTATCAACTCATAATTTTTTATGGAGAATGACTTATGCCGGGGAATGTACAGATAATTGGAACAGGTGAAACCTTCATGGTAAAGGGCATCATTATGAAGCTTAAGGATGCCGGGATCAATGCGTATTTTACAGAGGATAAAGTTGAGGAAATACAAAAGCAGGAGGAACAGACACAGCTGTTTGTGTATTACCTTGATGAGGTTGTCCCCAAAACACTGATTTACCTTAAGGATCTATGTATGGAAACTCATAGATTCGTAATAATGATAGGTAATCCTGTTGAGTATGAGGAATCCTTAAAATACCTGTCTGAATCTAATGTACAATTTTTCTTTAGCAGACCTCTTGATATGGACGTATTTTTGGAGGCTGTTAAGAAGTTCTTTACTGATGAAATGATGGAAGCTCGTAAAAAGAGCATTCTCATAGTTGATGATGACGTTTCCTATATGAGAACCATCAGAACCTGGCTAATGGATTCCTACAGAGTTTCCATGGCCAACTCAGGTCTTCAGGCAATCACATGGCTTGCCAAGAACAAGGCCGACCTTATTCTTCTTGATTATGAAATGCCAGTAACCAATGGGCCAAAGGTCCTTGAAATGTTTAAGAGTGACATGAGCACAAAGGATGTCCCTGTAATGTTCCTTACATCCAAACAGGATAAGGCTAGTATTGTAAGAGTGCTTGCCCTTAAACCTGCTGATTACATTTTAAAGAATATCGACAGGGTTTCTCTCCACCAGAAACTTGATCAATTTTTCCTGAATTTATAATACAGACTAAAGTATATTTGATCTTAAGCCGATAAATGTATTGGAGTAGTATATCCATTTGTGACAGGGAAGTCACTGTTTTTCTTAAGCAAAGGAGGGTTTCATTATGAGTACGGTAAATGGCTTAAGTTCATCCATTGCCAATCAGCTAAGTTCCCTTGCGCCTAAAAATCAGAAGACCCACAGGAATGAAAACACAGATGCTGCAAAGCAGGTAAAGGATACTTTGCGTGCGCAGAAAAATAAGGCTGCATCTGAGTCTCACATTCAGGAGGGTGTTGAACTTAGTGAAGGCGCTAAGAAACTTTTGGATGAATTGAAGGAAAAGTATGGCAATATGGACTTTTTTGTGTCAAACTATTCCTCAGATGAGGAAGCCGAGGATATTATGTCCAGGGGCACAAAAGAGTACAGCGTTCTGATCGAACCTGAGGTTCTTGAACAGATGGCTGCTGATGAGGAGACAAAAGAGAAATACATGAACCTCATCGACGAATCAACTGATAAGCTTGAAGAAATGAAAGATCAGATTGAGCAGTCAGGCCAGAAGGTAGAATCTCTTGGAGTTAAGATCGATGCAGAAGGAACAGCTAAGTTCTTTGCGACGATCAAAGAGCAGAATGAAAAGTATCAGAAGCAGGTAGCTGATGATAAGGCAGCTGCCAAGGAAGAAGAAAAGAGAGCTGAGAATAGAGATAAACAAAAGGAACAGCTCGAAAGGCTCAAAGAAGGCTACGGTAAAAAGGAGCCTCCTTATGAAAAGAAAACTTCTGTATATGCTGATTCTGTAGAAGAACTCATCGAAAAGATCCAGAATATTGACTGGAGCCAGATTGAGGCTACACCTGCCAAGAATTATGGACACAAGATAGACTTTACAGTTTAACAACAGGAGGATTAAAATATGATCTTTTCAGAGATCGCAACAGACATGAACACCAAGATACAGAACGATGAGCAGATTACTGTAGATATCGAGCTCGAGGATGGCAAGAATGTAACCTGCGCAGTACTTATTGTACTGACAGTTCAGGAAAAGGATTACATAGTGCTACTCCCTCTGGATGAGAAGGGGCAGAATAACGACGGTAATGTATGGTTCTATCAGTTCATTAAAAAAGATAAGGATGCTGAACCTGAGCTGGGGTACATCGCAGATGACGATGAGTACGAAGCAGTTGCTGAGGCATTCGACGAATATCTTGATGAAGTCGAATTTGATGAACTTATTGATGACGAGGATGAATAAGATCATATAGCAGATAAGCGGATAATGACTCTCTTGCATGGCAAGGGAGTCATTTTTGTTATGGGTCGTGACCCAGTTGAGCTCGCGAAGCGTGCGAAATATCAACCACCCGCTATGCGGGTGCGCGGT
>SVFV01000016.1 GCA_015056655.1 Butyrivibrio sp.
TAGATAGCTCAGTTGGTAGAGCAGAGGACTGAAAATCCTCGTGTCGTTGGTTCGATTCCGACTCTAGGCATCTTTTTGATTAATAAATAAAATTAGCCTGTTCACAGATGAGTGGACAGGCTTTTATTTTATTCCAGGATTCAATTTTCAAATGATAGAAATCTCTTCCTGGAAAGAACGTATAAAATGGGTATATAGAATACAAAAAGTATTAAATTGAATATATAACTCAAATAATTTTCAAATGTATTTATGTAGATAGATTATGCACGTTTAGCTTCAGATACTTTATATAGCTGATCAAATAAAGCTTTATAAACAACTTCAGCGAAAAGCTTATGTGAATTTGCATCCATGTGCTCATCATCAATTGTGCTTGCTTTTACATAATCAGAAGCAGCAAGGAAACCAGTTCCTCTCTTTTGAGCAATTCTTCTATATACATTTTTAAGTTCTTGGCTTGTAATGATTGATTGTTTGCTAAATTCAGGATCCTTCTCAGGACGCCATACATCAGAACCTAGCTCAATTGGAGATATTATAAGTATATTTTCAGGAGCTACATATTTACTTAATGCATCCAGGCATCTCTCTAAGCCAATACCGATTGTGTGAGCAGATACGTTGTAGTAGCTCTTACAATCATTTGTTCCAAGCATAATGATTGCACCATCTAAAGGATAATGGCTCTCCAGTAGAAGAGGAAGAGTGTCAACTCCCTTTCTTCCTGGACGAAGCTCGTCTTCAAATACAGTTGTTCTTCCGCAAAGACCTTCTTCAATTATTCTTACGTCATCGAATTTTTCCTGAAGAATACTAGTCCATCTAACACCCCAAGGGTATCTTTCGTACGGACTTGTTCCGGGGATCAGTCCCCATGTATTTGAATCTCCAAATGCCAGAATATTTTTCATATCAACCTCTCATAAAGAATTATTATGCTAGTTCAAAGCATATAATATGGCTTAAACCGTGCTATATGTTTTCATTTATCTTATATATAAATGGTACTATAGAATTTAAATTTGGAATAATTGTTATATGATATAAAGCAGTATAGGAGCAGCCTATAACCGATAAAGATTATCTTTATGTTTTTTTAAGTTTTAATTCTACAAAACTTGGATTATAATAACTGCGTGGGCAGAGCCCATTGCATTTGTACTATGTGATTTATTTATTTAATTCCTAAGTATGAATGTTGTAATATAAAAGTTATAAAGATAGGAATTAGTATTTAATGTCACGTAGTAATAGATATGAGAAATTGCTTGCAAAGCAGAAGAAGATAGAAGAGCGTCATAAAAGAATTCATGAAACTTTACATAAGCATGGCCAGGATATTCTTTTATCTTCCAAGTTTCATAAGACAAAAGATTATGTTCAGCATGGTGATATGAGTGTTTACGAGCATTGCATGAACGTTGCTGAAAGAGCTATTAAGATAGATAGAGCTCTTAGGACTAAGTGCGTAGAGAGAGACCTTGTAAGAGGAGCTCTATTGCACGATTATTTCCTTTATGACTGGCATGTAGATGGTAAGGATAAGGGAAATGTACATCCTAAGTTACATGGATTCTATCATCCTTCTACAGCGCTTAAAAATGCCAACAGAGATTTTAAGCTCTCATCAAGAGAGAAGGATATTATCAAGAAGCACATGTGGCCACTTACAGTTGTTCCGCCTATGTGCAGAGAAGCTTGGGTTGTAACTTTGGCAGATAAGTATTGCTCTTTAATGGAGACATTTGGCTTACATAAGGCAAAGATAAAGAACATAAATATTACAGAAGATGAAAGATGATTTAGTTATAGAGACGACTTTAAAGAGTCGTCTCTTTTTTTATTTAATGAAATAAAAAAGGAACAAAAAGAATAAAGAAAATCAATTCATAAGGAATATATAAGAATAAAAAATGTAAATTATTGATTTAGCGAAAAAAAGAGACGGTTCAATTTGAACCGCCTCTTTAATATTAGAATTTAAAGAATCAAAGCTTAGGGCCAGCTGCAACAAGTGCCTTACCAGCGTCATTGCCTTCATACTTCTTGAAGTTCTTTGTGAATCTCTCTGCAAGATCCTTAGCCTTAGCTTCCCACTCAGAAGCATCAGCATATGTATCACGAGGATCAAGGATTGCAGGATCAACTCCAGGAAGAGATGTAGGAACTTCGAAATCGAAGATCGGGATCTTCTTTGTCTCAGCCTTGTTTACATCACCATTGAGGATTGCATCGATGATACCACGAGTATCCTTGATGGAGATACGCTTGCCTGTGCCGTTCCAACCTGTGTTAACAAGGTAAGCCTTAGCACCAGACTTCTTCATCTTCTTAACGAGCTCTTCACCGTACTTTGTAGGATGAAGCTCAAGGAATGCCTGACCGAAGCAAGCTGAGAATGTAGGTGTGGGCTCTGTGATTCCACGCTCTGTACCAGCAAGCTTAGCTGTGAAGCCTGAAAGGAAGTAGTACTGTGTCTGCTCAGGTGTAAGGATAGATACCGGAGGAAGTACTCCAAATGCATCAGCTGAAAGGAAGATTACGTTCTGAGCATCAGGACCTGCGGAGATCTTGTTAACCTTAGAAGCGATGTTGCTGATGTGGCTGATAGGATAAGATACACGAGTATTCTCTGTAACAGACTTATCCTCGAAGTCAATCTTACCATTTGCATCAACAGTTACATTCTCAAGAAGAGCATCTCTCTTGATTGCGTTGTAGATGTCAGGCTCAGCATCCTTATCAAGGCCGATAACCTTAGCATAGCAACCACCTTCGAAGTTGAATACGCCGTTGTCGTCCCAACCGTGCTCATCATCACCGATGAGGAGTCTCTTAGGATCTGTTGAAAGTGTTGTCTTACCTGTTCCAGAAAGACCGAAGAAGATAGCTGTGTTCTTACCTTCCATATCTGTGTTAGCTGAGCAGTGCATGGAAGCCATGCCCTTAAGAGGAAGATAGTAGTTCATCATTGAGAACATACCCTTCTTCATCTCTCCGCCGTACCATGTGTTGATGATAACCTGCTCACGGCTTGTGATATTGAATGCTACGCAAGTCTCAGAGTTAAGACCAAGCTCCTTGTAGTTTTCAACCTTTGCCTTTGATGCATTGTAAACAACGAAATCAGGCTCGAAGTTCTCAAGCTCTTCATCTGTAGGAACGATGAACATGTTCTTAATGAAGTGAGCCTGCCAAGCAACCTCAACGATGAAACGAACTGCCATACGAGAATCCTTGTTAGCTCCGCAGAATGCGTCAACTACGAAAAGTCTCTTGTCGCAAAGCTCTTTCTTTGCAATATCCTTAACAGTAGCCCATACGTCCTCAGACATGGGATGGTTGTCGTTCTTGTATTCTTCTGATGTCCACCAAACAGTGTCCTTAGAATTAGCATCCATAACGATGTACTTATCTTTAGGAGAACGTCCAGTGTAGATACCTGTCATAACGTTAACAGCGCCGAGCTCAGTATCCTGACCAACTTCATAGCCTTCAAGGCCAGCCTTCTTTTCTTCTTCGTAGAGAACCTCATAAGAAGGGTTGTGTACGATCTCAGTTGTACCTGTGATGCCATACTTAGTTAAATCGATTTTTGCCATCTTTACTAACTCCTTTTCTTTATTCTATTGTGATAGCTATTGATGTGAAATCATAGCTAAACGCTCATATAGAGTATTATACAATAGTTTTGGGGAAAAATAATAGAGAATTGCTATAAAATTAACAAATTCTTTAGAAAAATCGTGCCAAATTGGGAGATTAGAAGCTTGTGTAGGAAAAATAACGCTTAATATAGTAGAATAGAACTAACATATTGATAGTTATGGAGACTGAAGTCGAACAATTTCGAATTGTCGATTTTACAAAAATATATAAGAAACACATTAAAGAGAAACGTAAATGTCAGAATTATATACAAAACTTGAGGTATTAAATAAAAGCGATATGGTACCACTCCATATGCCAGGACATAAGAGAAATAGTGATGCCGGTACTATGTCAAAATACTACGATATTGATATTACAGAAATAGATGGCTTTGATAATCTGCATGATGCAGAGGATATAATCCTGGAGGCGGAAAAAAGAGCAAATAAGCTTTACGGAGCGGAGGAGACACACTTTCTGGTAAATGGTAGTAGCTGCGGAGTACTGTCAGCAGTATCGGCGGCTGTACCTAAGGGTGGAAAAATAATTGCTGCAAGAAGCTGCCATAAGTCCTTTTTTCATGCAGCATATCTAAGAGAACTTGATATAAAGTCCATTTATCCGCAGAAAAAAACACTCATTGAAGAAAAAGATGGCTATTCCTCAGATATCTATGGTGAAGTGCTTCCAGAAGATATTGAAAAAAAGATAGAAGAAAACCCTGATGCAGCTGCTGTTTTTATCACATCACCAACATATGAGGGAATTCCGTCAGACATAAGAACAATCGCCAAAATCGTTCATGACCACAACATGATACTCATAGTAGATGCAGCCCATGGTGCGCACTTTGGGCTTGTGAAAGATGAAGAAAATAGCGATTCATCGCACTCCTTAATCCCTGAAAGCACAATATCCCAGGGTGCAAACTTATCAATCCCTGAAAGTGCAATATCTCAGGGAGCTGACATAGTTATCCACAGTTTACACAAAACTTTGGCGGCCATGACACAGACAGCGCTTATTCATGTTCAGGGAAATTCGGTAGACAGAGAAAAACTAAGAAGATATCTGCGAATTTATCAGACAAGTAGTCCATCCTACGTACTGATGAGTTCAATAGATTCCTGTATTGACGATATATTAAAAAGAGGAAATGAAATCTTTTCTCGTCTTGTGACATATAAGAGGAAGATAGAAGAAGAAACTAAAGAATGTAAGCATTTGTATGTTCCGAAAGCTGACCAGATCAAGGACCCGGGGAAAGTACTTATATGTTCAACGGATGGGAAGATAACAGGAAAAGAGATATATGATATACTTCGTATAGAATATAAAATTCAGCTGGAGATGGCAGGGGATACTTATGGTCTTGCTATCATAACAGGGTATGACAAAGCTGAAAATATAGACAGGCTGATCAATGCAATTAATGATATTGATAAGAGATTAGATAGCATGAAATCGGACTTTCAAAAGGGAGCATCCGATGAATTATCAGCAAAGGACAGTATAGAAAAAGTTGCCGTAACTTACAGAGAGATGGAGAAGGCATTTCCTTTTGCTAAAGCGTGGGATGCAGAATCTGAGCTTGTAGATATCACAAGGGCAAGTGGAAGAGTTGCAGCTGACTTTGTAAATCTGTATCCACCGGGAATTCCTTTTATTGTTCCTGGAGAAAAATTTGATAAAGAACTTGTTGAACAGATAGCTGATTGTATTAATGCGAATATGAATGTTCAGGGAGTTGAAATAAACGGAAATAAGCAAAGACTTATAAAAGTAATCAAAGCAGAAAACAATTAGTAAACATAATTAATTGAAAAATAAAAATACAAAAGTATAAATACAAAAATAATAATTCTATTAGTAGCTAAAGTTGTAGGAGTTTAATGGGCAAGATTTATGAGATCATGGGCAGAAGCTCATGTGGAAAAGATACAATATATAAGCACTTGTTGCAGAGAGAAAATGTGCAGCTCAACAAGGTCATCATTTACACAACACGTCCCATGAGGGAGAAGGAAGAAGAGGGCGTACAATATTTCTTCTGCGATGAGGAAAAATATAATCAGCTTAAGGACAGCGGAAAAATCATAGAAGAAAGAACCTACAATACTGTTTATGGTCCATGGCATTACTTTACAGTGGATGATGGACAGATAGACTTATCAAAAGGAAACTACCTGATAATAGGAACAATTGAAATGTTCACTTCTATCAGAGACTACTTCGGAGAAGGACAGGTAGTTCCGCTGATGATTAATGCAGATGATGGAACTATATTGCAGAGAGCTTTGAACAGAGAGTTAAAGCGAGATAACCCTGGCTATGACGAAATGTGCAGAAGATATCTTGCAGACAAAGCAGACTATTCAGAAGAGAACCTTAAAAATGCGGGAATAGACAACATTTTCATGAATGAAGATTTGGAAAAATGTTTAGAGGAAATTGAGAGCTTCATAAAAGAAAAGGAAGCATAAGAGGAAACCGGCATGGATATAAGGATAGACAATATTCAGCAATCGCAGCAGGTTCAGCAGACACAGGCCCAGCAGGAAGTAAATGGTGATTTCAAATTTACTTTAACCAGTAAGATCGAGGATGCAACACTAGCGGAGCGCCTCAACCTTATGATGGAAGAGATAGTCCAGCAGGGCAAACAGATTTCTAAGAAAAATGACATAAGGGATATGCAGAGATACCGCTTCCTTATAAAAGACTTTTTAAATGAAGTGGTAACGAGATCCCATGCCTTTTCCAGAGAGAACTTTTTGGATAGGCGAGGAAGACACAGAGTTTATGGCATCATCAGGCTCATAGATGAGAACCTTGATGAGCTGGCCCAGGAGCTTGTTAAGGATGAGAAGGACAACATTAATATCCTTGCAAAAATCGGGCAGATACAGGGATTACTACTTGATATATTCACGTAAGTATTCGTAATGGGCCAGAGATGCCCTGATAATAATTTTGCTTATAAAGGTGGAGTAGAAGATGGCGCATTTTGCGGACATTATAGATCAGGATCATATAACGGAACATGTGCAAAATGCATTGAAGACTGGGAAGATATCCCATGCATATATTATTTCCGGGGATGTTGGCAGCGGTAAAAAAACGATAGCAAAGGCTTTTGCGAAAACACTTCTTTGTGAAAATCAAAAGGACACAGGGAAATTCATAGAAAGCTGTGATGAATGTCACTCCTGTAAACAGGCAGAAAGTGATTCACATCCGGATATAAAGATTTTGTATCATGAAAAACCAACAACCATAAGTATTGATGAAATCCGTCATCAGGTGTGCGATGACGTATACATAAAGCCCTATTCAGATCATAAGATTTACATAATTCCTGATGGGGAAAAGATGACAATCCAGGCGCAGAACGCTCTTTTGAAAACTCTGGAGGAGCCGCCTCATTACACCATAATCATAATTCTTACATCTAATATAGATGCCTTTTTACCCACAATCATCAGTAGATGCATTGTTTTCCCTATAAAGCCAGTCAGGGATGATCTAATAATGAAGCATCTTATGCAGGTGAGGCGAGTTGTTGATTACAAGGCCAGGCTTGCGGCTTCCTTTGCACAGGGGAACGTGGGGAAAGCTATTCTGTTATCAGAGAATGAAGACTTTGAAAAGCTTAAGGATGGCACGATTGACCTTATGAGCAGGCTCGACAGGCTGGCTGTGAACGAGATGACAGACAGACTTCAGCTTTTACTGACTGCTAATACGGAAAAGGCAGAGAGTTCTGAGGATGATGATCAAGAAGAGAAGAAGGCCAAATCCAAAAAGCTTGATCCTATTATTATGGAAAACTTCCTTGATATACTCATGTCATTAATAAGGGACATGCTTGTGTACAAAGCAGAGGATAGCCCGAATCACTTGATTTTCGCGGATAAACTGTCGTATATTAGTAGTGTTACCAAAAAATGCACATATAAAGATTTAGATGATATGCGTAAAGCAGTCGATGAGGCGAGAAGCAGGATAAAATCTAATGTTAACGCACTTCTTACTCTCGAGATGCTTATGCTTAATTTAAAAGAAGCTCAGGCTAAAACTAAGGAGAATGTATGACCAGGGTTATCGGCGTCAGATTCAGAACGGCCGGAAAGATCTATTATTTTGATCCCGGGGATTTTGAAATAAAAAAAGGTGACCACGTAATTGTTGAAACAGCAAGAGGCGTGGAGTTTGGAACTGTTTTATCAGATCCAAGAGAGGTTGAGGACGAAGAGGTTACCAAGCCTCTTAAGGGTGTCCTTCGTATGGCAACAGAGAAGGATATCGAGCAGGAAGCCTCTAACAGAATCAAAGAAAAAGAGGCTTTTCGTATTTGTAAGCAGAAAATCCTTGGCCATGGCCTTGAAATGAAGCTTATCGATGCTGAGTACACTTTTGATAATAACAAGGTACTTTTCTACTTTACAGCAGATGGAAGAATTGACTTCAGAGATCTTGTAAAGGATCTTGCATCTGAATTTAAGACCAGAATAGAGCTCAGACAGATTGGTGTCAGAGACGAGACAAAGATTATCGGAGGCTACGGAATCTGTGGCAGACCGCTTTGCTGTCACTCATACCTTTCCGATTTCATTCCGGTATCTATCAAAATGGCGAAGGAGCAGAATCTTTCACTTAATCCTACTAAGATTTCAGGTGTATGTGGAAGACTTATGTGCTGCCTCAAGAATGAGGAGGATGTTTACGAAGAACTCAACCGCAAGATGCCTGGAATTGGCGATGTTGTTTCAACAAACGACAACCTTGAGGGTGAGGTTGCAAGTGTAAATATCCTTAGACAGACAGTTAGAATTCTTGTAGAAGTAGATGATGAGAAGGAATTCCACGAATATCATGTGGATGACATCACACTCCTTCATAAGAAGCAGAAGCATAAGGGCAATCAGCAGCCTAAGGAAAAGGATGTAGATGAGGAAGCTCTTAAGGCTTTAGAGGCTGAGGAGAAGGAACTTGCTGATCAGACTGCGGCAGCAGGCGCACAGGGCGGCAAGAACCAGAAGAACGACAGAAACCGTAACCGTAAGAATGACCGCAAGGATAGAAATAATCAGAACAGTCAGAATGGCGGTCAGAACGGTGGTTCAAATAATAACCAGAACGGCGGCTCAAATAATAACCAGAATGGTGGTCAGAATAACGCTCCTTCTGAGAAAAAACAGCCTCAGGGTGGAAATGATAAAGTACCTCAGGGGAATGATAAGGACAACTCCCAGCAGAATCAGCAAAAAGGAAATGGCCAAAATCAGGGCGAGCAGAGAAAAAAGAAGAATCGCCACAATAGAAAGAATAACAGAAACGGTGGTCGTCAGAACAACGACAACGGACAGGCTAAGCGGAGCGAAGACGCAAATGGAAAAACCGAATCTTAAGGACGGCGAAAGGATAGACGACCTTCAGAGAAACGGTTACAGAATCATCCAGGACCCGGAGAAATTCTGCTTCGGAATAGATGCAGTACTTTTATCAGGATTTGCTACAGCAAACAGCGGAGATAGGGTGCTTGATCTAGGGACTGGAACAGGAATAATACCGATTCTCATGGCGGCTAAAACCGATGCCAAAGAGCTTGTAGGGCTTGAGATTCAGACAGAAAGTGCAGATATGGCAATGCGCAGCGTGGAACTCAATGAGTTACAGAACAGGCTGCGCATTGTATGTGGAGATATCAAAGAGGCGGCGAAAATATTTGAACCTGCCTCTTTTGACGTTGTAACAACAAATCCTCCATACATGGTAAAGGGGCATGGTCTGACAAATCCCGACAGCCCAAAAGCAATAGCAAGACACGAAGTACTTTGTGACCTTGATGATGTGTTAAAAGCAGCAAAAGTAATGCTTCATCCAGGTGGCAAGTTTTTCATGGTTCACAGACCATTCAGACTGGCTGAGATTTTCAGCTGTATGTCAAAGCATAGGATTGAACCAAAAAGAATACAAATGGTCCACCCTTATGTAGATAAGGAACCAAGCATGGTGCTCATAGAAGGAGCAAGGGATGGAAAGCCGAGGCTTTCGGTGGAGCCACCTCTTATTCTTTATGATAAACCTGGGGAATACAGTACTTTTATGAAGGAAGAATACGGCTTTTAAAGAAAGGAATAATCCGAAGGCAAAGGCCTTTTGGATAAAAAGCTGAATGAATGAAAACGAACAGGGCATGCTCTATCTGTGTGCCACACCAATTGGAAATCTGAATGATATAACAAGCCGCGTTTTGGACACACTTAGGAATGTGGATCTGATTGCCGCTGAGGATACGAGAAACAGCATTAAGCTTCTCAACCACTTTGATATTCACACGGAGCTTACAAGCTACCATGAATACAACAAGGTTGAAAAGGCGGAGTATCTTATCCACAAAATGCAGGAGGGGCTTGATATAGCGCTTATCACAGACGCTGGAACTCCTGCAATCTCAGATCCTGGCGAGGTTCTGGTGCGTATGTGCCATGAGGCCGGAGTGAAGGTTACATCTCTTCCGGGCCCGGCAGCCTGCATAGTTGCGCTTACTTTGTCAGGTCTTAGCACGAGAAGATTTGTATTTGAAGGCTTTTTGCCTGGTGCTGATGATAAAAAGGACAGGAAGCGCAGACTTGAGCTTTTAAAAGAGGAGCACAGAACCATCATCATGTATGAAGCTCCTCATCATTTAAAGGGTACGCTTAAGGATTTATATGAAGCTCTTGGTGATAGGAAGATTTCCCTTTGCAGAGAGCTCACAAAGAAATTCGAAGAGGTCTTCCCTACTACTATTGAAGGCGCTATTCGCTATTATGAGGAGAATGAACCGAGAGGCGAGTACGTTCTTGTAATCGAGGGCGTCAGCTTATCGGATCTTGAAAAGAAACAGCAGGAAGAATGGACCAAGATGAGCCTTAAGGATCACATGGCATATTATGAAAATGCAGGAATGAGTCATAAGGATGCAATGAAGCAAGTTGCATCAGACAGAGGAGTTGGAAAAAGAGACATTTACAAGGCATTATTAGAGGAAGAAGGATAAGATATCCTTTATTCTAAAATGCTAAATGGGGACAGATGATGACAGACAGCTTGATGAAAATTTACCTGGTAACCGGGATTGTCATAGCGATTCTTCTGATAATTGCTGTGACCGTATTCATAATAAAAAAGCTTATGAGTCGTCCGCTTCCAATGGACGAGCTTGAAGGCCATGACTTCGAGTATTACTGCGCAGACATCCTTAAGAAAAATGGATTTCTGGATGTGGAAGTCACAAAAGGAAGTGGGGATTTTGGAGCTGACATCCTGGCAGAAAAGGATGGAGTAAGCTACGCTATCCAGTGCAAATGCTATGACAAACCTATCGGAGTTAAAGCAATCCAGGAAGTCTACGCAGGAAGAGACTACTACGACTGTATGGTTGGAGTTGTCATGACTAACCAGTACTTTACAGCCCCGGCTGTAGAGCTTGCAAAAAAGCTGAAAATCATGCTCTGGGACAGAGGATATATAGATAATATGGAGTCTTAGGACTCCATTTTTTTTATCGAAAAAATAAGAAAATTGGGTAAAAAAGACGAACTATAACGTTTTCGAAACATTGACAATTGTCAAGATTGGTAATAATCTATTATACAGAGAATAGAGAGAAAAACGAAGGATTGGTAGATTGTTAAATGACACTCAAAGAATTATTTGCTCCCGTCGATATGACTGTGGAGAACCCGGTAAAACAAATTGTTAAATTCACTATTCCCATGCTCTTGGGAAACATCGCACAACAGTTATATAGCACAGTAGACAGTATAATAGTTGGAAGATTTGTAGGAGACAACGCTCTGGCAGCAGTTGGAAGTGCGACTCCTATAGTAATGCTCATGCTAGTTTTGTTTATGGGAATATCAGTTGGAGCATCAATCATGGTTTCCCAGTACTTTGGAGCAAGACAGCGTGATCAGTTATCAAAAACAATCGGATGCAGCATAACACTTACAGGACTTGCTTCACTTTTTATCATGATTGTAGGACCGATTATTACAAGACCTCTGTTGGAGCTACTTGGAACACCTGAAAGTATCATCGACTGGTGTCAGAGTTACCTTTTCATCATGTTCATCGGAATCATGGGAAGTGGTTATTACAACATCATGAGTGGTGTTTTAAGAGGACTTGGTGATTCTGTTTCAGCACTTATTTATCTGCTTGTTGCAACTATTCTGAACATTATTCTTGATATTGTGTTTGTTGCAAACTTGGGACTTGGCGTAGCTGGTGTTGCCCTTGCAACAATTATTGCCCAGTTCATATCTGCAATCTTGTGTATCAGAAAGCTCACAAAGATGACAGAAGTATTTGATATGAAGAAGGAATACCTGCTCCCTGAGAGGTACTACATAGAAAACCTTGTTAAGCTTGGACTTCCTTCAGGTGTTACACAGGCGATCTTCTCAATGTCAATGATCGTGGTTCAGAACCTTACAAACACCTTTGGAGAACAGTACATTGCAGCTAACGTAATCGTAATGCGTGTTGATGGATTCGTTATGCTTCCTGCATTTTCTTTTGGTCAGGCCATGACAACCTTTGCTGGTCAGAACATCGGTGCAGGCAGAATGGACAGAGTAGAGAAGGGTGCAAAGCAGGGAACATTGGTAGCGATGGGAATTTCCGCAGTGCTTGCAGTACTTATCGTATTGTTTGGAAGATTTATAATGGGAATCTTCACATCCACAACTGAGCTGATAAACCTTAGCTATAACATGATGAGCATTCTTATAATTGGATATATTGTGATGGAGGTCACACAGTGTCTTTCAGGTATTATGAGAGGTGCAGGTGACACAATGACACCCATGTGGATTTCAATGGTTACATCAATTGCGCTCAGAATTCCAATGGCATATCTGTTTGTAAATATGACAAAGACACCTGAGCTTCCCCAAGGAAACTGCTACATGATGCAAGTTTCAATGCTTATTACCTGGACAATTGGTGCATTTATCACATTCGTGATGTACAAAATTGGAAGATGGAAACACAAGGCAATAACAAGATGATAGAGGCTGACCTAATCAGCATTTAGCAAAATTTGATAAGAAGCAACAAATAAGGACTTATTCGCAAATATTGAAAAGCGTTACACTACAGGATTTCGTAGAATGATTGTGGTGTAATGCTTTTTTTATTAATTTTGAGGTACTTATATGAGCGAATGGACACAGCTGTGGCTGGACTACAGGAAAGTCTGTGATGGCATAGAAAAAGTAAATGTCATTGTAAGAGACTTTTCCAAGGAAAACAGAGTTATAAAGAGTCTCCTTGATGAAATCACAAGAGGTATGAAGGGCCTTACAGGTGCTGAAATATCTGTTGCTATAAAGGATGAATTCGAGGGAAAAAGCGAAGATGGAACATTAAATGTAGCGATACAGAAAAATGATGAAATCTTAGCTGAAGGATACAGGATTTTCCGCAAGGGAAGTGAAGTTTTGCTCGAGGCAGCAGATGAAAAGGGTGCGCTGTATGGCACTTATCACATATTGCGAATGACTGCCCGCGGCGAGCTGATAGATGGACTTGAGAAAAAGTGTGATCCTGATAATCCTCTTAGAATGATGAACCACTGGGATAATATGGATGGTTCAATCGAGAGAGGATACTCTGGCAGATCATTTTTCTATAAAAACAACGAGGTCATTGTTGATGACAGAACAAGAGACTATGCCAGATTTATGGCGAGCATCGGAATTAACGGCGTTGTTATCAACAATGTAAATGTAAAAGAAGCTGCAAGCTATATGATAACCGACAGATACTTTGACAAGCTCAAGGAAATGTCAGATGTATTTGCAGATTATGGAATCAAGATGTACCTGTCACTTAACTTTGCATCACCTATTGAGCTCGGTGGAATGAAGGTATGTGATCCGCTTGATCCTGAGGTTATCAAATGGTGGGAGGACAAGTGTAAAGAAGTCTTTACAGCACTTCCGGATCTTGGTGGTTTCCTTGTGAAAGCTGATTCAGAGGGAAGACCTGGACCTTTTACCTATGGAAGAACTCAGGCAGATGGCGCAAACATGCTGGCTGATGTGGTTAAGCCCTATGACAAGCTGATCATCTGGAGATGCTTCGTTTACAACTGCACTCAGGATTGGCGAGACACCAAAACAGACAGAGCAAGAGCTGGCTATGATTATTTCAAGGACCTTGATGGAAAATACCATGAAAATGTAATTCTCCAGATAAAGAATGGTCCTATGGATTTCCAGATTAGAGAACCCGTTTCTCCGCTTCTTGGAGGACTTACAAAGACCAATCAGATGCTGGAAGTTCAGATAGCTCAGGAATATACAGGACAGCAGATAGATCTGTGCTACCTTATACCACTGTTTAAGGAGGTTCTTGATTTTAAGACCTATTGCCAGAAGGATAAGGACACAGTTGCAGATATTATAAGCGGAAGAGCGTTTGGTAATAAGAACTGCGGAATGGCAGCGGTTATCAACACTGGTAATGATAAGAACTGGACAGGAAATGACCTGGCAGCAGCTAACCTCTATGGATTTGGAAGACTTGCCTATGACATGAGCCTTTCAGCAGAGGAGATAGCAAGAGAATGGGTAGCTCAGACCTTCGCCCTTGAAAAGGCGGACGAGGACATCATAGTGAAGATGCTCATTGAATCCAGAGATATATATGAGAAATACACTTGTCCTCTTGGAATAGGTTGGATGGTAACTCCCAATACTCACTATGGACCAAGCGTTGATGGATATGAGTATTCAAGATGGGGAACCTACCACAGAGCAGACCACCTGGGACTTGGAGTTGACAGAAGCGATAAGGGTACAGGTTATGCAATGCAGTATTACCCTGAAAATGCTTCAAAGTACAACGAAATGGAAAAATGTCCGGAGGAATTACTTCTGTTTTTCCACCATGTACCCTATAGCTACAAGCTTAAGGATGGAAGAACTCTCATTCAGTATATTTACGACAGTCACTTTGAAGGTGAAAGCAGAGCTGAAGAGATGGCCGAAAGCTGGGAGAAGCTAAAAGGAAAGATTTCTGATGAGTCCTTTAAGAGAGTAAAAAACAGATTTGAGAGACAGCTCTACAATGCAAAAGAGTGGAGAGATCAGGTAAATACATATTTTTATAGAAAGAGCGGCATAGCAGACGAGAAAGGAAGAAAGATTTATGAATAGAGAAGAAGCTAGAAAAAGAGCAAAAGAATTAGTAAGCAAGATGACAGTTGAGGAGAAGGCTTCTCAGCTTAAGTTTGATGCTGAAGCAATAGACAGACTTGGAGTACCTGCATATAACTGGTGGAACGAGGCGCTCCACGGTGTTGCAAGAGCAGGCACCGCAACAATGTTCCCTCAGGCAATCGGTATTGCAGCAGCTTTCGACGAGGACCTTATGAAGGAAATCGGTGAGATCGTTGCTACAGAGGGCAGAGCTAAATACAACGAATCCAGCAAAAGAGGCGACAGAGATATCTACAAGGGACTTACTTTCTGGACTCCTAACGTAAACATTTTCCGTGATCCCAGATGGGGAAGAGGCCATGAGACTTATGGTGAGGATCCTTTCCTTACAGGTAAGCTTGCTGTTCCTTTCATCAAGGGTGTTCAGGGTGATGGAGAATACATGAAGGCAGCAGCTTGTGCAAAGCACTTTGCTGTACATTCAGGTCCTGAGGCTGATCGTCACCACTTTGATGCTAAGGCTTCAAAGAAGGATATGGAGGAGACATACCTTCCTGCATTTGAGGCCTGCGTAAAGGACGCTGATGTTGAGGCAGTTATGGGTGCTTACAACAGAACAAACGGCGAGCCTTGCTGTGGTCACCAGGTTCTTATGAAGGATATCCTTCGTGGTAAGTGGGGATTCCAGGGACATTATGTTTCAGACTGCTGGGCAGTAAGAGACTTCCATGAGAACCACAAGGTAACAAGAGTTCCTGAGGAATCAGTAAAGCTTGCACTTGAAATGGGCTGCGACCTTAACTGCGGATGCACATACCAGAAGGTTATGAACGCATACCGTGCAGGATTGCTCGATGAAAAGTACATCACAGAGTCCTGTGAGAGACTTTTCACAACAAGATTCCTTCTTGGTATGTTCGACGAAACAGAATACGACAAGATCGATTACACAGTTGTTGAGTGTGAGGATCACCTTAAGGTTGCAAGTAAGGCAGCACTTGAAGGTATCGTACTTCTTAAGAATGACGGAGTACTTCCTCTTGATAAGAACAAGCTTAAGACAATCGGTGTTGTAGGACCTAATGCAGATTCCAGAGTTGCACTTATGGGTAACTACCATGGAACATCTTCAAAGTTCGTAACAGTACTTCAGGGTATCCAGAACGCAGTTGGAGAAAACACAAGAGTTCTTTACTCAGAGGGCTGCGATCTTTGGAAGGAGAACATCAGTAACCTTGCTGATCCTTTCTATCCTGACAGACTTTCTGAGGTTCAGACAGTTGCTGATTACTCAGACGTTATGGTTGTTGTACTTGGTCTTGACGAGACACTTGAGGGAGAAGAGGGTGATACAGGTAACCAGTTCTCATCAGGAGATAAGAATGACCTTAACCTTCCTCTTTCACAGAGACTTCTTCTTAATTCTGTACTTGAGTGTGGAAAGCCTACTATCGTAATCAACATGTCAGGTAGTGCAATAGACCTTTCAACTGCAGATAAGAAGGCATCAGCTATCATCCAGGCATGGTATCCGGGAGCAAGAGGAGGAAATGATGTAGCAAGCATCCTCTTCGGTGAAGTTTCTCCTTCTGGTAAGCTTCCTGTAACCTTCTATGGTGATGGAAAAGACCTTCCTGAGTTTACAGATTACTCAATGAAGAACAGAACCTACAGATATTATGAAGGCGTAGCTGAGTATCCCTTCGGCTTTGGTCTTACATACGGCGACTGCGTAGCTTCTGATATGGAGGTTTCTCTTACAGCAGACGGCGGCGCTGACCTTAAGATTACAGTTGCTAACAAGGGAAAAGTTGCAACAGATGATGTTCTTCAGATTTATATCAAGGATGTTGATTTTGCGCAGGCAGTAAGAAACCACAGCCTTTGCGGATTCAAGAGAGTACATCTTGAAAGCGGCGAAGAGAATGTTGTTGAGCTTCATATTGATAGAAGAGCATTCACATCAGTTGATGAAGACGGAACAAGAGACATCTTCTCAAAGAACTTCAAGCTTTACGCTGGATTCTCACAGCCAGATAAGCGTTCTGCAGAGCTTACCGGACATGAGTGCGTATGCAAGGATGTAGCTCTTTAATAGATAAGTTGGAATCAGATTTTTAATCGAGGATATAAAGGTTTTAGAGGGTATAAGAACATGAGTATAGCAGAAGTACGTGGCCCCAAGGCACCAAGGGACCCTAAGAAAAAAGATCCGTTTTTTTACGTTATGCATGGGAAGGGCATTTATGGCTCTCCCCAGCCTGACGGAAGAGGAATACAGTTCATTTATTCTAATGACGGCAGAATCATAGATGCAGCAAGACTTTCTGGAAATATCACTGACGAGGATATGCTCAATAAGCTCAGAAGCACAGCGGGCTTTAGAGAAATGGTAAAGAGCATCGGAGTCAGCGTATCCGCAAAGATGTCCACTGATCCAGTTCGCTTTGTAATGCAGATGTATCCCAAGAATCCCGGAGAACCTGCAACAGAGATCTGTAAGGAATTTGTACCTGATGGAATGGAGAACACAATCGACCTTGATACAGTTGACTGGATTGATACAGACAACGAAATTGGTCAGATGAGATTCGAGTTCCCTAAGACAGGGGTTCAGGCACTTGCTGATGTTAGATTTTATTTAAATGAAGGCTTTACTGCTCCGCCTCAGCCCATGGAATTAATGGTTGATACGAAGTCAGATGCTTATAAGGCAATGATTGCAAACAGCCTTATGCAGGAAGGAAACACAATAAGACTTAACAACCTTTTAAAGAAGGCAGCAGCTGGTGAAAAGGTTACAGTTGGCTTTATTGGTGGTTCCATTACTCAGGGTGCTGGTGCTATCCCGATTCACGAAATGTGCTATCCCAGAATTTTTGCTGACGATTTTGAAAAGAAGTTCGCAAAGCCTGGAATGGTAGAGCTTGTAAAGGCAGGCGTTGGAGGTACACCTTCAGAGCTTGGAATGATCAGATTTGAAAGAGATGTACTTAAGAGCGGCGATAAAAAGCCTAAGCTTATTGTCATTGAATTTGCAGTTAATGACGAGGGCGACGAGACAAAGGGTGTTTGCTATGAGTCATTAGTCAGAAAGGCACTTGCACTTCCCTGGAAGCCCGCAGTAGTTCTTATCTTTGCTGTATTCTCACATGACTGGAATCTGCAGGAGAGACTCTCACCTGTAGGAAGGCGCTATAACCTTCCTATGGTTAGTATCCTTGATGCTGTATCTCCTCAGTTCCCGAAGATGCCTGATGAGGGAAGAGTAATTTCCAAGAATCAGTTCTTCTATGATCAGTATCATCCCAGCAACATGGGACATAGAGTTATGTGTGACAGCCTTATAAATCTCCTTGAAGTTGTTAGCAAAAAGGGAGAGGCTGCAGCCGATGATCTTTATAAGGAAGACGGAAGCATCGACCTTGACAAGATAGAGCCAGCTCTTGGCAAGGATTTTGAGAAGGTTGAGCTTATTGATAAGAAGGAATTTGAGAGATTAAAGGATAAATATGAAATAACAAACCTTGAAGAAGGTTCCTTTAATAAAGAAGATTCTGATATCCAGAGAGTTGAAATGGACAGCGAGATTAAGCCTGTTCCTGAGTTCCCTTACAACTGGTCACATGAAGAGAACGCTGGTAACGAGCCCTTCAAGCTTGGACTTAGCTGCAGTAAGCTTTTACTTGTGTTCAAGGATTCAGGACTTCCGAATCATGGAACAGCAGAGGTGTTCATTGATGGAGAAAAGGTTAAGGATGCAAATCCTTTAGAGGTTGGCTGGACACATTGTAATCCGGTTATCGTCCTTAACGAAGAAGAGACTAAGCATCACGACGTTGAAATTCGCATGGCTGATGGAATGGAAGATAAAAAATTCACGATTCTTGGGTTTGGCGTTGTAAAGTAAATCATGTGTGTTAATATATAATTATGAATAATAATTAAGAAAAATCTAAAATAAACGGGGATTAACTTAAGCACACAAATAAGGAGAATTAATTATGGGAGATGCAAAACAAGCTATTGTTGAGGGAAAAACATTACTTGGAATCGAGTTTGGTTCTACAAGAATCAAGGCTGTTTTAACAGACCTTGAGCACAATCCTATCGCCCAGGGCGGACATGGCTGGGAGAACAGATTAGATAACGGAATCTGGACATATACACTTGATGATATCTGGGGCGGCCTTCAGGACTGCTATGCAAAGCTTTCTGCTGATGTTGAAAAGCAGTATGGCGTAAAGCTTACAAAGGTTGGAGCCATGGGATTTTCAGCAATGATGCATGGCTATATGGCTTTTGATAAGGAAGGAACTCTTCTTGTTCCTTTCCGTACATGGAGAAATACAATCACTGAGGAGGCTTCAGAGAAGCTTACAGATCTCTTCGGTTATCACATTCCTCAGAGATGGAGCATTGCTCACCTTTATCAGGCAATGCTTAATGGTGAAGAGCATGTTAAGGATGTTACTTTCTTCACAACACTTGCTGGTTATATTCACTGGCAGCTTACAGGTGAGAAGGTTCTTGGTGTAGGTGATGCATCAGGTATGTTCCCTATCGATTCTTCAACCTGTGATTACAATGAAAAGATGGTTGCTCAGTTTGATGAGCTTATTGCTGAAAAGGGCTTTGGATTTAAGCTTAGAGACATACTTCCTAAGTCACTTCCTGCAGGTGAGGCAGCAGGTACACTTACAGCAGAGGGTGCTAAGAAGCTTGATCCTACAGGTACTCTTGAAGCAGGAATTCCTGTATGTCCTCCTGAAGGAGACGCAGGTACAGGTATGGCAGCTACAAATTCTGTAGGTGTTCGTACAGGTAACATTTCAGCTGGAACATCAGTATTCTCAATGGTAGTTCTTGAGCATGACCTTTCAAAGGCATATCCTGAGCTTGACCTTGTAACTACACCTTCAGGTGAGCAGGTTGCAATGGTTCACTGCAATAACTGTACATCTGACCTCAATGCTTATGTAGGACTTTTCAGAGAGTTTGCACAGGCTACAGGCAATGATGTTGATGATGATACTCTTTACGGAACACTTTACAGAAAAGCCATGGAAGGCGACGCTGACTGCGGCGGACTTCTTGCTTACAACTACTTCTCAGGTGAGAGCATCACAGGCTTTAATGAAGGAAGACCGCTCTTTGCAAGAAGACCTGATGCAAAGATGAACCTTGCAAACTTCATGAGAACACACCTTTACACAGCTCTTGGAGCACTTAAGGTTGGTAACGATATCCTTATGAAGGAAGAAAATGTTAAGGCTGACTTCTTCTTCGGACAGGGCGGATTCTTCAAGATCAGAGGCGTTGGTGACAGAGTAATGGCTGCTGCACTTAACACTCCTATCAAGCTCATGGAGACAGCAGGAGAAGGTGGTCCTTGGGGACAGGCTATCCTTGCTGGATATATGCTTCAGAAGGATAATGGCGAAACTCTTGAGCAGTACCTCAACAACAAGGTATTCAAAGAGGGTAAGGTTGAGACCTGCGAGCCTATAGCTGAGGATGTAAAGGGCTTTGATAAGTTCATGGAGGATTACAACGCTGGTCTTGCAATCGAGAGAGCTGCAGTAGATAGTTTGAAGTAATCACTTCATTTTAAAAGGAGATAACATGTTAGAAGAACTCAAACAAAAAGTATATGAAGCAAACATTCTGCTTCCCAAGTATGGTCTTGTTACTTTTACATGGGGTAATGTCAGTGCTATTGACAGAGAGAGCGGATTATTTGTAATAAAGCCAAGTGGAGTTGAGTATGATGCCATGACACCTGATGATATGGTTGTTATGGATCTTGATGGTAATAAGGTAGAGGGAAAGCTTAATCCCTCTTCCGATACACCTACTCACGTAGAAATCTACAAGGCATTTAAGGAAGTTGGCGGTGTTGTACACACACATTCTTCCTATGCAACAAGCTGGGCACAGGCAGGAAGAAGCATTCCCTGCTATGGAACAACTCATGCAGACTATTTCTATGGAGAAATCCCCTGCGTAAGATGTCTTACAAAGGAAGAGATCGAGGATGCTTACGAGACAAACACAGGAAAGCTTATCGTTAGTGAATTCGAGAGAATGGATAAGGATCCTGTTGCTGTTCCCGCTGTTCTTTGCAAGAACCATGGTGTATTTTCATGGGGCAAGGATGCACACGAAGCAGTGCACAATGCAGTAGTTACTGAGGAAGTTGCTAAGATGGCATACAGATGCGAGGTTATTAACCCCAGAGTAATGCCCGCTCCCCAGGAGCTTCAGGACAAGCACTACTACAGAAAGCATGGCGCTAACGCATATTATGGACAGCTGTGAACACCTGACGAGGTTTTTTCGAGTCTGGTGTGAACGTGTTCTGGCGAGTGAAGCGA
Organism: Butyrivibrio sp.; assembly: GCA_015056655.1. Lineage (GTDB taxonomy): Bacteria > Bacillota > Clostridia > Lachnospirales > Lachnospiraceae > Butyrivibrio. Next base: position 21,251 of record SVFV01000016.1, read on the forward strand.
GAGCAGAACTTCCTTATGACAACATTTGCTAATACAGTGCAAAAAATGAGGTAGACTCACATTTTTATATATGCTAAATTTGGTGTGATGTGAGTTTGTTCATATTAAAGTTTTAAATGTTTATAGAAACTAGGAGGAATTATGACGAACAAAGAATTGCAGAAGATTGCAAACGAAGTCCGCAAGGGCATTGTTACAGCTGTTCATGCAGCAGGAGCAGGTCATCCGGGCGGATCACTTTCAGCAGCAGATATCTTTACATATCTGTATTTTGAGGAGATGAATATAAATCCTGACGAGCCTAAGGATCCTAACAGAGACCGTTTTGTACTTTCAAAGGGACACACAGCTCCTGGACTTTACTCTGTAATGGCACAGCGTGGATATTTCCCTGTAGAGGAGCTTAAGACTCTTCGTAAGCTTGGATCAAGACTTCAGGGACATCCCAGCATGCAGTACCTTCCTGGACTTGACATGTCTTCAGGATCACTTGGACAGGGTATTTCTGTAGCTTGTGGTATGGCACTTTCTGCAAAGCTTGATAATAAGGACTTCAGAACATATACACTTCTTGGCGATGGTGAGATCGAAGAAGGACAGGTTTGGGAGGCAGCTATGTTCGCAGGCTTCCGTAAGCTTGATAACCTTGTAGTTATCGTTGATAACAACGGTCTTCAGATCGACGGACCTGTTGATGAGGTTTGCTCACCTTATCCTATCGATAAGAAGTTCGAGGCATTTAACTTCCATGTAATCAATATTGATGCACATGATTTTGATGCTATCAGAGCAGCATTTAAGGAAGCAAGAGAGACAAAGGGACAGCCTACAGCTATTATTGCTCATTCAACAAAGGGTAAGGGCGTATCCTTCATGGAGAACCAGGTATCCTGGCATGGTGTTGCACCTAACGATGAAGAGTATGCTAAGGCTATGGAAGATCTTGAGAAAATTGGTGCATCTTTAGAATAAGATTTGGAGGTTAAAAATGAGCGAAGTTAAGAAAATAGCTACCAGAGACAGTTACGGTAAAGAGCTTATCGAGCTGGCTAAGGTTAATGATAAGGTTGTAGTTCTTGACGCTGACCTTGCAGCAGCAACAAGAACAGGCTGGTTTAAAAAGGAATTCCCGGAGCGTCACATCGATTGCGGTATCGCAGAGTGTAACATGATGGGTATTGCAGCAGGTCTTGCTACAACAGGAAAGATTCCTTTTGTCAGCACATTTGCAATGTTTGCAACAGGACGTGCTTTCGAGCAGGTTCGTAACTCAATCGGATATCCCCACCTCAACGTTAAGATTGGCGGAACACACGCTGGTATCACTGTAGGTGAGGACGGAGCAAGCCATCAGTGTAACGAGGACCTTGCTCTTATGCGCACAATCCCTGGCATGGTTGTTATGTGCCCTGCTGATGATATCGAAGCAAGAGCTTGCGTACGCGCAGCTGCTGAGCACGAAGGCCCTGTTTACATCCGTTTCGGACGTGCAGCTTGCCCTGTAGTTAATGACAGACCTGATTACAAGTTTGAGCTTGGTAAGGGAACAGTACTTCGTGAGGGTACAGATGTAAGTATCATCGCTACAGGTATTGGTGTAGGTTCTGCTCTTGAAGCAGCTGAGAAGCTTGCAGCAGATGGAATCAGCGCAGAGGTAGTTAACATCTGCACAATTAAGCCTATCGACAGAGAGCTTGTTGTTGCAACAGCTAAGAAGACAGGCAAGGTTGTTACAGTTGAAGAGCACTCAGTAATCGGCGGACTTGGAAGCGCAGTTTGCGACGTACTTGCTGAAGAGTGTCCTACAGTTGTCAAGAAGATTGGTATGCAGGATAGATACGGTGAATCCGGTTCTGCTAGCGATCTTGTTAAGAAGTATGGCCTTGATGGTGAGGGTGTTTACAACTCAGTTAAAGAGTTCTTAAAGTAATTTGTATTTGACTTACAGCCCGCATATATGATATATGTGGGCTGTTGTTTTATAGAGTTTTTTGAAGGGACTTTTTATCATGAATATTCTTGCACCATCAATACTATCAGCAGATTTTACAATACTCGGAGAACAGATAAAAAAGACCGAGGCAGCAGGTGCCAGGTATCTGCACTTTGATGTTATGGATGGCATTTTTGTTCCATCTATATCCTTTGGACTTCCAGTACTTAAGTCCATTCGTAAAGCGTCAAATCAGGTCTATGATGTTCACCTCATGATAGAGGAACCAATCAGATATATAGAAGAGTTTGCGAAAGCTGGAGCTGACATAATAACTTTTCATATAGAAGCAGCTTCTGATCCCAGAGAAGTTATCGATAAGATCAAGAGCTGTGGCAAAAAAGCAGGACTTGCTATAAAGCCCAAAACACCGGTAGAAGCCATAAAGCCTTATTTAGAGCATGTGGATATGATACTGGTAATGACCGTTGAACCCGGGTTTGGCGGACAAAAATATATTGATTACTGCACAGACAAGGTACGTGAAACAAGAGAGATGATTACAGAAGCTGGATTATCAGTTGATGTTGAGATAGATGGAGGCGTAACTGCTGACAATATTCAGATACCACTTGAAGCCGGAGCAAATGTAATAGTTGCAGGCTCAGCAGTATTCAATGGAGACATTGATGAGAACATAGCAAATCTTTCATCAAAAATGTAAGCTTTGCTACATAAATGAAAAACAATAACCAGAATGCACTTTCAAAGTCTGGGCGCTTGCCTGACCTTAGGGTGCATTTTGCTTTGTTGACAATAATCTTTTTAGAAGGCATACTAAATAGTGATTTTCCAGCTTAAAATGAAACATTAACAAGTGGAAATGGTAGGAGTAGAAAGGTCGAAGGATGTATAAGAAGATTGAGAGAAATGCACCCTGCTGGTGCGGAAGTGGCAAGAAGTATAAAAGTTGTCACGAAGCCTTTGATGACAAGATTATAGGCTTCGAGCGAATGGGACATATCGTCCCGAAGAGATCACTTATAAAATCAGAAAAAGATATCCTGGGAATTAAGGAGAGTGCCAAGATCAATATGGCCTGCCTCGATGAGGTTGCTGACAAGATCAAGGCTGGAATGAGTACTCAGGACATAGACGATATCGTAGCAGATGTCACAAGGAAAATGGGAGGCATTGCAGCGCCTCTTAACTACGAAGGATTTCCCAAGAGCGTGTGCACATCAATTAATGATATGGTATGCCATGGTATCCCTTCAAAAGATGATATCCTGCAGGATGGAGACATCATTAACGTTGACTGCTCTACCATTTTAAATGGATATTATGCTGATTCTTCTCGAATGTTCTGCATCGGTGATGTGGATCCCGAGTGGAAGAAACTGGTGGATGTTACAAAGGAAGCCATGGAGATTGGTATCAAGGCTGTTAAGCCCTGGACACCTCTTGGAGACATGGGCGACGCGGTGCATCAGCATGCTTTAAAGCATGGATACACTGTTGTACGTGAGATTGGCGGACATGGATGTGGCAAGGAATTCCATGAGGAGCCATTTGTAAGCTTTGTAAGTAAGCCTGGTACAGAGATGATCATGGTACCTGGAATGGTATTTACAATAGAGCCCATGATCAACATGGGAACAGACAGAATTTTCGTAGACGAAGAAAATGACTGGACTGTTTACACTGAAGATGGCGCACCGTCAGCTCAGTGGGAAGTTGAACTTGTAGTTACAGAAGATGGCTGCGAGCTTCTTTGCTGGTAAATAAAATCTAAGGAGATTTCTATATAATGCAGAATAAAGGAAAATACTACATTACTACAGCAATTGCCTACACATCAGGAAAACCTCATATCGGTAACAGCTATGAGATAATCCTTGCAGATGCAATTGCAAGATATAAAAGAAGAGATGGATATGATGTTCATTTCCAGACTGGTTCTGATGAGCATGGCCAGAAGATAGAGACAAGAGCTATCGAGGCTGGATGCAGCAGCCCCAAGGAATTCGTTGATGGCGTTGCAGGCACAATCAAGGGCCTTTGGGATATGATGGACACTTCTTATGATCGTTTCATCAGAACAACTGATGAGGACCATGTAAAGCAGGTTCAGAAGATTTTCAAGAAGTTCTACGATCAGGGAGATATCTATAAGGGTTCCTACAAAGGAATGTATTGTACAGAGTGTGAGGCATTCTACACAGAGTCTCAGCTTGTAGATGGCAAGTGTCCTGAGTGCGGAAGTGATGTACATCCCGCTGAGGAGGAAGCATACTTCTTCAAAATGAGCAAGTACGCTCCTGCACTTATTGACCATATCAACAGCCATCCTGAGTTCATTCAGCCTGTATCAAGAAAGAATGAGATGATGAACAACTTCCTTCTTCCGGGACTTCAGGATCTTTGCGTATCCAGAACCTCATTCAAGTGGGGAATTCCTGTAAGCTTTGATGAGAAGCATGTTGTTTATGTATGGCTTGATGCGCTTACAAACTATATCACAGGTATCGGCTATGACGTTGATAACAGCAGCGAAGACTACAAGAAGTGGTGGCCTGCTGACCTTCACCTTATTGGTAAGGACATTATCCGTTTCCATACAATTTACTGGCCCATCTTCCTTCTTGCACTTGGTGAGCCTCTTCCGAAGCAGGTATTCGGACATCCCTGGCTCCTTCAGGGCGGCGAGAAGATGAGTAAGAGTAAGGGAAATGTTATCTATGCAGATGACCTTGTAAGTCTCTTTGGAGTAGATCCTGTTAAATACTTCGTTCTTCATGAGATGCCTTATGAAAACGACGGTGTTATCACATGGGAACTCCTTGTTGAGAGATATAACTCTGACCTTGCAAACACACTTGGAAACCTCGTAAACCGTACAATTGCAATGTCAAACAAGTACTTTGACGGCGTTGTTGCTGATAAGAAGGTTGAGGGCGGTGTTGATGCAGACCTCAAGGCTGTTGTAACAGGCGCTTATGATAAGGTTGAGGAAAAGATGAACGAGCTTCGCGTAGCTGATGCTCTTACAGAAATCTTCACAGTATTCAAGCGTTGCAACAAATATATTGATGAGACAGAGCCGTGGAACCTTGCAAAGGACGAAGCACAGTCAGACAGACTTGCAACAGTTCTTTATAACCTTGTAGAGGGTATCACAATTGGCGCAAGCCTTCTTGAGCCCTTCATGCCCAGAACAGCTGCAAAGATTTTTGAGCAGCTTGGCACAACTTGTCGTGACTTTGATACACTTTCACAGTTCGGTTTATTTGAGAGTGGCACAAAGCTTACAGATACACCTGAGCAGCTTTTCGCAAGAAAAGACCTCGATGCTGTACTTGCTGATGCAGCAAAGATTACTGAGAAGCAGAAGGCAGAGTACTTTGAGGCTCAGAAGAGAGCAAAGGAAAACCTTACAAAGGCTGGAATGCTCAGAGAAGCAAATGCTATTAACCTTGGCGGCGACGAAGGAAGCGCTGAGGATGAGGCAGCAGCATCAGACGGAATCGATATTCCTGCAAAGGATGAGATCACCTTTGATGATTTCATGAAGATGCAGTTCCAGGTTGGTGAGATTGTAGCCTGCGAAGCAGTTGAGAAGTCAAAGAAGCTTCTTTGCTCACAGGTTAAGATCGGAAGCCAGACAAAGCAGATTGTTTCCGGAATCCGTAAGTACTATTCGCCTGAGGAGATGGTTGGTAAGAAGGTAATGGTTCTTGTAAACCTTAAGCCGGCTATGCTTGCAGGTGTTAAGTCAGAAGGAATGCTTCTTTGTGCAGAAGATGCTGAGGGCAACCTTGCACTTATGACACCCGAGAAGACAATGCCTTCAGGAGCAGAAATTTGCTAAAAGTAATCACCAAGCGAGGTATTTTCGAGCTTGGTGTACTACTTTGTTCTGTCGAACGAAGTGAGAGCAGAACTACATTTTCATTTATTAAAAGTTTCTTAACTCTTTGACGTTTTAGTGTTCATAAGATATACTTAAATTAGTAAATTTTCACTAAATGAAAGTGAGGGGATTTTATGCCGCGCAAAGAGGAACTTACTTATAAATCCAGAGACAGAGAAACCACTATTCATGCGATCAGATGGATACCGGATGATAAGCCTGTAGCTATTTTACAGATTATTCATGGAATGCAGGAATTTATCGACCGTTATGATGAGTTTGCTAACTATATGGCAAATAATGGTATTTTGGTTATTGGTAATGACCATTTGGGACACGGTGGATCAATCTCTGAAAAAGTACCCTATGGATACTTCTGCAAGAATGATCCTGCGACAGTTCTTCTTAGAGATGCTCATAGACTTAAGAAGATGACACAGGAAGAATATCCTGGAATCCCCGTTATCCTTATGGGACATAGCTTTGGTTCATTTATTGCCAGAGAGTATCTTACAAGATACGGCACAGGTATCCAGGGCGCTATCATTCAGGGAACAGGAATGATTCCTTCCGGTAAGCTTAAATCCGCTAAGGGTCTGGCAGCATTTATCAGTGCTATGCTCGGTGAGAAGCATCGTTCTACTTTCCTTAATAACACCGCTTTCAAGGGATATTTGAGAAGAATCCAGAATCCCAAGACAAAGTTTGATTGGCTTTCACACAATGAGGAAAGTGTTAATAAGTACATAAACGATCCCAGAGATAATTTCGTTTTCACAGCTAACGGATTTGAGACTTTGTTTGAAGTAATCACCAGAGTTCAGGACCTTGGCAAGATGGAAGATATTCCGAAGAAGCTTCCTATCCTTCTTACGGCAGGTAGAGAGGATCCCGTTGGTAACTACGGCGAGGATATTAACCAGCTTTACAGAATCTGGACAGAGCAGATTGGTCTTACAAATGTAGAGCTTAAGCTCTATGATGGAATGAGACATGAGCTTCAGCAGGAGATTGGCAGAGAGACAGTATTTGCTGATCAGCTGGCATGGATTAAAAAGACACTTGGTCTGTAATCACAAAAAAATAGTAATGAATTAATAGCCTAAGCATGATAGAATTGTGCTTAGGCTATTTTTACGTTTAGATTAGGAGTTAAGAGTTATGGGTAAAATATTTGATCTTGATAGCCCTCTGATGAGGGTTTTGAACAGAATTGCGGATCTGATGATCCTGAACGTTGTGGTGCTTTTCTTCGTGTTTGTACCTTTCACAGGTGGAGCAGCACTTACAGGTATGCACTACGTGCTTCTTAAAATGGTAAGAGATGAAGAGACTTATGTAGTAAAGGGCTTTTGGAAATCCTTTAAGCAGAACTTCAAGCAGGCAACAATTCTCTGGATAATTATTGCTGCTATTTCAGCAGTACTTGGAATGGACTTTTTGTGGATTCGTACAAACATTGATGTGATGCCCAGGATTTATGTATATGTAATGCTTGGTGTTACACTTCTTCTTTACATGGTTGCGCAGTACATATTCCCTCTGCAGTCACGCTTTGAGAATCCTATTAAGAACACACTCAAGAATTCAGTAATGTTCTCTATTTTAGGACTTCCCAGAACAGTAGGAATGGCAATTGTTTCATTTATCCCGCTGATCCTTTTGTACTTCTTTGATATGAAGATCCTTCCTATCATCATATTGTTTGGATTTTCAGCACCTGCTTATCTTCAGGCACTTTTGTACAATGGTCTTTTCAAGCGCTTTGAGCCCAAGGTCGAGGAGCAGGAAGAGACTCATATTGATGATGAAGATGACGAAGAACTTCAGGCTGCTATAAAGAGATTACAGGAAGCAAGAGACAAAAAATAACTCATTTGTTGTTAAATTGCACATAAGAATTTATAAAATATATGCAAACAGACGAAGAGAGTTTATAAAAATTTTGTAAATGAGCAAAACTTACAACGATGTACCAAATCTTTGTATAATAGTTGCATAGCCAAAGCATAACGCTTTGGCTATACTTTTTTTATGCACAAAATAAAACGTGCGTCGTCCATTTACATAAGAGGAGGAAAAGGAAAATGGCAAGTTTAACACTTGAAAATGTATGCAAAGTTTATCCTAACGGTTTTGAAGCTGTTAAGAATTTCAATCTTGATATTCAGGACAAGGAATTCATCATCTTCGTTGGACCTTCAGGATGTGGTAAGTCAACAACACTTCGTATGATCGCAGGTCTTGAGGATATTTCTTCAGGTACACTTAAGATTGGTGATCGTGTGGTTAACGATGTAGAGCCTAAGGATAGAGATATCGCAATGGTATTCCAGAACTACGCTCTGTATCCTCATATGACAGTTTATGATAACATGGCATTCGGTCTTAAGCTTCGTAAGGTTCCGAAGGCTGAGATCGACAAGATGGTTAAGGATGCTGCTAAGATCCTTGATCTTACAAACCTTCTTGATCGTAAGCCTAAGGCTCTTTCCGGTGGTCAGAGACAGCGTGTTGCTATGGGTCGTGCTATCGTTCGTAATCCTAAGGTATTCCTTATGGATGAGCCTCTTTCAAACCTTGATGCAAAGCTCCGTGTACAGATGAGAACTGAGATTGCTAAGCTTCACCAGAGACTTGGTACTACAATCATCTACGTTACACATGACCAGACAGAGGCTATGACTCTTGGTACAAGAATCGTAGTTATGAAGGATGGTGTTATCCAGCAGGTTGACACACCTCAGAACCTCTATGACAAGCCCACAAACCTCTTCGTTGCTGGATTCATGGGTTCACCTCAGATGAACTTCCTTGATGCAGAAGTAGAAGTTAGCGGCGACAAGGCTTGCCTTAAGATCGCTGGTCAGTCTATCGAACTTCCCCCTGCAAAGGCTAAGAAGGTTATCGATGGCGGCTACGCTGGAAAGACAGTTACATTCGGTATCCGTCCTGAGGACGTTGATGATTCCGAGATGGTTGTTAGCACATCTAAGGCTGTATTTGAGTCAACAATCAACGTATACGAGCTTCTTGGTGCAGAAGTTTATCTGTACTTCGATCTTGCAGGCTTCCCTGTAACAGCACGAGTTGATTCTCGTACAACAGCTCGTCCTGGCGATAAGGTTAAGTTCGCATTCGACGTAGAGAAGATTCACGTATTCGACAAAGAGACAGAGAAGGTTATCACAAACTAATCTGAATGAATATGTAAGTATTAAGGACCACACTCAATTGGGTGTGGTTCTTTTTTCGTTATTTATTTAGCAAATTTGATTATGTCTATTGAAGGGAAAAAACCAAAAGGTGTAAAATATTTAATGTTGTGACGGACAATATAAGTCCAAGAAAAAAGTGTGGAGGAGGAAATCACATGAAAACTATTAAACAGCTTTCAAAAAAGCTAGCAACACTTGCATTAGCTTTCACTTTGTTATTGGGAACTACATCAGTGACAGCCTATGCAGCAACTACAAATGGGGACAACATCACAGTAAGAACCTATAAAAATGGTTATTACTACACAGGCACAGAATATGGTGCACCTATCACCGTAAATTTTGATGCTGTGGGTGACAGAATTGCTAACCTCAAATCTAGCAGTGTAGATCTTAGAGTTTATACTGTTTCTATCAAAAAGGGCGATAAGACCGGAAAAATTGGTGTATGGTCAAAGAAGCCTGGTAAATACACAGTAGATTTCGATGTTGTCGATGCTGCAGGAGCAGTTAAGGAACACAAGACTGTAAATGTTAAGGTTGTAATTGGCAGATACATTGAAAGTGCAGTAAAGGACATCAAGTATAATGGAAAGAGCTTGTGGTTAAACCCAGCTTATGATGCCGTTAATATGCCTAAATCTGGTAAAGTTAACGTTGTTATGAACAAGAATTTCAAGCTTACAGGTCTTCGTATAGGTAAGAGAAATGCGAACAACGAATATGTTTATTCAAAGGTTAAGAATGGAAAGAAAATAACTTTGGATAAGAAAGCTTACACATATTCAAGTTCTGGATCATCTTATAGTTACTACACAAAAAATATGGAATCTAACACTCAGTTGGAGATTACTTACAAGAATAAAAAGACAGGTGAAACAGGCGTAGTAACATATAGTATTTCTAGATTGGTTAACTATAACAAATGATGGAGGCGATATTTATGAAGAAGAGAAGTATTCTTTCCAAAGTACTCGCAGTAGTTCTTACATTGGCTTTTGTACTTACTGCTTTTACTGGATTCAAATATGAAGCTAAAGCAGCTACAGATTTAAAGGATTACGTACCTACAAGTGTAAGAATATATACACGTTCAATAGATAATTCTGCAATCAGGATTCAGCTTGTTGATCAGGGATATTCAATAAAAAATATTAAATCAAATAATCCCAATTTGAAGGTATACGGCACAAGAGTTGAAACAAGCACATCTCAGTATAGCTTTGGCTCTGAGTTTGCTATCGGATGCTATGCACGCAAAGACGGAAAGTATAAAGTAACTTACACTCTTGAAAAGAATGGAAAGAAAGAAAAGAAATCTGTTACTGTATATGCAAAAATGGATTCAGCAATTAAGTCTGTAAAGTTTGGCAGTCAGCGCCTTGACCTGTATGGCGAAGATACCATGGGATATATGGCAAAGAAGGATTCCGGTAAATTCAGTGTTAAGATGAACAAGGGCTATAAACTTAAGGGAATCCGTGTTGGTGTTTATACTCATAAGGCGTATGGAGATTCAAGTATTAGTTCTGAGATGGTTTATACAGACATTGCCAATAATTCAAATGTAACGCTTTCTGATGTACCGTACAGAAATTTCTATGAAAGTCAGTACAGTTCATATGGTACAGATACAGAACATATGGTGGCTGAAACAAGATTCGAGATTACATACATTGATAAGTATTCTAAGGAAGAAAGAACTTTAACTTACACATTATATAAGCTTGTAAGATGGACTGAATAATCAAATTCATAAAGAGTTTATGGAGCTGCGCCAATCAATAGGCACAGCTCCATTTTTATTTTTCTAAATGAAGTATCTATTTCACTATGTTATAATAACAGCGGAGAATAACAGCTTTATAGCTTGTTGGAGGCATTTATGATCACTAATCAGATTATTCAAAACAGTATAGATGAATTATCAGCCATTACAAGAGTACAGCTTGGTGTATATGACCTTAAGGGGAAGCCTGTTGCGGTGACTTCCGAATTACCCGAATTTGACGCTGCTATGATAGCGTCATTCGCAGAATCACCGGTTGATTCTCAGGTTATAGGTACTAATCATTTGCTGAAGATTCTTGATGAAGGCGATCTTGCATATGTTCTTATGGCTTCTGGTCAGGCAGAGGATGCATATATGGTTGGAAAAATATGCATCAGTCAGCTTCAGAACCTTATTGTTGCATATAAAGAGAGATATGATAGAAATAACTTTTTCCAGAATCTGCTTCTTGATAACCTGCTTCTCATCGATATTTACAACAGGGCAAAAAAACTTCGCATAGATGCTACAGTGCCCAGAGTTATCATATTGGTCGAGACGAAGGCAGAGAGAGACAGCGGAGCTCAGGAGCTCCTTGGAAGCATGTTCACATCTCAGGCTGGTGACTATGTTACAGCAGTAGATGAGAGCAGCGTGATTCTTGTCAAAGCGCTCAAGGCAGGCGAGAGCTACGAGGATATAGAGGGCATAGCTACTACCATCGTTGATATGATGAATACAGAGGCCATGCTTGATGTAAGAGTATCCTATGGAACGATAACAAATGAGCTTAAGGACCTTAGCAAATCCTATAAGGAAGCAAAGATGGCTCTTGATGTAGGAAAGATTTTCTACGCAGAGAGACACGTGACAGCATACAATACCCTTGGAATTGGAAGACTTATCTATCAGCTTCCTATCAGCCTTTGCAGAATTTTCATCGATGAGATTTTTGGAGACAGAGAGATTCCGGAGAACCTCGATGAAGAGACACTTAACACAGTAAATAAGTTCTTTGAGAATAATCTTAACGTTTCAGAGACTTCAAGACAGCTCTTTGTTCACAGAAATACACTTGTGTACAGAATAGAGAAATTGCAGAAGGCAACTGGCCTTGATGTAAGAACCTTTGATGAGGCGCTTACCTTCAAGATTGCAATGATGGTACTTAACTACATGAGATATGTGGACTCAAATGAGTTCTGATTTTGCTTGGAAATAGAATAATAGGATTAAAATTAGAAACCTCCCATGGTCTACCAATGGGAGGTTTTGTTTATGTGTGAATATTGGATTTTAGATAAGTGTGATTAGAGTCCTTCAAAATCAAAAGCTGGAATGAAGCTCTCAGAATCAGTGCCTTCACCCTGGAAAAAGCCGTTTTCGATGCCGAGGTCTATGGCATAGTCGATAAGCTTGTCATAATCTCTACTATCAACTGGCTTTAGTAGTTCGGGATAAGCAGATAAATCTCCATGAGGTGTGAACTGGTTCATGATGCTTAGATAGACCTTGGTACCATATCTCTCCAGAAGAGAGCGGATAACTTCTTTGGAATCGTCAAGGTGACCTGGTAGCATGAGATGGCGAATTATCACGCCCTTTTTCATAAGTGGGCCATAGTAGTCGTCATTGCAGTTATCGAGTAGAAGATTATAGTCTACAGAATCAAGCAGAGTTAATGATTCTGTATCGTTCAAATATTGCTCATGCGAATCAAAATAGCCCAGATATGGATGATAACCTTCAGGGTAAAACAAAGGCGCACTTACCTGTCTTACCATTTCATCAACTGCAGCAATAGCTATTTTGTGATAATCAGGAGCATTACTATACTTTAATGAAAGCTCGTCAGAATAATACTTACAGTCAGGAAGATAAATATCTATAAGTCCTTCTAATTTCTTAAGTGTCTCGACCTTCTCGTATCCGCTGGTGTTGTAAACAATAGGAATAACAAGCCCCTGGGCCTTGGCTCTTTCAAGAGCAGGGATGATCAGGGGGACAAAATGAGTTGGTGTCACGAGATTTATATTTGATGCTTTTTTCTCCTGGAGTTCTAAGAAAATCTCAGATAGCCTTTCGGAAGAAATCTCCTTTGCAACATCACCTGAAGCAATCTCTGAGTTCTGGCAAAATACGCATCGCATATTACAGCCGGAAAAGAAAACAGTTCCGGAGCCATTAACGCCGGATATACAGGGCTCCTCCCATGCATGAAGATAGGCTCTTGCCGCAGTTAAGTGATCTGGCTGTTTGCAATAGCCTGGATTTGTACTGATTCTGTCAGCTCCACAGTTTCTGGGACATATTTTGCAATTTGATAGTTGATGTTCAAGATTTGTCATAAGTAGTTGGTTGCTTCTATATAATTAAATACTATTCCTGCTATTGTGCTGATTCCTGAGCAGCAGCTTCAGCAGCCTTTCTCGCTTCCTTCTCAGCCTTGTTGCGCTTTCTAAGCTCTGTAAAAAATTCCTTTAGAATGTCGCTGCAATCCTTCTCGAGTACACCGGTTGTAACATCAACCTGGTGATTGAATTCAGGATTTTCAAGGATATTAAGAACTGTTCCAGCGCAGCCGGATTTAGGACTCATGGCTCCCATCACAACGCGAGGAATTCTGGACTGAACTATAGCGCCAGCGCACATCTGACAGGGCTCTAAGGTCACATACAAAGTACATTCCTCAAGTCGCCAGTCGCCAATCTTTTTACATGCTTTCTTAATAGCTGTAATTTCGGCGTGGCAAAGCACAGATTTATCAGTGTTTCTGCGGTTATAACCACGGCCGATAATCTTTCCTTCATATACAATGACACATCCGATCGGCACTTCTCCGAGTTCGATAGCCTTTCTTGCCTGCTTAAGGGCGGCTTTCATGTACTTTTCGTCTGTGCGCTGCTCATCGGTTTTTATATTAAGTTCCGGATAATTTCTATTTTTCATAAGTCATATTATAGCATAGGCGTAAAAAGGATATTATAAACGCTGTATTTTATTGGGGAACAGCTGCAGAATATGCGAATCAGGCAATTCCTACTAAAGCACTAGTAATTAAGGGATATATGTGCTATTATAATCTACACATTAAGGAATTAACTAATTCGTTACTTAAGAAGGGAGAAATGGTCATTCACAGTAGGGGCCATGGAGATAAAAAATGAAAATATCAACTAAAGGAAGATATGCGCTTAGAGTGATGATAGATCTCGCTTTTCATGATACAGGCGAATATATTGCTCTTAAGGATATCTCAGCAAGACAGGGAATAACCGTAAAATACCTTGAACAGATAGTTACAAGTCTTGGAAAAGCAGGACTTGTTAGAAGTATGAGAGGAAGTAACGGTGGTCACAGGCTTGCGAGAAAGCCTGAGGAGTACACTGTGGGCGAAATCCTTAGAACTGTAGAAGGTAGCCTTGCACCTGTTGAGTGCCTTCAGGGAGAGAAAAATGATTGTCCCAGAGCAGAGGGCTGTGTAACCCTTAAATTCTGGCAGGGGCTTGATGATGTAGTAAATAACTATGTCGATAACTATTCTCTTAAAGATCTGGTGGATGAGACCAAAGAGAACAGTGCTTACGATTACTCAATCTAACAAGCTGTTGACTTGTCGGACCATATCGGATATATTTACTTATGCGGCTTTGCAATGGGTGCACGCATCACAGTGCGGAGCCGGGTCTTATGCAATGGAAATCTGTGAACCGTGTCAGGTCGGGAACGAAGCAGCACTAAACGGAATCTTCCATGTGTTGTAAGGTAGCCTGGTTTCGCCGATGCGTGTGTCCCTTGCAGGGCCGCAATTACATTTTGAACAACAAAAAGTGCGCTTGAAAAAAGCGCACTTTTACTTTTATTGGCTATTATCTTATTTATTTCTCGATGTCGTCTCCCATATCAACGCCGCTCATCTGATCAAGAAGAGTCATCTTTGTATCATAGAGGCGCTTTGAAAGGTCAACGTGAACCTCGTGAGGATTGAAGAGACGTCTTGTCTCCTCCCAGAGAGTATCCTGCTCCTTTAAGCAGTAGTCACGGATTTCCATGGTCTTAGGAGAAGTGTAAACACATTCACCCTTCTTGAAGATAGGAACCATGATCTCTCTAAGAGTGAAGGAACCAGCAGGAAGAAGTGTCTTTTTCCAAGGCTCCTGAGGATCGAAGAGAAGAAGCTGCTTATCTTCTGTGAAGGTTTCGTGCTCGAGACAGATGAGATCTGCCTTGATCTTTCCGCTTTCCTTCTCATATACTCTGTAAATCTTTTTATTTCCAGGGTTAGTAACCTTTTCTGAATTCTCAGAAAGCTTGATCTTGGGAATGAAGTTACCATCCTCGCCCATAACAGCAGCGAGCTTGTAAACACCACCAAATGACGGGTTATCCTTAGCAGTGATAAGGTGTGTACCAACACCCCATGAAGTAATAGCTGCGCCCTGTGTTTTAAGTGAAGAGATAAGGTACTCGTCAAGGTCGTTAGATGCAGAGATAACAGCATCCGGGAAACCAGCCTCATCAAGCATCTTACGAGCTTCCTTAGAAAGGTAAGCAAGGTCTCCGCTATCAAGTCTTATTCCATAGAAAGGAAGATCAATTCCTTCTTCCTTCATTTCCTTGAATACACGAATTGCATTAGGTACACCGGACTTTAAGGTGTCGTAAGTATCAACAAGAAGGATACAAGCTGAAGGATAAAGCCTTGCATAAGTCTTGAAAGCTGTGTATTCATCAGGGAAGCTCATGATCCAGCTGTGAGCATGTGTGCCCTTTACAGGAACATCAAAGAGCTGTCCGCAAAGAACATTACTTGTTCCTACGCAGCCTGCAATAACAGCGGCTCTAGCACCGTAGGTACCTGCATCAGGACCCTGAGCACGTCTAAGACCGAACTCCATTATGCCATCACCCTGAGCTGCATAGCAGATTCTAGCTGCCTTGGTAGCGATAAGTGACTGGTGGTTAATTATATTAAGAATGGCAGTCTCAATAAGCTGAGCCTCCATGATAGGGGCGATAACCTTTACAAGGGGTTCTCTGGGGAAGATAAGTGTTCCCTCAGGGATAGAATAGATATCTCCGCTGAACTTGAAATCACGAAGATACTCAAGGAAGTCCTCGTCGAATATGCCGACGCTTCTTAAGTATTCGATGTCTTCATCATCAAAATGCAGCTCTTTAATGTACTGGATAAGCTGCTCCAATCCTGCCATGATGGAATATCCGCCATCAAAAGGATTGTTTCTGAAAAAAGCATCAAATATAACTGTTTCGTTCTGGGTCTTGTTTTTGAAGTAACCCTGCATCATCGTGAGCTCATAAAGATCAGTGAGCAATGTCAGATTTTGTCTGTCCATGATTTTTCCTCGATTCATTTAAAGAATTTTTTGACAATCCAACTACCATATTACTACTTAAATGCGCTAACTGTCATTGTTTTTTCGCTTTAGTTATTATAAAATGATGTAGGTTGCGTGAATAGGTAATATATCGCATTTTTTACTAGAAAATGTTGCTTTTAAGGGAAGTTATATGAGTCAGTTAGATGATATCCTGAAAACAGGTGATGAAATATTAAATGAAGTTAATCGCGCAGTAAGTACTGGCGATTATTCCAAACTTGGGGATTCCATAAGAGTACAGGTTAAGGATGCTGTTGATAAGGCCACAGCTAATGTGAACCAGAATTTTTACGGTAGCGCATCGGTGCCCAGATCTGTTCACTACTCAGGTGGTAAATTCAGAACACCGTTCCTTATGAAAAAAATAAGCTCCTCCAAGGGATTAGGAAAAATAATTGGTGGATCAATCGGTGCAGCATATATGGGAATTATGACAATTTTCTTTGCAGTACTGGCATTCATGGAGCCGGTTGTCGTGGCACCAGCGCTTATATTTGGTATATTGGCAGGACTTTTTGCATTCATGATCCACAAAGGAATAGAGGACAGAAAGCTTGTAAAGGCATACAACAAGTACGGCAAAATACTTGGTAAATCAGAATATTTTGCTATAAACGACCTTGCTCTTGCGGCAGCTGAAACTCCTGAGAACATCAAAAAGAACATCAAGAAGATGATCAAGAAGGAATACCTTCCTCTTGGAAGAATGGATGCCGGCGAGACAACAGTAATGCTGACAAACAGAGCATATCAGCAGTATATAAATGCTGAGGCTTCCAGACAGGAGAGAGAACGCAGAGAAAAACTTGCTGGAATGAACGCTCAGACAAGAGAAGCTCCCGCTGCTCAGCAGGCTGCTCCTACAGGTGATACCAAGATCCAGGGAATTGTAAAAGAAGGACAGGATTACATAGCAAATATACGCAGAATAAATGACCAGATTCCCGGAGATGAGATGAGTGCCAAGCTTTTCCAGCTTGAGAGCATCATGCAGAGAATCTTTCAGCAGGTTGAAAATGAACCTGAGTGCGCAGATGATCTTAAGAAGTTCATGAACTATTATCTGCCCACAACAACAAAGCTACTGAATGCATACGTTGATCTTGATAAACAGCCAGAAGTTGGTGATAACATCACAAAGACCAAGAAGGAGATTGAGGATGCAATTGATGTTATAAACAGTGCATTTGAAAATCTTCTGGACAGCCTTTTCCAGGATATGGCATGGGACATTTCTTCAGACATCAGTGTTATGAAGACCATGATGGCACAGGACGGTCTGACAGATGGCGGTATCAGAGATGTAGACGTTCAGCAGACACAGGCCCAGAGTGCAACAGCAGCTCAGGCTTATCAGGCAAAGCCCGCAGGGGGACAAGCTGCGCAGGCTATGCCAGGGGGACAGCAGGCCGCACAGGCAGCTCCTCAGACAGAACTGAAATTTTAAAGTTTTTAAAGACTTGAAAAAAGAATTGTTGAGGAAGAGAGGATTTAAAAATGGGAGACGAATTTAAGGAATTCGAGAATTCAGCACCGACATTATCATTTGGGGCAGCAGCAGTAGCTGAGGAAGAGCCCGCACCGGCTCCAGCTCCGGCACCTCAGGCAGCTACACCTGAGTCAATGGCTAAGGATGCTCAGCTTACAGAGGAGGAGATGAAGCAGGTAGATGCTTTTGTGGATCAGATTGATCTTACAAATTCCACAGCTGTAATGAATTATGGTGCTGGCACACAGAAGAAGATGGCTGATTTCTCTGAGAAGGCTATCGACAACGTTCGTACAAAGGATATGGGTCAGGTTGGTGACATGATCGCCGGACTTGTAACAGAGCTTAAGAGCTTTGAGATTGAAGAAGATGAAAAGGGAATCATGGCTTTCTTCAAGAAGGGCGGAAACAAGCTCACAGCTATGAAGGCTAAGTACGCTAAGGTTGAGACAAACGTTGAGACTATCAGTAACGAGCTTGAGCGTCACGAGCAGCAGCTCATGAAGGATGTAGCTATCCTTGATAACATGTACAAGCTCAACCTGAACTACTACAAAGAACTTTCAATGTACATCATTGCTGGTAAGAAGAAGCTTCAGCAGGTTCGTGAGACAGACCTTGTAGAGGCTCAGAAAAAGGCAGAGGCTTCAGGACTTCCTGAGGATGCGCAGGCAGCTAAGGATCTTGCATCTTTATGCGACAGATTTGAGAAGAAGATCTATGACCTCGAGCTTACACGTACAATCGCTATGCAGACAGGCCCTCAGATCCGTATGGTTCAGAGTGCTGATACAACAATGGCTGAGAAGATTCAGTCAACAATCGTTAACACAATTCCGCTTTGGAAGAACCAGATGGTTATTGCCATTGGTATTGAGCACTCTGCTCAGGCAGCTAAGGCTGAGAGAGAAGTTAACGACATGACTAACCAGCTTCTTAGAAAGAATGCAGATGCTCTTAAGGTTGCATCTGTTGAAGCAGCTAAGGAATCTGAGAGAGGTATCGTAGATATCGAGACTCTTAAGCATACAAATGAAACTCTTATCTCTACACTTGATGAAGTTATGAAGATTCAGACAGAGGGTAAGGAAAAGAGAAAGGCTGCTGAGGCTGAGCTTGCTCAGATCGAAGGACAGCTTAAGGAGAAATTATTGCAGGCTGCAAAGAACTAAAACAGCTTACAGGTGATATTTAGGAATAGGAAGGTTATTTTAATGGATCAGAAGATGAAGGCCGATGTTCTTGAGGGCTTCGAGAAAGTATTTGGCAAAAACGACAATGTAAAGGCATACTTTGCTCCCGGAAGAGTAAATCTCATCGGTGAGCACACAGACTACAACGGGGGACACGTTTTTCCCTGCGCACTTACAATAGGAACTTATGGCGCAGCTGCAAAGAGAGACGACAGAAAGATGCGTTTCTTCTCAATGAACTTTGAGAATTCAAGAGTTATAGAGGCTTCTCTTGATGACCTTGAAAGCTCAAAGACAGCTGGATGGACAGCATATCCTGTAGGTGTTGTATGGGCTTTTGAGAAGAGAGGATTTAAGCTTGATAAGGGCTTTGACATGTGCATCTTCGGAAATATTCCGAATGGATCAGGCCTTTCATCATCAGCATCACTTGAGGTTTTAACAGGATTCATTATCAGAGACCTCTTTGGATTTGATGTTACTAATCAGGATCTCGCACTTATCGGTCAGTATTCTGAGAACAACTTCAACGGATGCAACTGCGGTATCATGGATCAGTTCGCTTCCGCTATGGGAAAAGAGAATAACGCTATTTTCCTTGATACATCAGATCTTTCATTTGAGTATGCACCCATCACTTTAAAGGGAGCAAAGATTGTAATCGCTAATACCAATAAGAAGCACAAGCTCACAGATTCTCAGTACAATGCAAGAAGAAGTGCTTGTGAGAAGGCTCTGGAAGAGCTTCAGGCAGTAGTTGATATTAAGGGACTTGGCGACCTTACTCCTGAGGAGTTTGAGAAGCACAAGGATGCAATCAAGGATGATGATCGCAGAACCAAGGCTAAGCACGCGGTTTATGAAAATCAGCGTACACTTGATGCAGTAAAGGCTCTTAAGGCTGGAGATCTTGAGAAATTTGGTCAGCTCATGAAGGAGTCACATATCTCCCTTCGTGACGATTATGATGTAACAGGAATTGAGCTTGATACTCTTGCTGAGGAAGCATGGAAGATTCCCGGAGTTATTGGCTCCAGAATGACAGGCGGCGGATTTGGTGGCTGCACAGTTTCTATCGTTAAGGATGAGGCTGTTGAAGAATTCAAAGAAAAAGTCGGAAAGGCTTATAAGGATAAGATTGGCTATGATGCAACCTTCTACACAGTAGAAATCGGATCAGGCCCGGCAGTTATCTAAAAAACAAAATCCCAAGCGAAAGCTTGGGATTTTCTGCTTTAAAAGTTATGTAGGATTTTCTTCGACTTCCAGATAGGAATTAAGATATTCCACAATGGAATCGCGGCTAAGAGATCTAAGTGATTCTGCTATTGGAACTAAAGCTTTAATCTTCTTAGTCATTACTTCCTTTGAATAACCAAGCTTTGTCTGATACATATCACAAAGAAGCTTGTATGTGCCAGAGACATCGGTTCTTGTGGAAGCTGCAAATTCAAGGACCATTAGGGCTTCCTCATAGAGAGCTGCATTATAAAGGTGCAGGCCCCAGGTCTGAAGATTAGTAACAAGAGTTGTATAGTTCTGGTCAAAGGTTGTGAGATTTGTAATATTTGGTGCGCCGTATTCGAGCTTAAGCTCAGTATTGGAATATCCAGTCAGGTTAACGATTTTCTGATCGATGAGGTTAGTGATAGTCTTTTCACAGAAAACAACATCCTTATCATCAGGAAGAGCTCCGAAGGGGAGCCTGTTTGCTGGTATTTTTATATAGTTAAGCCCATCAAGGCTTTTCCTTCTGGTGGAATTAGCTTCGCGTTCCTTTTCCCAGAATGCTTTTTCATTAGATTGCTCTTTATGATTGCTTCTTCTGATGGCGAATTGCGTGAGAAGAACAATCATGATAAAGCTTGTAAAAATAGGCATTCTCATATATAATATCCTTTCAGAAAATGAGGAGAATTTATTATGCTTAAGTTTTTCAATTCCGGTAAAAACAGAAAGATAATATCTGCAGTCATAATAATAGTGCTTATTCTCGCGCTCATTATTCCGCTTGCAACAAGTGCACTTTCTTTCTAATGTTAGCATATACCGGTCTCGCCTAGAAGAGGCTAAATGGAGAAGTTTATGAAAAAATTTATTTATGGTTTCCTGATTATTGTGGCTTTGGCGCTTTTTGTTCCAGTATCTAGTGCGAAAGCCTCTTCTGATGCGATATATCAGGGAGTATTCATCGGGGATGTCGATGTTTCAGGCCTTACAAAGGAAGAAGCAACCGAGGCAGTTTCCAAATACATAGAGGAGCTTGGAAATAAGAGCATCACATTAAATGGAAAAACTGAAGACCAGAAAGTCACTGTTAATATCTCAGAGTTTGGAATTGGATGGGCTAACACAGAGGTTGTAGATGAGGCTTATGCCCTTGGCAGAGCTGGCAATATAATCGAGAGATATAAGGCGAAGAAAGACCTTCAGAACAGCACAAAGCGTTTTAATATAGAATATTCCTTTAATGATGAAGCTATATATAAAGTACTTGAAGTTGACTGTGCACCTTTTAATGTATCTAAGGTCAACTACAAGCTCACAAAGGAAGGCGACAACTTTATCGTATCTGATGGAAGAACAGGATATCTTCTTGATGAGAGACAGTCACTTACAGATATAGAGTCATATTTACAGAACGAATGGACACACGAAGACTGCTCAGTAGATGTGGCAATCGTAGAGGACAAGCCCCTTGGAAGCGAAGAAGAACTTTCAATGGTAAAGGATGTACTTGGAACCTACACAACAAGCTACAAGACATCCGGTTCAGCCAGAAGTGCAAATGTAGCTAATGGATGTTCACTTATAAATGGAACAACATTATATCCTGGTGAAGAGTTCTCAGTACTTGATACAATCACTCCTTTTACAGAAGCAAATGGTTACTTCCCTGCAGGTTCATACCTTAATGGCCTTGTTGTAGAGAGCGTAGGTGGTGGTATCTGCCAGGTATCAACAACACTGTACAATGCAGTACTTGGTGCAGAGCTTGAAGTTACAGAGCGCCACAACCACTCAATGATTATTAACTATGTTGAGCCTTCAATGGATGCAGCTATTGCTGAGTCTGGCGGAAAGAACTTCAGATTTGTTAACAGCACAGAGCATCCTATCTATATAGAAGGATGCACAACACCGGATAAGCACATTACATTTACAATCTATGGAGTAGAGACAAGACCTGCTTCTCACAAGGTTGAGTATAAGAGTGAAGTACTTGAAACAATCCCTGCAGGCGCAGATCAGATTGTGGCAGATGCAGGACAGCCCATTGGAGCGATCACATCACAGTCTGCTCACATTGGATATAAGGCTCAGCTTTGGAAGATTACCTACGAAGACGGTGTTGAAACCGACAGACAGGTTATAAATAGCAGTAATTACAAGATGGTTCCCAAAATCATCACAGTTGGAACAGCTACGGGAGATCCTACAGCAGCAGCTCAGATTGCAACAGCTATTGCTACAGGCGATATAAATCAGATAAATGCAGTAGCAGGTGCGATTCAGGCAGTTCAGGCTGCAGCAGCTACAGAAGGTGGAGATGTTGCTGGAGCACAGGCAGCAGCAGCGGCAGCGGCAGCAGGAGCGCAGGCACAGCTTGAAGCCCAGCAGGCAGCAGCTGCAGCAGCGGCGGCAGCAGAAGCAGCCGCTAACCCGGAGGCAGCTCCCGCACCAGCAGAAACACCGGCAGAGACACCGGCTGAGGGTCAGGGAGATCCAGCTGAAACAGTTCAGAACGTTGGCGTAGACGGAAACTGATGGAGATTTAAATAAATGAGAATTGGAAAAGTGACCGACAGTGTTTTAAAGAGATCGGTTATAAAACTGTTAAAAGACAATTCCAATAAGAAAAGCGCAGTTGTAACACCAGACTGCGCTTGTTCTATAGATGGAGAAAATAGAAAGCTTGTTAGTGCGGTCAGCACCTTTACTGTAGATGCAAAGGGTGGTGGCTATAATGCTATGTATAAGGCTTCTAACAACATATTTGCTGTGGGTGCAAAGCCACAAATGGCAGTTGTAAATATACTTCTTGATTCCAATACAGAAGAAGCTGATTTAAAGGACATAGTAAGGGATTGCAAGAGGGCTGCAGATGAACTGTCCATCCCTATCAGGGGCGGACATACTGAAGTATCCGATGCATTAAGCAGACCACTTGTAAGCGTGTATGTTACTGGTGTAAGTGAATCAGAAATTATTCCAAACAAAGATGCTTCTGCCATAGTAATGACAAAATGGACAGGAGTTGAAGGAACAGCCATTCTTGCAGAGAAGTATGCTGATAAGCTTTCTGAGAGACTCCCACAGTACATGATTGAGGATGGCAAGGCCTTTAAGAAGCTCTTATCAATTAGAGAGGATGCTCAGATTGCAATAAAGGAGGGGGCTTCGTACCTTCATGATGTATCTTCCGGCGGAATTTTTGCTGCTCTTTGGGAACTGGCAGATATGGCTGGCTGCGGAATAGATGTGGATTTAAAGAGTATTCCCATAAGACAGGAGACAATTGAAATCACAAATCATCTGGGCTTTAACCCTTATCAGATGCTCTCTGGCGGATCACTTCTTTTTATTACAGATAGAGAAGATGAGACAATAAGCACTCTCAATGAAAATGGTATAGAGGCCACAGTTATAGGTAGAACAACAGATAGCAACGACAGGATCATCAGAAACGATGGGGAGATTCGCTTTTTGGATAAGCCGCAGGCCGATGAACTGTTGAAAACGGAAGTATAACTACTTGGCTAAATGACGCAATTTTCACAGGATTTGTGGTATAATGAACAGAATCATTCTAAAAATCAGGAGGACGTTATGGTAAACAGAGACGAATTATTAAGAACCATTGAAAAGAATAGCCGAATAGGGATTGATGAACTGGCGGTTATGCTGGCGGCCTCGGAGATAGATATTGCGAATGAACTTAAGAGCCTTGAGGAAGAGGGCATTATCTGTGGATATCACACAATGATCGACTGGTCTAAGACATCAATTGACACAGTAAGTGCGCTCATAGAAGTAAAGGTTACACCTCAGAGAGGCATCGGTTTTGACTCAATTGCTGAGAGAATATACAAGTTCCCTGAGGTAAAGAGTGTTTACCTCGTATCAGGTGGCTTTGACCTTATGGTAATGCTTGAGGGCAAGACACTTAAGGAGGTTGCAAGCTTTGTTACTAACAAGCTTTCACCTCTTGATACTGTACTTAGCTGCTCTACACATTTCATTTTGCAGAAGTACAAGGATCACGGCACTATACTTACAAAGAAATATGATGATACAAGGGAGAAGATTACACCATGAGGAATCCTTTAGCAGACAAGATTGTTGACATAAAGCCCTCTGGAATCCGTAAGTTTTTCGATGTAGTAAAGACTATGGACGGTGCAATTTCTCTTGGTGTTGGTGAACCGGATTTTGACACACCCTGGCATATAAGAGATGAGGGTATTTATTCCCTGGAAAAAGGAAGAACCTTCTACACTTCCAATTCAGGACTTAGAGAATTAAAAGTAGAAATATGTAATTATTTAAAGCGTAAGCAGAACGTACAGTATGATCCTGATACACAGGTTCTCGTTACTGTCGGCGGTTCTGAGGCTATAGATCTTGCTCTTAGAGCGATGATTAACCCTGGTGATGAGGTTTTGATTCCTCAGCCCAGCTATGTTTCCTACGAGCCCTGTGCAATACTTGCAGGAGCTGTGCCCGTAATTATCGAGCTTAAAGAGGAAAATGAATTCAGACTTACAGCCAAGGAAATCCTTGAGAATGTAACTGACAAGACCAAGATACTTGTACTTCCTTTCCCTAATAATCCGACTGGAGCTATCATGGAGAGAAAGGACCTCGAGGAAATCGCAGAGGTCATCAAGGAAAAGGACCTGTTCGTTCTTTCTGATGAGATTTACAGCGAGCTTACTTACACTGATAAGCATGTATCAATTGTAGAGATTCCCGGAATGTATGAGAGAACAATTCTCATCAACGGATTCTCCAAGTCCTTTGCTATGACAGGCTGGAGACTTGGCTATGCATGCGGACCTGTAGAAATTATTGAGCAGATGACCAAGATTCATCAGTTCGCTATCATGTGTGCACCTACAACCAGCCAGTATGCGGCAGTTGAGGCATTAAAGAATGGCGATGAAGATGTTGCTATGATGAAGGAGCAGTATAACCAGAGAAGACGCTATCTTTTGAATGAGTTCAAAAAGATGAACCTTCCTTGCTTTGAGCCCTTCGGAGCATTCTACATTTTCCCGAACATCAGCCATCTTGGCATGACAAGTGATGAGTTTTGTAACAAGCTCCTTGAAGAGGAAAAGCTCGCAGTTGTACCGGGAACAGCCTTTGGTGATTGTGGAGAAGGCTTCGTGAGAATTTCTTATGCTTATTCTTTGGAGGATCTGAAGAAGGCAATAGAGAGACTTAAGAGATTCATCGAGAATCATACCAAGAAATAAAAGTTTTCTAGAGTTGGGGATATCTATGAGTAACATGGAAAACAACGATAATGACAAGATTACAATGGGAGTCAGTCCTATCACGACTCCCGATTTCATGCGTGAAAAAATAAAACAGAGACCCATCAATAAGAAAAAGCTGCTAAGAAGGACGCTAATTACAGTCACCCTGGCGGTTGTTTTTGGTGCGGTAGCATGTCTTACGTTTGTTTTTCTCTCCCCCGTTATCAACAACAAATTGTATCCTGAGGAAAAGCCTACTCCTGTTGATTTTTCAACAGAAGAGACAGTTACTGATGAAATGCAGCCTGAGGACATGTATGCAGATGATAATGCCATAGCGGCAGAGGCTGCAAGCGCAGCTATCGACATGGCTTCAAGTGAGATCGACAGAATGCAGAAGGAGATAACCAAGCGTTCAGTTGACTCTACAGACTATAGGGAAATGTATGCATCTCTAAAGGAAGTAGCAAACAGCGTATACGGAAGCATTGTTAAGGTTACTGCTGTCACATCAGATACTAACTGGTTCAATGACCCTTATGAAAGCAAGGGAGATGTATCAGGAGTAATTGTTGCGGAGAATGGGCAGGATTATCTGATAATAACTACTGCTTCAGCGATTGCTGAGGCTGAGCAGATACTCATAACCTTCAATGATGGCACTTCATGCTATGGTTACCACAAAATGACTGATAAGAACAGCGGATTTAGCATTATTGCTGTTCAGGAGAAAAAGCTTACAGACGAGACAAAAGCAAGAATAAAGGTGGCTACGCTCGGCAGTTCTAATGCCGGAGTAGTAACAGGCTCGCCTATCATTGCAGTTGGCAGTCCTACAGGTGCGCAGGGCTCTGTAAACTATGGCTTTGTAACATCTGGAAATACATCTATCGATCTTCCGGATGCCAATTA
This sequence comes from Butyrivibrio sp., assembly GCA_015056655.1. Lineage (GTDB taxonomy): Bacteria > Bacillota > Clostridia > Lachnospirales > Lachnospiraceae > Butyrivibrio. The sequence continues at coordinate 47,567 of SVFV01000016.1, forward strand.
TAAGCTGCTTACCACAGACATTTATGGAAGTACTAATGCCAGTGGCGCTATCATAGACCTCTCTGGAGCAGTTATTGGAATAATTGACATGACGCACAATGACAGCAGCCTTTCAAACATGATCTGTGCTGTTGGAATTACAGAGATGAAATCTCTTATAGAGGATCTTTCTAACAAGGCGGGAAGAAGTTACCTGGGGCTTTATGGACAGACAATTCCAGAGGCTGTTCAGGAAGAGCAGAACATCCCTGCAGGAGCATACATTACAATGACAGAGATGGATTCACCATCTATGCTGGCAGGTATCCAGAGCGGCGATATAATAACCAGGATCAATGATGAACAGGTTGATAGCTATGAGTTTCTGGTTAATAAGCTGATAAGTCTTCACCCTGGAGCAGAGATAAAAATCACTCTGATGCGCCAGGCAGCAGAAGGCTATGTTGAGCTGGACCTTGATATGACAATAGGAAATTCAGCAAGTAGTGAAAGTTAAATAAGCAAAGGCGAGATCTTTGCAAAAGATATTAGAATTGAGGTTTGTATGAAGTTTATTAAGGATTTTAACGCAGGAGACAGAATTGCAGATATTTATCTGTGTAAGCATGTGCAGGCAGCCACAACCAAGAATGGCAAGAACTACTATTCAGTAACTCTTCAGGATAAGACTGGAACAGTAGATGCCAAGGTTTGGGATCCCAACAGCGAAGGAATAGATGAGTTTTCAGATCTTGACTATATTGATGTATACGGAGAAGTAACCAGCTTTAACGGAGCACTTCAGGTAAATATCAAGAGAGCAAGACTCTGCAGAGAGGGCGAGTACGATCAGTCTTTATATCTTCCTGTATCTGAGAAGGATAATGACGAGATGTTCAAGGAGCTCTGCGGAATCATAAACACTGTAGAGAATAAATATCTTAAGGCACTCCTTCTTGCATTTTTTAGGGATGATGCGGCTTTTGTTAAGGATTTCAGAAGATCTTCTGCTGCAAAGTCTGTACACCATGGCTTTATCGGTGGACTTTTAGAGCATACCTTAAGCGTTACCAAGATGTGTGATTTCTTCAGCAAGGCTTATCCTGCAATTAACAGGGACCTTCTGATTACAGCAGCTATATGTCACGACATAGGAAAAATCAAAGAGCTTTCACTTTTCCCTACAAATGATTACACAGACGAAGGACAGTTCCTTGGTCATATCATCATGGGAAGTGAGATGGTTGCAGAAAAGATCAGAGACATTGATGGATTCCCAGTGCTTTTGAAGCAGGAGCTTCAGCACTGTATTTTGGCGCACCATGGAAAGCTTGAGTTTGGATCACCCAAGACTCCTGCTATTATCGAGGCAATGGCTCTTCATCTTGCTGATAACACAGATGCGAAGATGGAAACATTTACAGAGATACTTAAAAACACAAACGAGGTTGGCTGGCTTGGTTATAACAGGCTCTTAGAGAGCAACCTCTTCGACACAAGAGTAGAATCATAAGGACATGAATGAGAAAGTTTTACACGTACTAGAATACGACAAAATAGTAGACAAATTAAGTGAATATGCGACTTCTGAACCTGGTAAAAGGATGTGCAAAGAGCTCCTTCCGGTTTCAGATATCAGAACTATCCAGAGGAATTTAAGTAAGACAGATGCTGCTATTTCAAGAGTTTTCAAAAAGGGTTCGGTATCCTTTGGTAATAACAGAGATTTAAGCGGATACCTTAAGGCGCTGAAAATCGGAAGCTCACTTGATGCACCGCAGCTCCTTAATATCGCTTCATTCCTCGACAACGTAAACAGAATAAAGCAATATGGCAGATCCGACAGGGATGAGGACAAGAGAGATGTTCTTTCAGACCTTTTTGATGGATTAGAGCCACTTACAATGGTCTCAGCTGAGATCAGAAGATGTATCATTTCGGAGGATGAGATTTCATCTGATGCAAGCCCTGCGCTTAAGCATATCAGAAGAGACATCCAGATTACTGGTGATAGAATCCACGATCAGCTTGGCAAAATGGTAAATGGATCACTTAGATCTTACCTGCAGGAGCCTGTAGTTACCATGCGTGGCGACAGATACTGCATACCGGTTAAAGCTGAGTATAAGAGTCAGGTAAGTGGAATTGTTCACGACCAGTCTTCAACAGGATCAACTCTTTTTATTGAGCCCAGTATCATTGTTGAAATGAACAATAAGCTCAGAGAGCTTGCAGGCATGGAGAGAGCAGAAATAGAGGTTATCCTTGCTAATCTCTCTGCAGAAGCATCAGGATATCTGGCGGCTTTATCTGACAATGCCAAGATCATGACAGAGCTCGACTTTATTTTTGCAAAGGCTGCTCTTGCTCTTGAGCAGAACGCAATAACACCGATCTTCAATGAGAATCGCTATTTCAATATCATAAAGGGAAGACATCCTCTTCTTGATAAGAAAAAGGCAGTTCCCATCGATGTTTATGCTGGAAAAGAATTTAGCATGATCATCATTACTGGACCTAATACCGGTGGTAAGACAGTTACCCTTAAAACAGTAGGACTCCTTACACTCATGGGACAGGCAGGACTTGCTATCCCTGCTGGTGACAGATCAGAGCTTGCTGTTTTTGAAGAGATTTATGCTGATATTGGAGATGAGCAGAGTATTGAGCAGAGCCTTTCTACATTCTCATCTCACATGACAAACACCGTTCGCATTCTTGAGAATGCAAACGAGAATTCACTGTGCCTTTTTGATGAGCTTGGTGCAGGAACTGACCCCACAGAGGGAGCAGCACTTGCGATTTCAATCCTTGATTATCTGCACAAAAAGGGAATAAGGACAATGGCAACAACTCACTACAGTGAGCTAAAAGTCTATGCCCTTACAACAGAAGGAATTCAGAATGCAAGCTGTGAGTTTGACGTGGAGTCACTTAGACCTACCTACAGACTTCTCATCGGTATTCCTGGAAAGAGTAATGCCTTTGCCATATCCAAAAGACTCGGTCTTTCACAGGAAATTATTGATGCAGCTGGCGAGCAGATAAGTCAGGACAACAGGAAATTCGAGGACCTTTTGACTGACCTTGAAAATTCCAGAGTTACAATAGAAAACGAAAGACTGGAAATCGAGAGATATAAAAGAGAAGTCAAAGACCTTAAGGATGAGCTTAAAACGAAGCAGAATAAGCTTGATGAATCTAAAGATAAGATTCTTCGTGAAGCTCATGAAGAGGCCAGAGCTATCCTGCAGGAGGCAAAGGACGCTGCTGACGAAACCATAAGAACCGTCAGAAAAGCAGAAGCTGGAATTCCCATGCAGGAGCTTGAGAGAGCAAGACAGAGCGTCAATAAGAAAATCTCTGACAAGAACGAAAAGCTCTCTATTAAGAACAAGCAGGCTCAGTCAAATCACAAGAAGCTTAAGCCTACACAGATTAAGATCGGAGATTCCGTTCGCATAATATCCATGGGACTTACAGGCACTATTAGTACTAAGCCCGATAAAGATGGGAATCTTGTTGTTCAATGTGGTATTATGAAATCAAGAACAAACATAAACGATCTTGAACTCATAAAAGAAGAAAATGGCAAGGAGCAGATGAAGAAGTTCTACGGACAGCACAAGATGGATCTGTCCGGTGCTAAGAACATCCGCACAGAGCTCAACCTGATTGGTATGAATAGTGCAGATGCAATAGCAGAGCTTGATAAGTATCTTGATAGTGCTTATGTATCACATCTGCCATCCGTAAGAATAGTTCATGGTAAGGGATCTGGTATACTGAGAAAAGCTGTTCATGACCATTTGAAGAGCGCACCTTACGTGAAGTCATTTAAACTTGGAGAATTTGGAGAAGGCGATTCTGGGGTAACGATAGTTACATTTATAAAGTAGGGGGTTGAATGGTAGCAAAACAGAAAATTTTAATTGTAGATGATGATAGCAATATTGCTGATCTTATTTCTCTTTACCTTGTAAAGGAGTGCTTTGAGACGCTTATTGTTGGAGATGGTGAGTCAGCTCTTTCAGCATTTGAGACATTTGAGCCAAATCTTATCCTGCTTGATCTGATGCTTCCCGGAATAGACGGATATCAGGTTTGCAGAGAAATCAGAACCAGATCACAGTGTCCGATTATCATGCTTTCCGCCAAGGGAGAGGTTTTTGATAAGGTATTAGGACTTGAGATGGGTGCTGATGACTACATGGAGAAGCCCTTTGATTCAAAGGAGCTTGTAGCCAGAGTTAAAGCTGTACTTAGAAGATACAAGCCTCAGGTTGCAGAGCCGGAGCCTTCAGATGATAAGGTTGTAAGATACGAGGATCTTGAGATCAACATGACCAACTATTCGGTTAGCTATCAGGGTTCACGTATAGACATGCCTCCGAAGGAGCTCGAGCTTTTGTATTTCCTCGCGTCCTCACCCAACAGAGTGTTCACAAGAGAACAGCTTCTTGATCAGATCTGGGGATATGAGTATGTGGGAGATACGAGAACTGTCGATGTCCACATTAAGCGACTCAGAGAAAAGATTAAAGACCATGAGACCTGGAGAATTGCTACTATCTGGGGAATTGGTTACAAATTCGAAGTTCAACAGTAAAACATACCCGCGTTTTCACTTAGGTGAGAGCGCGGGTTTTTGAATGTCCGGAATAAAGAATTAAAAATTAATAGGATCCGTTCTCTTGTTTCTATATTGAAGAGGAGTAGTTCCATATTTTTTATTGAAATAAGAAATGAAAGTGCTGGTTGAGGGAAAAGCCAGAAGATCTGAAATTGCACTCACAGCAAGGTCTGTGGTTTCAAGTAGTGCCTTGGCATATTCAAGCTTTCTCTCCCTTATGAAAATCGTGGGACGCATTCCCATCTCCTTTTGAAAAAGATCGGAGATATAGTTGGGAGTTTTGTGCGTAAGGTCAGCCAAAGTCTGCATCCTTATGTTGTCATGGAGATGCCTCAAAATATAGTCGCAACAGGTCTTTGTTACAAGAGAACAGTTCCTGAAGCGATAATCTCTTACCGCATAGGTTAAGGCACGAAGAGCCTTGTTTGACAAAAGATTAATCTTTTTAATATCCGTCAGCTTATCCATATGGCGAAGAAATCCATCACTAATGGAATACGCGATATGCTCAGCAAGACCGCCATCTATAGCTGCTCTTGTAGCCAGTGTTACGCTGGCGATAAGTAGATACTTTGCAGACAAAAGAGGGCTGTCTGAAACATCACCAACTACACCGCTGTCAGCTTCAGGTGCCAGGTCGGCTGTATCTACGGAAGCTGCAACACGCTCATCAATTCGCTGTACATCGCCGGCTGAAACGTAGTAATAAAGTGCCTTTTCCTGAATACGCCTGGTTCCGTTATCGGCTCCGGGCGTGTCCTGTTCAAGAAAAATATGATCATTTATATAACTGGTTATTTCCTTATAATCATCCTGGATTTCCTTTTCGAGTAGATCCAGGTTCCTCTTGATTTCAGATTCGTTTGACATCTTAATCTCCAAAATGCTGTAGCAGGCAAAAATAAAAATGTAATACCAAATTTTGCACGAATTTTCAGAGCAATTTTTGGAAAACATTAAACAAGTGATTTCTTATATTTCTATGTGATTAATTATATCAAACATCTCTCAATCTGTTTATAGTGTTTTATAGAAAGATACGACTGAATTAACACAAACACAATTGAAATATAGAGAGGAGAAAGGAAAAACAAATATGGCAACAGATGTAAAGAAACTGGTTTCGGAAATGACACTTGAAGAAAAAGCTTCACTTTGCGGTGGTGATGATTTCTGGCACACCAAAGCGGTGGAGAGACTTGGAATACCGAGATTTATGATGTCCGACGGACCTCATGGCCTTCGTAAGCAGGATGAAGAGGGTGACCACCTTGGAGTTAATGACAGTATTGTGGCTGTTTGCTTCCCTGCTGCATGTGCGACAGCTTCCAGCTTTGATACAGAGATGATCGGAAAAATGGGTGAGGCCATTGGTGACGAGTGCCAGGCTGAAAAGCTTTCAATCGTACTTGGCCCTGCTGTAAACATAAAGAGAAGCCCTCTTTGCGGAAGAAACTTTGAGTATTTCTCAGAGGATCCCTACCTTGCAGGTAAGATGGCAGCTTCATATATCAACGGCGTTCAGAGTAAGAACGTTGGAACAAGCATTAAGCATTTTGCACTTAATAACCAGGAGTACTTCAGAATGAGCAACAATTCTGTAGCTTCTGAGAGAACCATCCGTGAGATTTATTTCCCTGCATTTGAGACAGCAGTTAAGGAATCTCAGCCCTGGACAGTTATGTGCTCATACAACAAGATAAATGGAACATACGCTTCTGATAACGAGTGGCTCCTTGAAAAGGTCCTTAGAGAGGATTGGGGATATGAAGGCTTCGTTATGACAGACTGGGGCGCTGTAGATGACAGAGTACAGGGTATCCGTGCAGGCCTTGAGCTTGAGATGCCTGGAAATACTGAGGTAAATGATAAGAAGATTGTTGAAGCAGTTAAGGATGGAAGTCTTGACGAGAAGCTTGTAGACAGAGCTTGCGAGAGAATCCTCAGAGTAGTTTATAAGTATTATGACAACAAGAAGGATAATGTAGTATTTGACCGCGATGCAGACCATGAGAAGGCAGTTGCAATCGCTGCTGAGTGTGGCGTTCTTCTTGAGAACAATGGAGTTCTTCCTCTTGATGCTTCTAAGAAGATTGTTTACATCGGTGAGTATGCTGAAGCACCCAGATATCAGGGAGGCGGCTCAAGCCATATCAATGCATCAAAGGTTACAAGTGCTCTTGATTCAGCAAAGGCAAAGGGCAGAAGCGTTGAGTATGTAAAGGGATTCCCGGCTCAGAAGGACGAGCCTCTTGACAAGGCTGAGCTCGATAAGGCACTTAAAGCAGCAAAGGATGCAGATGTAGTAGTTATTTTCGCAGGTCTTCCTGATGTTATCGAGTCAGAGGGATATGACCGTGCAAACATGAATATGCCTGAAGCTCAGAACGAGCTCATCAAGGCAGTTGCTGAAGTTAATGAGAATACAGTAGTTGTTCTTCACAATGGTAGCCCTGTTGAAACTCCCTGGGCTGATGATGTGGCAGCAATCCTTGAAATGTACCTTGGCGGACAGGGCGTAGGTGAAGCAACAGACCAGCTCCTTTATGGTGAGAAGAACCCCAGCGGACATCTTGCTGAGACCTTCCCTATGAGAGTTCAGGACAACCCTTCATATCTTAACTTCAATACAGATCCTGAAATCTGTAACTATGCAGAAGGCGTTTATGTTGGATATCGTTACTATGACAAGAAGATGATGCCTGTAAGATGGGCTTTCGGACATGGTCTTTCCTATACAACCTTTGAACTTTCAAACATCAGAGTTTCATCTGACAAGCTTACAGATGATACAACAATCAAGGTATGCGTAGATGTTAAGAACACTGGTAAGGTTACAGGAAAAGAAGTAGTTCAGCTCTATGTTGGTGATCTTAATGGAACACCTGACAGACCTGTTAAGGAACTTAAGGGCTTTGCAAAGGTAGAGGTTGCACCTGGTGAAACCAAGACAGTAGAGATGGAGCTTGATGCAAGAGCACTTTCATATTATGAGGAGAGCATGCAGGATTGGTTTGCTCCTTCAGGAAAATATGAGCTCCTTGTTGGTAATGCTAGTGATAACATCACACTTCGTACTGAGATTAACTTTGAGACCAAGAAGGTTAAGCCCATGAGATGTGATTCATCCCTCACAGTTGGTGAGCTTATGGCTAATCCTGTAACACAGCCTATCGTTGCAGAGATGATCGAGAAGGCACAAGAGGATTCACCTTTTGGGGACGCTAATGAAGCAGTTGGAGATGAAATGATGCAGGCAATGATGAGATTCATGCCGCTTAAGTCTCTTATGTCCTTCGGAATGATGAATGAGGAGCAGATGCAGCAGCTTCTAAGCGCAATTGGCGCGGTACTCGGCAAGAACTAATAGCTTGCTGCTAGAGCTTTTCATGTTGCCTCCCTCGGGGGCGGATGTAGAATCCGCTTCCGGGGGATTTTTATCGTGTAAGAAAACCGCAGAATTATGATACAATGAATTGGAAACTGAAAGGACTTACAACGATGAAGCGTACTCTATACCTTAAATTCTTAATTGCATATCTGCTTTTTGGAATATTCGGTTTTATCATGGTTGCGACCTTTGTGTCCAACATGACCTTTGAACATTGCCGAAGAGCAAAAGCAGAAAACTTATATTCTGAGGCTACGCTGATAGCGAATACCTACGCAGCAGATCTTTATAATTCAGAGACCTCTCTTGAGACCGTATACAGACAGCTTGCAGCATTATCCAAATATATGAATGGTGCAGATGTCTGGATAGTCAACCCTTCCGGACGACTTGTTATAGATTCTGCCCACATGATAGACCAAAATGAAGAGATTATAGTTGATGGGTTTGATCCAACAATTACAGCTGGAAGCTACTATACAATCGGCAATTTCTGGGGATATTTCCCGGAGGATGTCCTTAGTGTATTTGCTCCCATAACTGCCAATTATAAGGTGCAGGCTTATGTTATTATCCACATGCCAGTAAGTACTATTAAAAAAGAGGCGGATGAGTATCTGAATATCTCATATCTTATGCTCCTTGTTATGTTCCTCTTATCACTTATCATCCTTATCTTCTTTACGGAACTTGTTTACATACCTCTTCGCAGGATTACGATAGCTACAGAGCAGTACGCATCTGGAAATATGGACTATGAGTTTTCTGTTGAATCTGAGGATGAAATGGGATATTTGGCGGCGTCCCTGTCCTATATGGCAGGCGAGATTGCCCGTCAGGAGGAGGACCAGAAAAAATTCGTTGCCAATGTTTCTCATGACTTCAGATCACCCCTTACTTCCATAAGAGGCTATCTTGAAGCAATGCTTGATGGCACGATTCCACCAGAAATGTATGAGAAGTATCTGAAAATAGTTTTAAACGAGACAGAGAGACTTACAAAGCTCACAAACGGACTTCTTACACTTAATAACTTAAATGCAAGGGGCATGCTCCTTGAGAGAACAGATTTTGATATAAATCAGGTTATCAGAAATACGGCGGCATCCTTTGAAATGACCTGCAGAGACAAGACAATTGCAATCGAGCTTGTCCTTACAGATGATAAGATGCTTGTAAATGCTGATATGACTAAGATTCAGCAGGTACTTTATAACCTTCTTGATAATGCGATCAAGTTCAGTCATCACGACTCAGTTATAAAGATTGAAACCACAGAAAAGAGAAGCAAGGTATTTGTTTCTGTAAAGGATAGCGGAATCGGTATCCCCAAGGAAGACCAGAAAATGGTATGGGAGAGATTCTATAAGTCCGATGCTTCCAGAGGAAAAGATAAAAAGGGCACAGGACTTGGCCTTTCAATAGTAAAAGAAATAATCAAGGCACATGGAGAAAACATCAATTGCATAAGTACTGTTGGTGTGGGAACAGAGTTCATTTTCTCTATTCCTAAGGCAAAATCCATGGACCAGGGAGAGGAAATTTAAGTAATGCATATAGTTTTACATCAGCCTGAGATTCCACAGAATACAGGAAATATCGGAAGAACCTGCGTGGCAACAGGCAGCAGCCTTCACCTTATTGAGCCTCTTGGCTTTGCTCTTAATGGCAAGGATATAAAGAGAGCCGGAATGGATTACTGGGAAAAGCTGGACTACACTCGTTATACAAACTATGAGGAGTTTAAGGAAAAGCACCCTGGAGCTAAGGTATGGCTTGCAACTACAAAGGCTAAGCGCTCTTACACAGAGGTTAGCTTTGGACCGGATGATTTTATAATGTTTGGAAAAGAGAGTGCAGGAATACCTGAAGAAATCCTTGTGGATAACGAAGAGGACTGCATCAGAATTCCCATGGGACATGACATCAGGTCACTCAACCTTTCTAATTCAGTGGCTATTGTTTTGTACGAGGCATTGAGACAGAACGGTTTCCCCGGAATGGAAGAAGAGGGAGAACTTCACAGACTTCACTGGAAAGAGTAAGTGCTGATAGGGGAGAATTTTGTTAATCAGGTGTTTTATTTGATTTGAAAATGGAGAAATATATGGCAGTTAAAAATGATGCGCCTTATAAGAAGGGCGATGTTTTTACAGTTAGAATTGAAGATATAGGAAATGATGGGGAGGGTATTGGCAAGGTTGACGGCTATACCCTTTTTATAAAGGATGCAGTGATTGGAGATCTGGTGAAGGCATCCATAATGAAGAGCAAGAAAAACTATGCCTACGCCCACCTGGATGAAGTGATTGAACCCTCCAAGGACAGAGTTACACCTCTTTGCCCAGTTTCAAGGGCTTGCGGTGGATGTCAGATCCAGAATCTGTCCTATGAAAAGCAGCTTGAATTCAAAGCTGGAAAGGTGAGAAATAACCTGATCAGGCTTGGCGGTTTTGATGCAGATTTTATCGAAGGTATCATGGAGCCTGCTATAGGGATGGTGGATGATGAAGTGGCTGTTAGTAGGGGAACTACTAAGGAGAGCGGAATCCCAGCTCATTTCAGATATAGAAATAAGGCTCAGTTCCCGATAGGAACAGGCAAAGATGGAAAGCCAATCGCCGGATTTTACGCCGGTAGAACACATGCGATTATCCCTGTGGAGGATTGTTTCCTTGGAGTAGAAGAGAATAAGGACATCCTTGATGCTGTTCTTAACCACATGGAGAAGAACAAAATTCCTGCCTATGATGAGAAAACAGGTAAGGGGCTTGTAAGACATGTCCTTATCAGGAAAGGCTTCACAAGCGGAGAGCTCATGGTCTGCCTTGTTATAAACGCTAAGTCTGCGAAGGCTTTTCCTAAGACAGAACAGCTTGTGGATAAGTTAAAAGCAATTCCTGGAATGAAGAGCATCTCCATAAACCTCAACAGCAAAAATACCAATGTAATTCTTGGAGATGAACTTGAAACTATATGGGGCGAGGATTCCATAACAGATACACTTTGTGGAATAGAGTTTAGTATTTCACCTTTGTCTTTTTATCAGGTAAACCCCGTTCAGACAGAAAAACTCTACGGTACGGCAGTCGATTACGCAGGACTTACAGGTAATGAGACTGTTTGGGATTTGTATTGTGGCATAGGAACTATCAGTTTATCTATGGCTAAAAACGCTGGACATGTTTATGGAGTTGAGGTTATTCCTCAGGCTATAGATAACGCAAGGGATAATGCTAAGAACAATAACATAAACAACGCAACCTTCTACGTTGGAAAAGCCGAGGAAGTATTGCCTGCTTTTTATGAAGGAAAGCTTGGTGCAGAAGTGGAAGATTCAAGAGAAAAAGCCCTTCACCCTGATGTAATTGTTGTTGATCCTCCACGTAAGGGCTGCGACAAGGACTGCCTCGACACAATGCTCAAAATGAGCCCAGACAGAATTGTGTACGTCAGCTGCGATTCTGCTACCCTGGCAAGGGATCTTCGCATTCTCGTTGATGGCGGATATGAACTTAAAAGAGTCCGCCCCTGCGATATGTTCCCTAACACCATACACATTGAAACAGTCGTTCTCTTAACAAAAGCATAGTCTTTTATTTTTTCTACGAATTGTGTAAAATTATTATATCTATACGTTTGTGAGGATTTAGTATGCACAACCAGTTAACAAAAAAAGATATCCAGGATATGGAAGAGGAGATCGAACACCGCAAAGCCGTTGTGAGAAAAGAGCTTTTGGAGGACGTTAAGGAAGCAAGAGCTCAGGGTGATCTCAGTGAGAATTTCGAATATTATGCAGCAAAGAAGGCGAAGAATCAGAATGAATCCAGAATCCGCTTCCTTGAGAGAATGATCAAGACTGCAGAAATAATAGATGATTCCAGCGCAGAAGATGAAGTTGGAATGAACAAGACCGTCACAGTAAGAATTGAAGAGGACGGATCAGAAGAGACCTACAAGATTGTTACCACTATGAGAGGAAATGCCCTGAAGGGACTTATAAGTGTTGAGTCACCACTTGGAAAACAGCTCATGGGACATAAAGTAGGAGAGAAACTTAACATTGAGGTAAATAAGGATTACAGTTACGAGCTCACAATCCTTAAAATAGAGAACACAGAATTGACGGAAGACGACAAGCTAAGAGACTTTTAATTTACTTAATGAGGGGGTAAAGTTATGGGCCTGCACGTATTTCAACCCGTTGAACTCGATGACATCCTGGAAGGAGCTTTCAGATTTGGAGGCGATACCTGGGCACTTCTTACAGCGCAGAAGGATGACAAGGTAAACACCATGACTGTGTCATGGGGCGGACTTACCTATGTCTGGAACAAGACCTGTGCAGTTGTTTATGTAAGAGAGAGCAGATATACCAAAGAGTTCATAGATGCTAGTAAAAAGTTCTCACTCTCATTCCTTAGCAGACCTGAATATAAAAGCCTTAGAAAATATCTTGGCTCTGTATCAGGAAGGGATGAGGATAAAATCACTAACGCCAGACTTAACGTTAATTATTTTGAGGATGATATTCCCTTTATCGATGAGGCGGATAATGTCATTATTGCCAAAGTACTATACAGACAGAAGATGGAAGAAAACTGTTTTGTAAGTGGCAGACTTATCGCCGACCATTACGACAAAGGTGATTATCATTACATGTATATTGCTGAAATTAAACAGGTAATGATTCGATGAAAATTGCTAACAAGAGAAGCTTTGACGACATTGGAGATTTTATTTTTGTTTCTGATGAACCAGTTAAGGCTGACCTGATACTTATTCCCGGAGCGCCTATTAAGGAGCTTGGTTTGCATGGAGCAAAGCTTTACAACGAAGGATATGCTCCGAAAATACTTGCCACAGGAAAATATTACTTTAAATATGAAAGCCTTCAGGATGAGTTCGAGAAGTTTTCTGCAAGCAGTGGAGACTGGCTTGGACAGGAGACAGAGGCTGATTATTTAAAGACCCTGATGCTGGGTGAGGGTGTGCCGGAAGAAGCGATGATCCTTGAAAGGGAATCGATGAGTACTTTCGAAAACGCTATAAACGCAAAGAAGGTGCTGGAAACAGAATTCAAGGATAATCCTGTGAAGCACATTATCCTGTGCTGCCAGGCATTTCATGCAAGAAGAGCCCTGATGACTTTTCAGTCAGAGCTTAGAGATATAAAAATAACTGTATGCCCTGTTGTTACAAGGGGAATAAGTCGTGAAACATGGATGAATGATCAAAAGAGCTATAATCTTATTTTAGGGGAGCTTAGTAAATGCGGTGACTATTTCAAACAGGATCGCATGTATGAGATAAGATGATTTTAAGCGCAGTTTAAACGAGGGATTTATATGCGCGAGACAAAAAAGAAGCGGTGGCCACTTTTTGTGGTCGTAGGGTTACTATTCATTCTACTGATTTTCGCAGTCGATGGAATTCAGCGAAGATTCATCTACAACGATCGTACAGTTCAGCTGCAGGCTTACTATGGGCAGCTGGATTCTGTTATTACGCACAGATTTAACAGACATTACAGACTTCTTACGAGCTGGACTTATCACCTTAAGCACAAGGAAGAATCCGGCATAGCTAATTTTTCACATTACATAGAAATGGAACAGAGGATATGGGATGTGGAAGATATTTACCTTCTCAATGGTGAGGGTAGATATTGGAAAATTGGTGGAAGAGGTGGAGAGTCCGGACTTAGCCAGGAAAATCTCGAGAAATTTGATAGAATCGGAACACAGCAGGTAGTCCGTTATACAACTGCAGATGGGAAAAGACAGGATCTGTTTATACTTACAGTCAACCCCGGGACGTTTATGGGCTTCAAGTATAAGGCTATTGCTATGGGTATCGGCATCAACCAGATGAAGACCAGAATGGCATTTGGAACAGATGAATTCAACGGTACAGAAAACTATCTGACAGATGCTGATGGGAATATGCTCATGTGCTCTGTTTCCAAGTGGAAAGAGCAGGATAATATCCTGGATTATCTGGATGCAAATGCAACTGTTGTCTATGGAAATATGGACGAGATAATTCGAAAGGTAAAGGCAAGGGAAAGCGGATCCAGTCTTATAGAAATTGCCGGCTCCAGATACTATCTCACATATCTGCCCTGCCACACTCTGCAAACAATGCTCATATGTCTTACTCCTTCTGCTGAGGTGGAAGCTGGTATGGCCAAGATGAGAGTTCTAAACGATAGCTTTTTGCTGCTTGCGTTCACAGTTGTAATGATTCTTATTTTCCTCATTTTCAGATATCTGAAGATGCAGGATATTCTGGCTGTTACTAAGACAGCAAATGATACAAAGACAAAGTTTTTGGCAAATATGTCCCACGATTTCAGAACGCCTATGAATGCCATGTCGGGATATCTGACGCTTATCAAGGAAAATGCGGATGACCCTGAGAAGGTTAAAGAGTACCAAAAGAAGGCTGAGACAGCTCGCAAGAATATGATGGCAATGATAAGCAGTGTGCTCGAACTCAGTAAAATGGAAGTTGGCGGAAATGAAGTACGGATGACTGAATTCGTATTGGATGACCTCATAAACTCTGTAATGAACGAAGTTGAGGAATTTGCCGCAAGGAAAAATCAGAAGATATCAGTCAGCAGAGATAAGGTTAAGGAAAATGTCTTCTTTGGAGACAGAGAAAAGATAGAAACTATAATCAATAATCTTCTGCATAATGCAATAACCTACACCAAGGACTATGGTGTAATCATTCTTGAGTTTGATGTCAAAGGAGAAACACCGGAATATGTAAATCTCCAGATCAAGGTTATAGATAACGGAATTGGTATGAGCAAGGAGTTCGTGGAGCATGCCTTTGAACCGTTTGAAAGAGAACAGAGACAGAATGCAAGTAAGGAACAGGGTACAGGACTTGGCCTTGCAGTTACAAAGAACCTTGTTGAGATGATGGGTGGAACGATAGAGGTAAATAGTACGCCTGATCTTGGGACAACATTTACTGTCCTGTTGAAGCTGGATATTCCTGAGAAAACCGAAGCTGAAAAGATGGTTGAGATTCAGGAGACAATAGAAAAGGCTGAAACACAAAAGCCAGAAGAAGCTCCTGATGATAATCCATTTAAGGACATGAAGTTCCTTGCTGCCGAGGATAATGAGCTTAATGCGGAAATCCTTGTAGAGATACTAAACATGAAAGAAGCTGCTTTCTGTGATGTGGCTGAAGATGGAAAGCAGGCTCTTGAAATGTTCAAAAAGGCAGAGCCTAATCACTATGACATGATCCTTATGGATATACAGATGCCGAATATGAATGGCTACGAGGCAGCAGCCGCCATCAGAGCCATGGCTACGGAAGGACGTGAGGACGCCGGACATATACCGATTCTCGCCATGAGTGCCAATGCATTCAAGGACGATATAGATAAAACCAGTGAATCCGGAATGGATGCGCATATACCGAAACCCATCGATAATGTGGTATTTGCGAGCACTGTAAGAGCACTCAAAGCTAGGGGGCATATTGTTTCATGAATGAAAAAACAAATCATAATTCAATAGAGTTTTCCCCTGGAAAAGAGAAACTGTTTGATTATGTTGTGAGTCAGACCAGGAGTGTTACTGCCATTTTCTCAGCTGATGATTACAGCGTGAAATATGTTTCCAAAAACTGCAATGAAATCCTTGGAATAGATGAGAACGACCTTATCGAAAACATAATGAACGGGATTCGTGACAGTAAGAATGATGGCAAAACACATACTGACCCTGAGATATTTATCTTGAAGTTGAAGGTTGGGGAAAGTGTTGTGGTGGATGTTATTGAATGGAAGAATCCACAGACTTACGAGACAATATATTTCAAGGGCTATATTAAGAGAGATATAACCGATGGCGAAGACATATTCTTTCTGGTGTTTGCGGACATTACAGATGAAATTAACAGAAATCGCCAGATGAAGGAAATGATAGATGCTGCGAATTCTGCCAATCAGGCAAAAACCAGCTTTTTGGCAAACATGTCCCATGATTTCAGGACGCCCATGAATGCCATAACCAATTTCAATGTCCTAATTAACAAGAATTCCAATAATCCGCAGAAGGTCAGAGACTACACTCACAAGATAGGTCTTGCGTGTCAGAACCTTTTGTCGCTGCTTAATGACGTTCTCGATATGAGTAAGATCGAGAGTGGTAAAACACAGCTGACAAATGGTGAGTTTGCGCTGGGACTTCTTTTGGAGGAGGTAAATTCTGTTGTTGCTTTTCAGGCAAAAAGCAAACAGCAGGAGTATATGGTGCATTCAGGCGGAATCCAGCAGGATATTTTTATCGGTGATAAGCAAAAGATAAATGAAATACTTGTAAATATCCTTGGAAACGCAGTTAAATACACCCCTTCAGGCGGAAAGATAGATTTTTATATAAGTGAGGAAAAGGCTACCACTTCAGATAACTGGGATATCCGATTCCAGGTAAAAGACAATGGAATAGGCATGAGCAAGGAATTTAAGGATACTATTTTTGATGCCTTTACCAGAGAAGAAAAGGAGACCACAAAAGGAATCCAGGGAACAGGACTTGGAATGGCTATAACCAAGAGCCTTGTCCAGATGATGGGTGGAACCATAGCTGTGGAGTCAGAAGAAGGAAAAGGTTCAACCTTCACCATCACTTTGAGACTTCAGGGAGTAAATCAGGACCTTGGAGATTTCTGGTCATCCCATGGAATACACAGAATCATAGTTATCGATGATGATATGCAGGAGTGCGAGAAAATAGAGATTGCCCTCCATGACACAGATGTGGAGGTATTCTTTGCTACCAGTGGATATAAGGCAATGCATATCATAGATGTAAGTAGCAAGGACAACAAGGGCTTTGATGTTATCCTTCTTGGAAAGAAGGTGGGAACTCTCAGCTGCCTTGAGATGGCTAAAAAGATTCAGGCAAAGGATTTAAACCCAAAGCCTATAGTGCTTCTTCTTACTGATGAATGGGAAGAGATAGCAGAGGTTGCAAGAGAATCAGGAATATATGATTTCATCACAAAGCCATTCTTCATGTCTACGTTCCAGCAGCTTGTTGAAGACATTAAAAACAGAGCAACCAGCTCTTCAGAAAAGAAGAAGGATAATCCTCTTGAGGGTATGTGTTTCCTTGCAGCTGAGGATAATGATATCAATGCAGATATCCTTGTAGAGCTCATGAGCATGGAAGGCGCTGCTGTTATACGTGCTGAGAACGGCGAGAAGGCTGTGGAGATGTTTGAAAACGCAGAGCCTGGCTTCTTTGACATGATCCTTATGGATATTCAGATGCCGGTGATGAATGGCTATGAAGCTACAATGGCAATAAGGAAACTTGATAAAGAGGAAGCATCTACAATTCCCATCATTGCTATGACTGCAAACGCCTATGCCGATGATGTGCAGAAAGCAATAGAGTCTGGAATGAATGCGCACGTTCCAAAGCCGATAGATATGGCATTTGTGGAGGATACGATAGCCAGATTAAAGGAAAATAAGCTGTCGACATAAATATTACAGCATGGTATTATTAACTCGTATGACCATAAATAAGAATACGATGGAGCAAGTAAATATGAAAAAAGCTTTAATCATTGGTGCAGGTCCTGCCGGACTTACAGCAGCATATGAATTATTGAAAAAATCTGATGATATAGAGGTAGTAGTTTTAGAAGAAACTGAGAAATTCGGTGGTATTTCCAGAACTGTTGAGTACAAGGGCAACAGAATGGATATGGGTGGACACCGCTTTTTCTCTAAGGTACCCGAAGTAAACGAATGGTGGGATAACATGCTTCCTAAGCAGGGAAGTCCTTCCTATGATGATATAGTACTTAACCGTCCTTCTTCACTTACTAAGGGCGGCCCTGATCCGGAATCAGAGGATAGAGTAATGCTTAGAAGAAACCGTATTTCACGTATCTTCTTCAACAGCAAATTCTTTGATTATCCTATCACATTAAAGGTAGAGACCTTCACAAACATGGGGCTTGGAACAACAATCGTAGCAGGATTCTCATATCTTAAGGCTATGATTTTCAAGCGCAAAGAAAAGTCTCTTGAAGATTTCTACGTAAATCGTTTTGGTAAGAAGCTTTACTCCATGTTCTTTGAGCATTACACAGCTAACCTTTGGGGAAGACACCCTTCTGAGATTGATCCCAGCTGGGGAGCGCAGAGAGTTAAGGGCGTTTCCATCATGGCTGTTCTTGCTAACGCACTTAAGAAAAAGAGCGGAAAGACTGGTGGAAAGGTTGAGACTTCCCTTATCGAGGAGTTCAGCTATCCTAAGCTCGGTCCTGGACAGCTCTGGGATGTTACAGCAGAAGAGATTAAGAAAAAGGGCGGCACAATCATCACTGGTGCCAAGGTTGTTAAGATCAACAAAGATGGTGATCACCTTTCAGGCGTTACTTACGTAAAGGATGGTCAGGAGGTTACACTTGAGGGCGATTATGTAATCAGCTCAATGCCTATCAAGGACCTCGTTGCAGGAATGAATGATGTACCTGCAGATCCTGCAAGAATTGCAGCAGGACTTCCTTATAGAGATTACATGACTCTTGGTGTTCTTATTCCTCACCTTAACCTTGAGAATAAGACAGATGTTAAGACTATTGGAAACATCGTTCCTGATAACTGGGTATATGTTCATGATAGAAACGTTTCAATGGGACGTTTCCAGATTTACAACAACTGGTCACCTTACCTTGTAAAGGACATCGACCACACAATATGGATGGGACTTGAGTACTTCTGCAATGAAGGCGATTCCATGTGGGAAATGACAGATGATGAGTTTGCAGAGATGGCCATCAAGGAAATGGTTAAGATCAACCTTATCAGCGATGTAAGCGAAGTTATGGATTACCATGTTGAGCGTGTTAAGAAGGCATATCCTGCTTACTTTGATACCTATGATGAGATGGATAAGCTCGTTGATTATCTTAATACAATCGACAACCTTTACTGTGTTGGTAGAAATGGTCAGCACAGATACAACAATATCGACCACTCAATGTGCACATCCTTTGAGACAGTTAAGAATATCTTAAGTGGAACCAGGGATCGCAGTAACATTTGGAGTGTAAATACTGAGAAGGAATATCACGAGACTACTTCTGACGAGAAGGAAGAAGAGGAGATCGAGATAGACTAATAAATTCAGGAAGGGGTGAAGGTATTGATTAATTTCAGGCAGATCACAGATGAAACTTTTTGGATCGGAGGAAGTGACAGAAGACTTTCAAGATTTGAAAACATTTTCCCGCTTCAGAATGGTGTATCCTACAACAGTTATGTTATCAAGGATCAGAAGACAGCTCTTTTAGATACGGCTGATATCTCCATTTCAGACCAGTTCCTTGAGAACTTAAAGGGAATCCTTGGTGATGCTAAGCTTGATTACCTTATCATCAATCACATGGAGCCTGATCACTGCTCACAGATAGCAACAGTTGTTTCCATGTATCCGGATGTTACTCTTGTTGGAAATGCCAAGACCTTTACTTTCCTTTCACAGTTCTTTCCGGAGCTGAATGAGCAGACCAAATGCACAGTAGCTGAGGGAGATACATTAGACCTTGGAAAGCATTCACTTAAATTCGTGATGGCACCCATGGTTCACTGGCCGGAAGCAATGTTCACTTTTGATACAGCAACAGGCGTACTCTTTAGTGCAGATGCTTTTGGTACCTTCGGAGCAATCGATGCAGGAATCTTTGCAGATGAATATGATTTCGAGAAGAGATTCCTCGACGAAGCCAGAAGATATTACGCAAACATTGTTGGAAAATATGGCATGCAGGTTCAGGCAGTTCTTAAGAAGGCAGCAACAATCGATATCAAGATGATCTGCCCTTTACATGGACCTATCTGGAGAAAAGACCTGGCATGGTTCATCGATAAATATCAGAAGTGGAGCACATACACTCCTGAGGATGATGAGATTGTAGTTATTTACGGAAGCTTGTATGGACATACAGAAAGCGCAGCCCAGAAGGCAGCAGACATTCTCAGAGAAAAGAGTGGTAAGCAGGTAAGAATTTACGATGCTTCCCAGACACATACTTCAGAGCTTATTTCAGAGGTATGGAGATGCTCAAAGATTGTAATATTCAGTCCTACATATAACAATGGAATTTACATTCCGATCGCAAACTTTGTAGAGGATCTCATAGCGCTTGGTGTACAGAAGAGAACCTTCGCAATAGCACAGAATGGAACCTGGGCACCTGCTTCAGGAAAGCTTATTTGTGAGAAGCTAAGCGGACTTAAGGAAATCAATATCGTAGAACCAATGCTCACCATAAAGAGTGCTTTGCATGACACAGATAATGTCGAGCTTGAAGCATTTGCAGAAGCTATAGTTAAAGCATAAAAATGGGGAATCAATTGGGTTGTCACTTATGTGACAGCCCATTTGTTATATACAAAAAACTAAATATATTAGTGAGGAGAAAAGTTATGAAGGAGTTTTTGAAGAGGAAAAACATTGTTATTTCCGGAAAAAGGTATGGAATTGATGCATTGTCTGCTATGGCGCAGGGTCTTTTTGCATCACTTCTTATCGGAACAATCCTGAACACAATTGGTAAGCAGGCTGGAATCGGCTGGCTGACAGAGGTAGGGGGATATGCCTCATCCATGAGTGGTTCAGCAATGGCAGTTGCAATCGGTTATGCACTTCAGGCACCGCCACTTGTACTTTTTTCACTGGTAACTGTTGGTTATGCAGCTAACGCACTTGGAAGCACAACACTTTCAGGTGGTGCAGGCGCAGGTGGACCGCTGGCTGTATTGTTTATCGCTATTATCGCTGCAGAGTGTGGCAAAGCTGTTGCAGGCGAGACAAAGGTTGATATTCTTGTAACACCTATCACAACAATCCTTGTAGGTCTTGCAATGTCTTATCTTATTGCACCTGCAATCGGTACAGCTGCTTCATCAGTAGGAAGCGTTGTTATGTGGGCTACAGAGCAGCAGCCATTCCTTATGGGAATCATCGTTTCTGTAGTTGTAGGTATTGCACTTACACTGCCTATTTCTTCAGCAGCAATCTGCGCAGCTCTTGGTCTTACAGGTCTGGCAGGTGGTGCAGCAGTAGCTGGATGCTGTGCACAGATGGTTGGCTTTGCTTGTATGTCATTTAAGGAGAACAAGTGGGGCGGACTTATCTCACAGGGTATCGGTACATCAATGCTCCAGATGGGTAACATTGTAAAGAATCCCAAGATATGGATTGCACCTATCCTTACAAGCGCAATCACAGGACCTATCGCAACCTGCGTTTTCCACCTTCAGATGAACGATCCTGCAAGTGCTGTAGCATCAGGAATGGGAACATGTGGACTTGTTGGACAGATTGGTGTATATGCTGGCTGGGTTGCTGACGTAGCATCTGGCGCAAAGGCATCTATCACAGCCTTTGACTGGATTGGCCTTTTCCTTATCTGCTTTATTTTACCTGCAGTTCTGACCACACTTTTCGGAGCATGGTTCAGAAAAATTGGATGGATCAAAGAGGGGGATCTGAAACTTTCCTGATTATTTAACAGAATGTATGGGGGAAGCTGCCTGGCTGGCAGCTGAAAGATCAATTTTATTAGGTACACCGCATTGCTGGTGGAGAAGGGAGATTTCTATGAGAAGTGTAACACTGGGCAAAACAGGTATTACTGTACCACAGAATGGTTTCGGAGCACTGCCTATCCAGAGAGATGATATGGCAACAAGTGTAGAAATCCTTCGACGTGCCTATGAGGGGGGAATGCGCTATTTCGACACTGCAAGAGCTTATAGCGACAGTGAAGAAAAGCTTGGAAATGCCTTTGAAGGCATGAGAGAAAAGATCTATATAGCTACCAAAACTACTGCAAAGACACCTGAGCAGTTCTGGAAGGACCTTGAAACATCCCTCGAGAAGCTAAAGACTGATTACATCGATGTCTATCAGTTTCACCAGGTTACACAATGCTGGAGACCTGGGGATGGCACAGGAATGTACGAGTGTATGCTCAAGGCTAAGGAGCAGGGCAAAATCAGACATATAGGAGTTACATCTCATAGAATAGCTGTTGCCATGGAGTGTGTGGAATCAGGACTATATGAGACTATGCAGTTCCCTTTCAGCTACATTGCTGATGAAAAGGACATAGCTCTTGTTAAGAAGTGCGAGGAACTTGAGGTTGGCTTCATTGCAATGAAGGGTCTTGCAGGAGGTCTTATAAATAATTCTGAAGCAGCAATGGCGTTTATGTTAAAATATCCTAATGTCATTCCTATCTGGGGTGTTCAGAGGATGAGTGAGCTTGAAGAATGGCTTGCATTCTTTGACAAGGAACCTGAGATGACACCTGAGATAGAGGCGTTCATTGAGAATGAACGTAAGGAATTGACAGGTGATTTCTGCAGAGGCTGCGGTTATTGCATGCCTTGTGCAGTAGGCATCGAGATAAACCAGTGTGCACGCATGTCACTTATGATTAGACGAGCACCAAGTGCTGGCTGGCTTTCACCAGACTGGCAGGCTAAAATGGAGAAAATCGAAGACTGTATAAACTGTGGAGCTTGCATGTCACGCTGTCCATATGGTCTCAAGACTCCAGAGCTATTAAAGAAAAATCTGGCAGATTATCGCAGGGTAATCGCTGGAGAAATCACTGTTTGATTTAAAATGTAATATGTTTTATTGGGGAAAGCTATGGCCATGCGCCATGGCTTTCTCAAACGAGGTAGTTTTATGAGTAGTATCGCAGTTTCAAATGCAAAAGTAATCTTGAAAAAGGGAGAAGGCCGTACAATCAAGTCAGGTGGAGCCTGGGTTTTTGACAATGAGATAAGCAGAGTAGACGGAACCTTCAAAAATGGAGAGATTGTCGAGGTACATGACCATGATGATTATTTCATGGGCTATGGTTTTATCAACACAAACTCCAAAATCAGAGTTCGTATGATGTCCAGGAAAAAGGAGCATCCTGTAAATGAGGAGCTTATCGAGACTAGAATCCGTAATGCCTGGGAGTACAGGAAAGCAGTAATGAATCCTGTAATGTATGGCGTAGGCGCAGAAGCAGTCTCTGATGAGGAAGCGCTTAAGAAGCTTTCCTGCAGACTTATTTTTGGCGAGGCAGATTTCCTTCCTGGAATCACAATTGATAAGTTCTCAGATGTCCTTGTAATCGAATCCCTTGCACTTGGAACTGACCTTATGAAGGATTTGATCATCGATAAATGCAAGGCTGTTCTGGCTGAGGATAGCGTAGTAATTCGTGGCGTATACGAGCGTAGCGATGCCAAGGTACGCGAGCAGGAGGGTCTTGAAAGAATAAAGGGCTTTATCGGTGAGCCTTTTGATACAAAGGTCCTCATCGAGGAGAACGGAATTAAGTATTATGTCGATGTAGAGAATGGCCAGAAGACAGGCTTTTTCCTTGACCAGAAGAACAACAGAAGAGCAATCGCCTCAATGTGTAAGGGTAAGAAAGTTCTCGACTGCTTTACCCACACAGGTTCCTTCGGACTTAACTGCGCAGCAGCAGGCGCAAGCTCAGTTCTTTCTGTTGATGCATCAGAGCTTGGATGCGATCAGGCCAGAGAAAATGCAAAGATGAACGGTCTTGATAACATTGTCAGCTATGAGTGTGCTGACGTGTTTGAGCTTTTACCTGATCTTGAGAGAAAGGGTGAGCAATATGACGTTGTAATCCTTGATCCGCCCGCTTTCACCAAGTCCAGAGCATCCATCAAGAAGGCTGTAACTGGCTATCGCGAGATCAACATCCGCGGAATGAAGCTTGTAAAGAACGGTGGATTCCTTGCAACATGTTCATGCTCTCATTTCATGGATGAGGAGCTTTTTGCTAAGACTATCAGAGAAGCTGCAAGAAGCGCTCACAAGCAGCTCAGACAGGTGGAATTCAGACAGCAGGCAGCAGATCACCCCATCCTTTGGTCAAATGATGCTTCCTACTATCTGAAGTTTTATATCTTCCAGGTTGTGGATGAGATGTAAATTTTATTTATTTATAATATTGCGTTTATTTTGAGACTATTTTTACCACTTATAATGTAAACATAGATAATATGCTCAATAATTGGAGAACTGCGTCTATGTTGAAAAGAAGTGGATTGCTTATAAGATTTTCAATCATATTTCTTTTATTCATGGCTATAACCATAGCCTTTAGTGCAGCTGCAACTTATATGAACCAGAAGGACACATATAAGCTGCAACAGGAAGCAAGAATCAAGGATGTAACACTGTGCCTTAAGGAAATAATCGAAGCTGATGGAGAAGAGTTCAAGATCATGCAGGATTATTTCCTTGAGAATCATGAAAAGCTGATAATTCCTTATGATTATGACGGTGATTTCACTGTTGCCAGGGATCATTTCGAAGACGTATTTACCAGTCTTTATCCTGGTGAAATCTTTGAAGAAACAATGAAGTTCGATGATCTTTCGGATGAAGCACAGCTTGCCTTTGTTACATACAAGTACGAGCAATGGTTAACCAGCTTTGAAAGATTCAATGAGGTATTCGGAACCGAATACGTCTATTATCTTGTGCCCACAGATACCCCGCCTTTAATGTATTATGTTTTTGATGGACTCCGTACTGAGAAAGTTGTCGATGGACAGAGCATTATGGAGTTTGACTTTGATGTAGAAGTGCCAGAGGAAAGCTATCCTAAGCTCTGGGAGACATGTCGCACAGGAAAGAGCCCTAATGGTTATGATTTCTACGATAATGACTTTGGCAGGACCTACGGATATTACACACCTCTTTTTGTTGATGGAGAGATGATCGGTATCGTATGCGCTGATATCACTGTCGCATCTGTTAACAAGGGTATTATTGATAGCACAATCAGGGAAATGGTTTTACTTGCCATTATTCTTTCTATCTGCATGTTCTCTATGCTTTGGTTTATCGACCACCAGTACATCCACAAGCTTCGCAAAATGGAAAAATATATGAATGAATATGCGGAGAACAAGGATGTCAATATGGCAGAAAAGTTCGATCAAATGGGAGATGAAGGACATGAAATCATCACCCTTTCCAAGAAAACAGCGAACATGATCCGCGAGCTAAATGAATACATGCTAAATCTCACCAAAACCTCCAAAGAGCTTCACTCTACAAAGGAGCGTGCTGCTGAGATGAGTGAGCTTGCCCACAAGGACGCTCTTACTGGCATCCGTAATAAAACTGCCTATGACAAAGAAATCATCAAGCTTGAGAGGGAAATTCTGCGCAATTCAGAGCTTCAGTTTGGAATTGCCATGATAGACCTTAACTTCCTAAAGAAAATTAATGACACTTATGGTCACGAGAAGGGTAACGAAGCGATTAAGGAGCTTTGCCGCATAGTATGTAAAGTTTTCTGCCATTCACCAGTATTCCGCATAGGTGGAGATGAGTTTGTAGTCGTTCTTTGGGGAAGCGATTTCAATGATCGTGACCAGCTCGTTTTGGAATTTGCACAGATATTAAAAGAAAAGGACGCTGATACCACCCTTGAACCCTGGGAGAAGATATCAGCTGCCATTGGTGTTGCCACATATGATGCCAGCCAGGATACAACTGTTAATGATGTCTTTAAGCGCGCCGATACCCTCATGTACGAGAACAAGAAGGCCATGAAAGCCACTCGCGACCTCGTCGCAGAATAACCAAAAACCTATTGACAACCCCTAGTGCTTTATTGTACTATTTCTAGTGCTGCGGAAGTTTTCATTCCGCTTTACATATAACGAAGTGTGGCTCAGTTTGGTAGAGCGCTGCGTTCGGGACGTTGCGCTAGAAACTGATTTTCCGACTCATTATTTTTTACCACGGGGTGTGGCTCAGCTTGGTAGAGCGCGTCGTTCGGGACGACGAGGCCGCAGGTTCGAATCCTGTCACCCCGATTTTTTATGCTCTAATTCTACCATTTTTCTACCATTTTCCTTTTATTCTTCAGAAAAATATCTGATAACACAGAAAGCTCTCTATAAACTATATTCAATTGTTTAGTTACTGGTCGTTGTCATGTTCGGAATAATCCTTAAGAGGAATAATTCCTGTCATTGTATCTGAGATTTCTCTCTTAGCCTCTTTATCTTTTACTTTTGCATATATTTTAAGAGTGGTATTGATGTCTGCATGTCCAACCCACTTCTGAATGCT
>SVFV01000091.1 GCA_015056655.1 Butyrivibrio sp.
GAAACAGCATACCTCACAAAAAATGATATAAAAAGGGAGCTGGAAAAAATGATTATCTCATTTTTTCACAGCTCCTTGTTATGTCTTATTCATATATTTTATTACCATACGAAGGTTACTGCCTTAGCAACGTCTTCTGTGATAGTGTTATCTTTTACAAGTGTCTTGAGCCATTTCTCAAGATTGTCTACCTTGTGATTTGTCTGGATAAAGTGAATGCTCTTGCCTTCTACATCATTTGAAAGAAACAGTTCGTACATATACATAAGAGAAACCTCCATTTATTCTTCTTATTTTTCTTTCATTCATCTTGGCCATTTGAATGTTCTTTTCTGTGTTCAAAAGATATATCGAGGGGGTTATAAAAAATCTTTAGCCCTTTTTTAAATGTTTTTTTAAAACTTTTTTACGGGTATAAAATGAAATTTTTATTCAGATTTAATTCACGATATTAGAGAATTGAATTAGCAAATATTGCTGACATTAGCGTATATTGGCTTCTACGATTGCAATATACTAATATCATCAGATACAATATATTTAGTGAAAAAAGATTGGAGGGCATAAATATGTTATTCGGACTTTTGGGAAGTATTATTCTTGGTGCAATCGCTGGCTATATAGCTAGTAAGATAATGAAGGAGAATTCAGGAACACTGAAAAATATCATTCTTGGTGTACTTGGTGCTTTCGTTGGTGGCGCAGTTTTCGGACTTGTCGGATTTACAGCAACAAGCTTAATCGGAAGCCTCATAGTTTCAGTAGTTGGTGCATGCATTTGCATCTGGCTGGGAAGAAAGCTGTTTTAATCATCAACCGGAGTTGCAGGTGTTAAGCCAGGCACTCCGGTTTTTCTTTTTTCAAAATGAGGGCATAACATGAGATTATTCATAGCAATAAACTTCGATGAAAACATGGTGGATGCGCTGGCATCGATGCAGGATGAGCTGATGGAAAGTGGCGTAAGGGGGAATTTCACCAGGCCAGAAAATATGCACATGACACTGGCTTTTATTGGGGAATATGATGATCCTGAAGGTATTGAGGAAATCATGCGAAATGTTCCGCTGCGCTCATTTACAATCAAACTCAGTGAATGTAAACCTTTCAAGGATATGTACTTTGCTGAGATTGAGGAAAATGAGGACCTTCATAACTATGTGAAGCGCCTAAGACATGCACTTTCTGACAATGATATTCCTTTTGACAGGAAGAAGTTTTTGCCCCATATAACTCTTGTGAGGAAAGCGGATCGAGGGAAAAGGTCAGGCTTTACTCCGGAGATTGTTGGAGACGAATCCATGCGCGTAAGAGGGATTTCGCTTATGAAGTCAGAGCGCGGAAAGCATGGTATGATTTATAATGAAATGGCGTATGTCACTGCATTTTGAGGCGATGAGGGCATTAGCATGTCGGTAATCGTAGCCGAGAATGGCTTTAGTCAGAAAGTGAGAATTTACTATGTCTGTAGAAAATGGTCAATGGATCATGCATGGTGTGAACTGGAGGAATCCGGATTGCATTCATTCAGTGGAAGAGCTTGAAGAATACATAAATGAAATTGGATTTTTGCCACTTTTTGGAAATGAGGTGTCTGGTTTTTCTGTGGAGGAATGGACTGATCCGAGATACTGGTGGACAGAGAATACTGAACGTGATCCCTGGCAGTGGCGAGAAATAATCGCAAGGCGCGGAAAGGTTGCTTACGGAAAATTCTTTGACAAGAAGGCAGGTTTTATCAGCCTTGAATGGCTTCCATATTTCGTGAACTACAGACGAGGCGGATATGATTTTGATGCTCGCTGGGAGGACGGACTTGCAAACCGCAGGGAAAAGACCATCATGGATATTTATGTTACAGAGGACGAAGATGGTGACACACTTTATACTAAGAAGAGGATACTTTCTACTGATTTAAAGAAGCAGTGCGGCTTTGGAAAGGGCGGACTTAAAAACTTTCCCGGAATAATCACAGGACTTCAGATGCAGACGTATCTTGTGATCACTGATTTTGTGAGAAGGACGAATAAGCGCGGCGAAGATTATGGAATGGCTGTTTCAATCATGATGTCGCCGGAAGCTGTATGGGGAAGAGACGTTGTGACATCAGCCTATAATGAGAAGCCAGTGAAGTCATGGCAGAGAATTTTTGACCATGTGAAGGAGCTATACGAAGAAGCCGAGGACGAGGACATTATTAAGCTTATAGGCAAAAAGCCTGTGGAGTAGGATATGTTTTTTGGAAAAAAGAAATCTGAACACAAATCTTATGATAAAGAAAGTAAGAAGCCTGTAATCAAGGCCAGTATCTGCAATGGGGAGCAGGTTGCCGGATTTCAGGATATTCATACAGGAGCCTTTGAGGAGGTCATGCTGATAAAGGATAATTCTGACCTTGCGGAGTTCATGGATATGTATGGGATAGAGGAAAAACCGGAAAAAATATACTAGTAGCTTGAAATTATTACTGAATTGGGAGGATGAAAAAAGTGGAGAAGGAATTGTATTTAAAGCAGCTAAAGCCATATCTGTATCTTATGGACGAGGCGCATGAGGCGACAGGATATATCGTTGTTGGTGATGAGAAGGTGTGCGTGATTGACACCATGAATGGCTACAATGATTTAAAGAAGGTTGTTCGTAGTATCACTGATAAGCCCATTATTGTTGTGAACACACATGGCCATCCGGATCATATTTTTGGAAATGTATATTTTGATGAAGCATATATGAATCCTAAGGATCTGGACCTTGCAGAGAGTTTTTTAAGTGATCCGAAATTCGTGGAAGAATGTGAAAAGTATGGGGCTACAATGCCACCATTTAAGCCAATAAAGGGCGGAGATGTGATTGATCTTGGTGGAAAAACACTGGAAGTTTATGACATTCCGGGACATACAATGGGTGGAATTCTTCTGCTTTTAAAGGAGGATAGAATTCTTTTTACAGGAGATTCAATAAATCATCATCTGTGGATGCAGCTTGATGGTTGCCTTCCGATGGAGGAGTTTGTGAAGGAGCTTGATAAGGTGATGTTCCTTGAAGATAAGGCGGATTTTATCCTTCATGGACATGCCAGAGACTATGATGATATTTCTCTTATGCGCTGCTTGAGGCAGGGAGCGCAGGAAATCTGCGATGGAAAGACAGAGAATGATCTTCCCTACAACTGGTTTGGGGGTGTGGCTAAGCAGCATCCATTCAAACTTATGGAGGGTAAGCAGTATCAGCAGGCAGACAGTGTTATTTGTTATAGATAGTTAGACTTATCATAGATAGTTGAGATTGATAGGGCGATATACTCGCGGAATTTCAAGGAGGGATGACACATGTTGGAAGTAGGAACTAAGGCACCATCATTTGAACTACCTGATCAGAACGGAGAGATGCATAAGCTTGAGGATTACCGAGGAAAGAAGGTTATCCTTTACTTTTATCCAAAGGACAATACCTCCGGCTGCACAAAGCAGGCATGCGGATTCTCAGAGAGATATCCACAATTCACTGAGAAGGGAGCAGTGGTCCTAGGCGTAAGTAAAGACACTGTAGCATCTCACAAGAAGTTCGAGGAGAAGTACGGCCTTGCATTCACACTTCTTGCAGATCCTGAGCGAAAAGTAATTGAGGCCTACGACGTTTGGAAAGAGAAAAAGAACTATGGCAAGGTTTCAATGGGAGTTGTGCGTACGACCTATCTGATTGATGAGGAAGGAATCATTATCAGAGCCAATGATAAGGTAAAGGCAGCCGATGATCCAGAGAAAATGCTGGGTGAGCTGAACTGAAATCGTGAAACATGCCCAAATTTGCTGTTTTGGAATGAATATGTCTGAAGAAACGCCAAAATTACGCAAATTCGGAGAATAGACCTCTTTAATTCGCACCATTATTCATATATTTGATACTGGGTTTGTTTTATCATTTATTTATCAGGAAACGGAAACATCTAAATCAGCCCAGTATACAGGTATATGGATTATAACGAGGGAACAAAAGAGGGAAATATATAATTCATCCTGAATTATTCACGGCTTAATTACAAAGCCGCATAGTTACTGCATTTAAACTGCATATTGCTTTCACCCAATAA
>SVFV01000017.1 GCA_015056655.1 Butyrivibrio sp.
CCTTGCATCTATTATCTCACGGATTGCCCGCAAAGTCAGTAAATATCAGTGGTTATTAATTGTTGAGCACGCACTAATTATAATGAAGTTAACCCTAACAAAAAAGAAGCCTCATAAAGGCTTCTAAAAAATAACGTTCCCGATGTGGCGCTCGATGTCCGGGGGACATCGGTTTAGCGCTGACCGTAGTGGAACGGAGACCGAACACACGACCTTCCGCTTAGGAGGAAAACGTTCACACTATAATATAGAAAGGAAGCGGATTCCAGAGACTCCACAATTTTGTCACTCACTTTTGTCACTCACCATCGTATCAGACCTTGTATTTACTACGAAAATGAGCAACATTACTCTTATACGATGGTTTGAGTGACACAAGCCAGTCTTCTGTTTCTATCATTGCACTTACAATAGAATCAATTCTAATAGAATAATTCAATGAGTACCTACTTTCAGCTTCCCATCTTGTATATTCTTTAGCATTCTTAACTATCTTCTTCGGAACAGTAATACCATATTTCACACAGTAATTCTTTATAAGCAAATCAAGATTATGCGTATATAATTCCTGTATCTTATTGCCATTCTGGCTTTGGCTATTATATATAGAATACTTAAGGACTTTTTCTATAGCCTGCTGAATATGGTATGATGCCATATTCTTCATATCTTTAAGC
Organism: Butyrivibrio sp.; assembly: GCA_015056655.1. GTDB lineage: Bacteria > Bacillota > Clostridia > Lachnospirales > Lachnospiraceae > Butyrivibrio. The sequence goes on from SVFV01000017.1 coordinate 678, forward strand.
TTAGTGTTAGTCTTATATGTATCTATTGCCTGCCTTGCAACTATTAAGTCTGAAAGCGCTTTACTCAGGTATTCATCATACATTTCTAAATATCACTCTTCCCTTCGTCAGTATATCTCTAGCAACAAACTCTTTACTATTGTCTAATGCTTCTTGTGAATTAAACTGCAGAATATCGTAGTCCTGGTCTTCAGATATCTGATAAAGTTTTGTCGTAAAGTCATCATAAGCTTTAGACTTAAAAAGCTTTGACCTTGTCACATTACTGATAATGGCGAGGTCTATGTCTGACCTTTTCGTACATCTCTTTTCTAATGCTGAACCAAAAAGGTATATAGTATCTATAAGTTTGCAATCGGCAGCTATTTCAATTATTTTCTCTATAATATCCCTCTTGATATCAGCGACACCTAAAGAATCTCCTATGTTGTTTTTAATGGTAACTATATTACACATAAGGAATACCTCATAATACAGCAGAACTTTATTTTTCTACAATTGATTATATCATTTTTTTACTGATATTATTTTACATACATGTCACAACAGCTATATTTTTCAATTTCACACTTGCCATACTAATAAGAATAATCACAAGTAATAGGATAATATTGTTATTTCCCTGACCGATATGAGAAGGTTATCTGAAATGAAGGATATGCTTATAGGTGAGTGACAATTTAAGTAAATCTGGTGACAATAATATATAAAAAAGAAACCAACTTCGTTAGAAACCAGTTTCTTTTAACGTTCCCGATGTGATTCGAACACACGACCTTCCGCTTAGGAGGCGGACGCTCTATCCAGCTGAGCTACGAGAACAACTATAAAAGCTTGCTACTACAAGCGACTTTCATATTTTATCACAGTGAAATGCTCAGTTCAACTGCTCTGGATAATTTACAAAGCCCTGCATCCAGATATTTCCTTTGAATCTTCTACCTGGTTTAGGTTCGCCAAGGAGGTCCTTTCTGTTTATGCAGACATCAAAGATAAGTTCATTGCAATTGATGGTCATGACTACTATTGTCTGGCCGGTTATCTTGTTGATTACTTCCTTGCAATCTTCGATTTCACCCATGATAGAATACTGATCGCACTCTACTCCGAAGGGCATAAAGTAATTATCGATGATTGTGTAAATGTCAGAAGTTCTAATCTGCTTGGAAATCACGCTATAAGTATCCATGTCTTCCATAGATAATGTTTCAATAGCGTTCTCATCTCCCTTTCTCGCTTTGTTCATAAGCTTTTCTCTTGCTCTTGTTCTTTTCTTGGCAAAAGATTTGTCGCTGTCTGACTTGGCGATTGGCATCATGATTGTTCCATTAAGTGAAAGTGCAGATAAAGTGAGGGTTGTTCCTTTAATTGGGAAACGGTCCTCATTCTGAACTTTAATATATGGAATCATGTTCTGCAGATAGAAAATTAGAGTAACTCCAACTCGAAGGTCATCGCAGACTCCGGCGTATGATTCGTTAGCCGCATGTCTAGAAACTGTGATGTCTTCCTCAGTTGTAACTCTGGTTCCTCTGATATAAGGATAGTAATAATCGTATAAGAATTTATCCTGTTCGTTGAATTCACCACAAACGCAAATTCCGATTCCGTCGGCGAAATCCTTACAGAACTCGCCGATGAGTTTTTCACCATCCTTAGTTACATAGGATCTTGAGTCTGCCTGCTGAACAGTCATGGCTATAAGGTTCTGAATTTCTTCTCTGGATTTTAAGTTTTCAAAGCCAACGGCCCTTAAATAGTTATGCATGGATTTCACCTCCTTTCCGGAATTATATTTATTGCATTACTTAACAGGAATAAGTTTTTCTTTTCCACCCATGTAAGGTCTGAGTGCTACAGGTACATTCACTGATCCATCCTCATTGAGGTTGTTCTCAAGGAATGCGATGAGCATACGAGGCGGAGCAACTACTGTATTGTTAAGTGTGTGAGCAAGGTAGTTTCCATCCTTACCCTTGATACGAATCTTAAGTCTTCTAGCCTGAGCATCACCAAGGTTAGAGCAGCTACCAACTTCAAAGTACTTCTTCTGTCTGGGTGACCATGCTTCTACGTCACAACTCTTGCACTTAAGGTCTGCAAGGTCTCCTGAGCAGCACTCAAGAGTACGTACAGGAATATCAAGTGAACGGAACAGATCTACTGTGTTCTGCCAAAGCTTGTCATACCAAGCCTTTGACTCTTCAGGCTTACATACAACGATCATCTCCTGCTTCTCAAACTGGTGAATTCTGTAAACACCACGCTCCTCAATACCATGAGCACCTTTCTCTTTTCTGAAACAAGGTGAATAGCTTGTAAGAGTCTGAGGAAGTTCTTCCTCCATGATCTGCTGATCCTTGAACTTACCGATCATTGAATGCTCACTTGTACCGATGAGGTAAAGGTCCTCGCCCTCAATCTTGTACATCATAGCTTCCATTTCAGGGAAACTCATAACACCTTCAACAACATTGCCATGAATCATGTAAGGAGGAATGCAATATGTAAATCCTCTGTCAATCATGAAGTCTCTTGCATAAGAGATAACTGCTGAGTGAAGTCTTGCAATGTCACCCATGAGGTAGTAGAAGCCGTTACCAGCTACTCTTCTTGCAGCTTCGAAATCTACACCATTGAATCTCTCCATAATATCTGTGTGATAAGGAATTTCAAAATCAGGAACTACAGGATCACCATACTTCTGGATTTCAACGTTCTCTGAATCATCTTTACCAATAGGAACTGTCTCATCAATAATCTGAGGAATAACCATCATGATCTTCATGACTTTTTCATCAACAACCTTCTGATTCTCCTCAAGCTCTTCAAGGCGCTTAGCAAAAGCTGCTACTTCTGCCTTCTTAGCTTCAGCTTCTTCCTTTTTGCCCTGACCCATGAGCATACCGATTTCTTTTGAAATCTTATTTCTGTTTGCACGAAGCTCATCAGCTTCCTGCTGATTAGATCTTCTCTCGTTATCAAGCTCGATTACTTCATCAACAAGTGGAAGCTTCTCGTCCTGGAATTTTTTCTTAATGTTTTCTTTTACTACGTCCGGATTTTCTCTTAGAAATCTGATATCAATCATTTTCTCATCCCCTTTAATTTAATTAAGATAATTTATTGCTTTATCAAGTGCCTGCTGCTCCTCATCACCAAGCTCAAGATTGCATAATCCATTTTTTATTTCTTTTGAATATGTGTAGTTACCATCGGAACTATGCACTGAATTCAAAATGAATCCGTTATTGTCTTCATCCAGAAGTGCAAGTGAATAACTAAGCTGACCACCCATCTGGTTGAATGCATCATATTTTACTATACCAATCTTCTGAAAGCAAAATGCCAGGCGATTGTATAAGTCATTGATGTTTTTACGATTCTTTTCTGTTTCGATTTTGATAAACTTATTATCTTCAAAAAGTGCTACTATCTCATCCTCAAGTGATGCTGCGTCTTTACCCTTCATGAACTTTGCAATCTGTGCTTTGATTGCCTTGATTTTTTTGTTCTGAAGAATCAGCATAACTATCATTATCAGGATGATAAGTACTAGGCAGATAATAATATATGCAATGTCAATGTTCAATCCCAAACTGTTAAATAAGTTACTATTCATTTAAGAGCTCCCCACAAGTCTTTTTTATCTATATAATCTTTCGGTGATTTTCTCAAGATCATCTGTACTGTAAAATTCGATTTCGATTTTACCAGTGCCATCACCCTTGGATACTATCTCTACCTTAGTGCCGATAGCCTGCTTGCATTTCTCTTCTAATTCTCTGTAAGCTGATTCAACACTTTCATTTTTCTGAACCTTGTTCTTTTTCTTGGAAGGTTTACCAAGATTTTTAACAAGCTTCTCAGTATCTCTAACGCTCATCTTCTCATCGAAAATCTGCTCAGCAATCTGAAGCTGTTCCTCAGGATTCTCGATTGAGATAATAGCTCTTGCATGTCCGGTACTAAGTTTACCATCAATTACCATCTGTCTAACTTCTTCACAAAGTTTAAGAAGACGAAGTGAGTTGGTAATTGCTACTCGGCTCTTAGAAACTTTCTCAGCGACTACATCCTGTGTATATCCAAAATCATCAATAAGTTTTTTGAAAGCAAGTGCTTCATCAATAGGATTGAGATCATCTCTCTGGATGTTATCGATAAGAGCGTACTCAGCGATTTCTTCCTCAGTAAGATTTTTGATGATAACCGGAACTTCTTTAAGTCCAGCCTTTTTTGCTGCTCTCCATCTTCTCTCACCACCGATGATTTCATAGTGATCTTTTCTATCCTGAACAATGAGAGGATTTATAATTCCATGCTGCTTAATTGATTCTGAAAGTTCAATAAGCTTATCCTCATCAAAAGTTTTTCTAGGCTGATCTCTGTTAGGTTCAACCTTTGTAATATTTACTATTGATACCTGACCCTCTTCAGGTACATCTGTTGTCTTTCCACTTTTGGAAGCAGCAGGTGCCGGAGCAATCAATGCATCAAGTCCTTTTCCTAATCCCCTTTTTGCATTTTTCGGTGCCATAATTTCCTCTTTCTATATTTAGTATTATGTTTCACGTGAAACACTAATTATTGTATTTACTATTTTATCAGAATTTTCTTCCGATTACTTCATCTGCAAGTAATCTATATGCTTCTGCACCGGAAGATTTGGAATCATATAAGTTGATTGGAAGACCATAACTGGGAGCTTCTGCTAATCTTATATTTCTTGGAATGATTGTCTTATAAACATTCTCGTTTATGTGATCTTTTACATTCTCAACAACCTGCATTGAAAGATTTGTTCTGGAATCATACATTGTAAATATGACACCTTCCATCTCCAGGTCATTGTTCAGTCTCTCTTTTACAAGGTTAACTGTATGTACTAACTGACTAAGTCCTTCAAGTGCATAGTACTCACACTGAATAGGAACAAGAACAGTATTAGCTGTAGTCATAGCATTAATTGTCAGCATACTAAGTGAAGGAGGACAATCAATAATAATGAAGTCATAATTATTTCTAATACTCTCAACTGCATTCTTAAGAATATATTCCTTATGCTCCATATCAATAAGTTCAATTTCAACAGCAGCAAGATTTACATTAGAAGGAATAATATCTACTCCATCAACAACATCTTTATAAAGTGCTTCTTCTACTTCACACTCTCCGATGAGTAATTCATAAATTGTATTTTCCATCTGATTCTTATTGAGACCAAATCCACTGGTTGTATTTCCCTGGGGATCTGTATCTATAACTAAAACTTTCTTACCTTTTTCTGCAAGAGTAGCAGAAAGATTTATAGATGTGGTAGTTTTTCCAACGCCACCTTTTTGATTTGCAATTGCTATTGCTCTTCCCATTTCATCTCTCCCTCTTTATTTTTTAGCTCAATTACGTATTATATCACAAATAAAATAAATATCTCTTGGCAAATTGTTTAAATTATTCATTCAAATCAAGTGATATTAATGTTTCACGGATTAAAATAACTATATATTGGGTTTCGATGTTTCACGTGAAACAATTTGTGGTAAAAAATATTTTTCAAATTGTAATGTTTCACGTGAAACAAATTATATTTTTTATAAAGGACTCTTCTGAGGAGTTCCAGCCTTACGAGGATATTTAGATGAAGTAGGTTGAGTCTTATTAATAATACAAATAGCTCTCTGAATATCACTATCAGGAAGAGTGAACTCATTAACTGAATTTAACTTTCCACCTAAAAGGAATATTGCACTATTTGCTTCAGCAACTTCTTCGGAAGCTTTGTCCCCTTTATAAGAAAGGAACGATCCGCCGACTCTTATATATGGAAGACAATACTCACAGAGAGTTGAAAATCTGGCAACTGCTCTTGAAACAGCTATATCAAATTTTTCTCTAAGCTCTCCATTTTTAGAATCAGAAAAATCTTCTGCTCTTCCATGAACCGTAGTTATACTACCTTCATCATTTAATGAAAGTTCATCTATAACATGATTCAAAAATCCAATTCTCTTTTGTAAGGAATCAAGTAATGTAACATTAAGCTTAGGAAAAACTATCTTCAAAACAATACCAGGAAATCCAGCACCTGTTCCTATATCAATTAAAGATAAGTTGTCTTTTGTAAAATCAAAAAACTGAGCTGATGAAACACTATCAGTAAAATGAAGCTTACATACTTCATCAAAATCTGTTATAGCTGTAAGATTCATTTTATTATTCCAATCAACTAATAACTCATAATATTTGTCGAGCTGTTCTATCTGCTTATCAGTTAGTTCTATTTCAAAAGATTTAAAATCTTTTAACATAGATTCGTAATTATGTGTCACTTATAATCCTCCAGGAGAAATTACTTTTGTCTGTTATAATTTTCAAGGTAAACAAGTAATACAGAAATATCAGCGGGATTAACTCCACTAATTCGAGATGCCTGTCCAACATTTTTCGGTCTGAACTTTTTAAGGTTCTGTCTTGCTTCAAGTCGAAGACTTATTACATCATCATAATCTATTTCAGGTGGAATAATTTTCTTTTCAGTCTTTCTGAATTTATCCACCTGTCTCTGCTGTCTCTCAATATAGCCTTCATACTTAACATTGATTTCAACCTGTTCGATTACTTCCTTAGATAAGGTTGGTCTATCTGGATCAAGTTCTTTTAATAATTCATAATCAAGTTCGGGTCTGCAGATAAGTTCAGCAAGAGATACAGCTGTTTTTAATCTTGGAGAATTATGTTCATCCATAAACTTCTGAACATTTGAATTAGCTCCAAGTTTCACATTTTTAATTCTCTCGGTCTCTTCTTCTATCTGTTTTTCTTTAAGAAGAAGTGCCTGGTATTTTTCTTCAGATATAAGTCCAACCTCATATCCTTTTTTGCGAAGTCTGATGTCGGCATTATCCTGTCTTAAAAGTAATCTATACTCAGCTCTTGAAGTCATCATTCTATAAGGTTCAAGATTATCTTTTGTAACAAGGTCATCAACCAGTACACCAATATATCCTTCTGATCTGTCGATTGAAAGATAAGGTTTTCCAAGAATCTGCATGCATGCATTTATACTTGCATAAAGTCCCTGAGCTGCAGCTTCTTCATAGCCACTACTTCCATTAAACTGACCTGCACTGAAAAGTCCTCTTACTTTTTTAATCTCGAGAGTAGGATAAAGCTGACCAGAGCATAAGCAATCATATTCAATAGCGTATGCATTTTTAACGATTACACAATTTTCTAATCCAGGTACTGATCTGTACATCTGAATCTGAACATCCTCTGGCATAGAAGAAGACATTCCATCAATATACATTTCATTTGTGTGAGTACCTTCTGGCTCAACAAAAACCTGATGTCTGATTTTATCAGGGAACTTTACAACCTTATCTTCTATTGAAGGACAATATCTGGGTCCAATACCTTCAATTACTCCAGCATAGATTGGTGATCTATCTATGTTATTTCGTATTATTTCATGTGTCTTTTCGTTTGTATATGTAAGGTAACAATAATGCTGTTCCTTCTGAATATCATCAGGATTAGTATCAAAAGAAAAAGGAACAACAGGAGTATCACCTGTCTGAATTTCCATCTTGGAATAGTCGATTGTATTTCCATCCATTCTGGCAGGTGTTCCAGTTTTAAATCTTCTAAGTTCTACTCCACCCTTTATAAGTGATTCAGATAAAAGGTTGGATGGCTGAAGTCCGTTAGGTCCAGTGTAAGAAATTGATTCTCCACAAAGACATCTGGATTTAAGATAAGTTCCAGTACAAAGAATAATAGTTTTTCCTAAATACTCTAAACCAGTTACAGTTTTTACACCTTTAACTTTTCTCTCATAGCCTTCCTTTAAAAGCTCATCTCCACTTTCTAATTCTTCAAAAAGAATTTCAGAAATCTCAGCCTGTTTTATAGTAAGGTTTTCCTGAGCCTGCATTATCATCTTCATTGACTTTGAATACTCAGCCTTATCAGCCTGAGCTCTAAGAGAATGAATAGCAGGACCCTTGGATTTATTGAGCATCTTTGACTGGAGATAGGTCTTATCTATATTTTTTCCCATCTCTCCACCAAGTGCATCTATCTCTCTAACAAGATGTCCCTTTGATGATCCACCAATATGTGGATTACAAGGCATGAATGCAATATTATCTATACTTAAAGTAAAAACAATTGTCTTAAGTCCAAGTCTAGCTGCTGCAAGTCCGGCTTCACAACCTGCATGACCTCCACCTATAACAATCACATCAAAATTATCAACTACCATCAAATTCTCCAATCACTTACCCATACAGAATTTTGAGAAAATCTCTTCAACCAGATCTTCATCAACTTCCTGTCCTATTATTTCACCAAGATATGTATATGCATTCATAAGATCAATTGAGAAAAAGTCTTCTGACATTTCTTCTTCAATACTAAGCTGAACTTTTTTAAGACTTTCCTCAACATGAATCAAGGCTTCTTTTTGTCTTAAGTTTGTTACATACATTTCTTCTTTAGGAAGAATATCTCCATTAAGGAACATATCAGAAATTATTTTCTTAAGTTCATCAATTCCATCCTCATCAACCATGGATGTTTTAACAACCTGAATATCATCACCATATATTTTGTGGATATCTTCTGCTGTAATGTTTATACTGTCACTCTTATCATTTTTATTTAGAAGGACAATTACATGGTTGTTATCAATTATGTTTTTGATTCTGTCATCATTAGAAATCTCATCATCAGTAGAATCAATGATGTACAAAATAAGGTCAGCAGTGTCAGCAGACTTAACAGCCTTTTCAACACCAATCTGTTCTATCTTATCTTCTGTATCTCGGATACCGGCTGTATCGATTACATGCAAAATAATATTTCCAAGATTTATACTCTCTTCAATAATATCTCTGGTGGTACCTTCAATGTCAGTAACTATTGCTCTCTCCTCACCTGCAAGTTTATTAAGCAGTGAAGATTTACCAGCATTAGGTTTTCCAATAATTACAGTTTTTATTCCATCTTTTCTGATCATACCTTCATCAGCATTTTTTATAAGCTTCTGAATTTTTGAAAGCCAGGAATTATTTTTCTCATTAAGTCTGTCCGGATATCCATCAAGATCATAATTCTCAGGATCATCTATTGCAGATTCAATAAAAGCCATTTCATATAAAACTTCTTTTCTTATTGAATCAATCTTATTAAAAAGTTCTCCACTAAGCTGAAGTTCAGAGTTCTTCATTGAAAACTCATTCTTCGCATGAATCAGATCCATGATTGCTTCAGCTTTTGTCAGATCAATTCGACCATTCAAAAAGGCTCTCTTTGTAAACTCGCCGGGTTCAGCAATTCTACATCCGATATTTATAAGTAAATTGATGATAGTCTCCATAATGAGTCTTCCACCATGGGAGTTGATTTCCACAACATCCTCTCTGGTATAACTCTTAGGTCCCCTCATAATTGAGACCATAACTTCATCAATTTTGTTTTCTTTTTCATCAACAATAAACCCATAATTTATAGTATGGGTCTCATAGTTTTTAAGAGTATGTTTTCCAGATGGATTAACATAAAGTTTATCCACATAATCAATAGCATTCTCTCCACTAACTCTGATGATACCAATTCCAGCATCCATCATGGAAGTTGCTATTGCACAAATTGTGTCATCCTTGAAAATCATAGGAATATATCCTCATAGTTAAAAATAGACTGTCAAAGATTTTTGAATAGTATGACTTACATCAGTAAACATAATTCAATAAATCAATGACAGCCCTTTTAAAGAAATTACTTTTTAAGTGTTACAACTACTCTGCGGAAGGGCTCTTCACCTTCACTATGTGTTGTCACATATTTGTCTGACTGAAGTGCTGAATGAATAATTCTTCTCTCATAAGGATTCATAGGCTCAAGTGAAACAGCCTGTCTGTTCTTACGAACCTTATATGCAATATTCTTTGCAAGGTTTTCAAGAGTAGCTTTTCTACGATTTCTGTAGTTCTCTGTATCAACCTTTACATGAATGTAATCTTCACTTCCTCTGTTAACAACAAGAGAAATCAGATACTGCAAAGAATCAAGAGTCTGTCCTCTCTTACCGATAAGAACACCCATCTCATCACCAGATAATTCAACTTCAAGAACTTTATCTGTCTCATTGTATTTAGCATCAACATCTACCTTCATGTTCATTGCGCCAAATACATTTGCTGAGAATTCCTTTGCTCTGTTTATGAACTCGTGATCATAAACATAAGAAACTTCTTTTACTTCTTCAACAGGAGCAGCTTCTTCAACTTTTTCTTCCTTCTTAGGAGCTGATTCCTTTTTAGAAGATTTCTTCTGTTCCTTTTCCTGAAGCTTTTTATCAATCTGTTCTTCTAAAGAAATTGTCTTCTCTTCCTGAACAGCTTCGCTCTCATCAGATTTAATCTTTACTCTGATTACTGCAGGCTTTACCTTAAGTCCCAAAAAACCTGTAGATCCTTCGGAAATAACTTCATAATCAAGCTTGTCACTGGTTACTGTAAATTGCTCACAAGCATCTGTAATGCAATCATCGACTGTTTTAGCCGATATTTCAATGTAATCCATTTGTAATCCCCCTATTAGTTGTTGTTATTATCAAACTCTTTTACCATATTAGCTCTGGCAAGAAGACTCTTCTTATTTATGTTTCCCTTTGCATAAATATCATTAGCCTTTTTAATACCAGCTTCCTTCTCCGCCTCAGTAAGTGTTGAACCAATTGATGAAACAGATCTTGTGTTCATGTTAGCATATCTGTTCATCTGAGGTGTTTCCTTCTGAGCCTCAAGTTTTTTCTTATATTTCTCAGTGTTCTTCTCAATCTCAGCATCAATATCAATACTATCGATGTGCTTGTTGATAATGATCTGCTGGAAAATTCTGAATACAGCACCGGCAATCCAGTAAAGACCAAGACCTGCAGGTAATGTAAATGTAAATACAAGTGACATTACAGGCATCATCATATTCATGGTCTTCATAGAATTAGCCATCTGAGCCGCCTGATCGTTAGGGTCATTTGATGTAGGAGCTGCCTGAGGCATAAGCTTCATGTTAATCCAGTTTGTAAAACCAGCTAATACAGGAATTGAAAGAGCTGCGATAAACATGATAAATGATTTATCAGCAAATGCAGTCTTAAACATATAAGAAGGTGAATCAGCAATGTTAAGACCAAGAAAACTATTATACTGATTAAGTAAGTCATGAGTCTTAGTAATAGAATCACCAATACTTGTAAATTTCTCAGTTAAAGCACTCCAGTCAGCTGATGAAGCTTTGTTAAGTACATCAATGAAAGTATTCTCGATGTATGTGGCATCACCAGAAGTGAAAGCTTCACTACTAAACTGTTTGCTATACTGGTTTGCACTTGAAAGAGTCTGAATGAATTCGCTTGCACCAGCAGTCTCTCTTAAGTTAGATACAAGTGGATAAAATGCTTCTTTTACCTGTGTAACATAAGCAGGCATTGAGTAGATAACTCTGTAAAGAGCAATCATTACAGGGAACTGAATAAGAAGCTGTACGCAGCTACCTGTCTGTGATACTCCATATTTAGCATAAAGAGCTTTAATCTCTTCCTGCTGAGCAAGCATGGAATCATTATCCTTCTTGCCCTTGTATTTTGCCTGAATAGCCTGAAGCTCAGGATTCATCTTTGCCTGAAGCTTAGAAAACTTCTGCTGCTTATAAGTAAGAGGCAGCAAAAGCATATACATGAAAAATGTAAATAAAATGATAGCAAGTCCGGTACTGGGAATTCCAATCTTATCAAGAACAATGAAAATCCAGTTCATGATATGACCAAGAAGCCAGGCAATAGGACCTACAATCTTCCCTTGATATTGTGTTAATGCTATTAAATTCAAAACCTATCCTCCGTTTTTACGGAACAGGATCATAACCCCCGCTTGAAAAAGGATTGCATCTAAGAATTCGCCATGCGGCTAATAGACTACCTTTAAAAGCTCCGTATTTTTCAATCGCCTCTAATCCGTATTGTGAACATGTTGGTATATACGGACATTTTGTTCTCTTCATAGGAGAAACATACTTTTGATAAAATTTAATCAGATATATCAGTATTTTCTTCATATGTCACCTCATCATTTTTCCTTAGATGAGACTTTCCAGCCAGATATAAGAATGACTTTTCAATATCAAAATACCCCGCATCCTTAGCACAGCTTCTGGCCACGACTACTATATCTAAACCACTATTAAATATATTTTCGTGTAGTCGGTATACTTCTCGAACAAGTCTTGCAAATCTGTGCCTTACAATACTGTTCCCTACTTTTTTACTTACTGAAATTCCAAGTCTGTTTATTGTAAGATCATTTTTTCTGATATAAAGGACAATATTTTTGTCCGCAAAACTAGTACCTGTTTTATAAACTTTATGGAAATCAGTTGTCTTTTTTAACGATTCTGTATGATTCATATAAATTTTCTAATAAAGAAATACGCGAATATGCATTCAGCACATTCGCGCAAAAGACCACAAGGCATGTGGCCCTATTATGCAGATATTCTCTTTCTACCCTTAAGTCTTCTTGCAGCAAGTACTTTTCTGCCTCCGTTGCTGCTCATTCTTGCTCTAAAGCCGTGAACACGAGCTCTCTGAAGCTTATGCGGCTGATAAGTTCTCTTCATAGTCGAAATACACCTCCTTCTCAATAATGTATGCAAAGTTCGGTAAAAACCTCACTAAGTGTTCTGCTTATCAGAAAAAATCGATGTTATTATATGATAAATAGTAAACCCAGTCAAGTTCAAAAAAAAATGTGGATAACTTGCAAAAAAAATTAATTATTTCTTAATCAATATATGGTGCATAAAAAAGTTATCCACACCAAAATGTTGATTTTGTGGATAAGTTGTTATTATCTGTAAATTTAAAAATCTTATCCACATTTTGTGGATATAATGTGGAAAACATGTTTGAATAGTTTTGTTTATAATCTTATTAATCCAGTATTTATGTGGGGTTTGAAGTGTGATTTATTTTCACATAGTTTTCCACTTTTCCCACTTAGATAGTTTTGACAAAAAAAATAAAAAAATTTTTTTTAAAAGTTATCCACAATTTCTGCTCGTTTGAAATTCTTATCCCCATATTATAAAATAAATTTCTAAATTATATTGGGAGAAAGATATGGAAAAAGACACTGAAATAACTAACAAACTAAGGGAGAACTGGGATGTCATCAAAGATGAGGTTCGCAAGGATCTGGATATGACTACAATATCCTTTGATACCTGGGTTAAACCTCTTACCTTATATAAATATGAAAATGATACAGTTATCATTTTGATTCCTTTTGATGATAGTAATGCTCTTAATTATATTGAAAAGAAATATTTAATGTTCTTCACAGTTAGAATTTCCGAGTTTCTTAATCAGAATGTGAACATCAAATTTTTATTAGAAAAAGACGTTACTATTAATAATGAAGAAACTCATTCAAAAAATGATGAGGAGCAGGAAAATAATTCAAATAACTACGAGTTTTCAAATCTAAATCCTAAATATAGATTTGATACTTATGTCGTAGGTGGTAATAACCGTTTTGCTCACAATGCATCTCTTGCTGTTGCAGAGTCACCTGGTGAAGCCTACAATCCTCTCTTTCTTTATGGAGGACCCGGACTTGGTAAGACTCACCTTATGCATGCAATAGGTCATTTCATTATTGAGAATAATCCTGGATCCAAGGTTTTATATGTAACTTCTGAGCAGTTTACTAATGAAGTTATTGAATCTATCAGAAGTGGTAAAGCTGAGACCATGAGCAGACTTCGTGATAAATACAGAACTGTTGATGTTCTCATGGTAGATGATGTTCAGTTTATTATAGGAAAGGAAAGTACACAGGAAGAGTTTTTCCACACCTTCAACGTACTTCATCAGTCTGGTAAACAGATTATCCTTTCATCTGATAAACCTCCGAAGGAAATGGAAACCCTTGAAGAGAGATTCCGTTCAAGATTCGAGATGGGTCTTATATCAGATATTCAGGCTCCTGACTACGAAACACGTATGGCCATCCTGAAGAAAAACTCTGAGACAAATCTTCAGCATATAAACGATGAAGTCTTTGAATACATTGCTACAAATATTAAATCAAACATCCGAGAGCTTGAAGGTGCTTATAATAAGATAATCGCTTTCTCAAGACTTAATTCATTAGAAGAAATTACTATTGAAGATGCTAAGGAAGCTCTTAAGGATATTGTTACACCGGATGAATCAAAGGTAATAACAATTCCTCTTATAATAAGTACAGTTTGCGAACAGTACGGAATCAAGCAGGAAGATATTTCTTCCAAGAAGAGAAACAAAGAGATAGTACTTCCAAGACAGATCATCATGTATCTTGCAAGGGAATACACAGATGCTCCTCTTGAAGAAATCGGAAGAGCACTTGGAAAGAAAGACCATACAACAGTAATAAGTGGTGTAAACAAAATAAAGGATCTTCTTAATGGAGATAATGATGTCTCAAGAACTATAGATATTATTAATAAGAAGCTTAATCCTTCATAATGATGATTTAATGATCTGGCAGGCTTTAAAGTTCATTTAATGCCTGCCATTTATTATGTAATCTTTTTTATTCACAAAAACAATTTATAAAATATGTGGATAAGTTTGTTTATAATTAGTTTATACTTTGTTTATAAATTCATTTTGACGTGGAAAACTTTTTTATAGCTTTAAATCGCAAAATTTGGCTTGTGGTTAAGTTTAAAGTTTGTAACATTAAATTTTTATTTATCAACTATTAAAAATTTGTAAAAAGGGCAGATAAATTGTATAATGGATAAGGATTTCCACATATCAACACCTATTACTAAGTATAATATTATTTTATTAATTAATTATATATACATACGATGTCGAAGGGAGTTTCTTAAGAATGAAATTTGTTTGTTCGAAGTCAAACCTAATAACAGGACTTCAGATTGTTTCAAAAGCTGTACCGAACAAAACAACAATGTCTATATTAGAATGTATTCTCATTGATGCTACAGAAGGTATAATCAAGTTCATCGCTAATGATATGGAGCTTGGTATTCAGACAGAGGTTGATGGTAATATTTTGGAGAGAGGCTATATAGCTATTGATGCCAAGATATTCTTTGATATTATTCGTAAACTTCCTGACAGCGACGTTACTATTGAATCTGATCAGAGTGGTAAAGTTTCAATTAGCTGTGAAAAGGCTAAGTTTGGTATTGTTGGAAGAAATGCAGATGACTTTACCTATTTACCCAGCATTGAGAAGATAGATGGAATTTCTATTTCTCAGTACACACTTAAGAATGTAATTCAGCAGACTATTTTCTCTATTTCAGAGAATGATGCTAATAAGATGATGGGTGGTGAGCTCTTTGAGATAAACCAGGATACTTTGAAGCTGGTTTCTCTTGATGGTCACCGTATCTCTATTCGTAAGGTTAAGCTTCAAAAGTCTTATGGTTCAAGAAAGGTAGTTGTACCTGGCAAGACTTTATCTGATATCAGTAAGATCATCAGTGACAGCACTGAGAACAATGTAGATATTTTCTTTACTGATAAGCACATATTATTTGAATTTGATAAGACAATAGTTGTATCAAGACTCCTTGAGGGTGAATATTTCAACATTGATCAGATGCTTTCAAGTGATTACGAGACTAAGATGACTATCTCCAGAAAAGAGATGCTTGATTGTATAGACAGAGCAACTCTTCTTGTAAAAGAAGGAGATAAAAAGCCTGTAATTATTTCCATAAATGATGAGAAGATGGAACTTAAGATCAATTCCACTATCGGAAGTATGGATGAAGAAATAGAAATTGAAAAACAGGGTAAGGACATTATCATTGGATTCAATCCTAAGTTCCTTATTGATGCACTTAGAGCAATTGAGGATGATAACATTGATATTTACATGGTAAATCCTAAGGCTCCTTGCTTCATCAGAGATAAGGATTCCAATTATATTTATCTTGTTCTTCCTATCAACTTTACAACAGTGAGCTAAAAAAATGGAAAATATAAGTTTAAGAGAAGGCGAAGAGTTTATTAAACTCGGACAAGCCATGAAAAAAGCCGGCCTTGAAGAATCCGGAGTAGACGCAAAGATGGATATTCAGGATGGACTTGTTAAGGTAAACGGTGAAGTAGAAACAAGAAGAGGACGCAAGCTCTATGACGGTGATGTCTTTGAGTATGATGGCGTTCAGGTAAAAATATCAAAATGATAATAAAATCATTAGAATTAGCAGATTTTAGAAATTACGACAATTTAAAAATAGAATTCAGTAGTGGAACCAATATACTTTACGGTGACAATGCTCAGGGAAAAACTAACATTCTCGAAGCAATTTACCTGGCTGCTACTACCAAGTCACATAAGGGCAGCAAGGATAAAGAGATAATATCCTTTGGAAAAGAAGAGAGTCATATCAGAACCATCATAGAAAGAGATGGAGCAGAATATCGCGTTGATATGCATCTTAGAAAAAGTAAATCCAAAGGAATAGCAATTGACGGACAGAAAATTAGAAAAGCTTCTGACCTTGTTGGCAGATGTAATGTAGTATTTTTTTCACCAGAAGATCTAAGCATTATTAAAGATGGTCCGGTTGAAAGACGCAGATTCATGGACATGGAACTCTGTCAACTGGATCAAATTTATTTAGAGAACCTTTCAAAGTACAACAAGCTTGTTTCTGAAAGAAACAAGGTGCTTAAGGATATATTTGATCATCCGGAGACGAAGGTTCTTTTAGATGTTCAGGATGCTCAGCTTATTGAGTATGGCTCAGTAATAATTAAGGCCAGAGAAAAATTCATCAAGGATCTTTGTGAAATAATTGGTCCCATCCATGAAAAACTCACAGGCGGAAGAGAAAAGCTTGAAATTTTCTATGAGCCCAATGTGACTGTGGATGAATTTGAACAAAAGCTAAAAGCATCAAGACAGAAGGATATATATTTAAAGCAGACAACTGTCGGACCACATAAGGATGACTTTTCATTTAATGTAAAGAGTGAAAGCCTTCAAAACAGAGAATCTATCGACATTAGAAAGTATGGCTCCCAGGGTCAGCAAAGAACTGCTTCTTTGTCACTAAAGCTTTCAGAGATAGAGATAGTAAAAAGGTCTAAGAAAGAAAATCCAGTTTTACTGCTTGATGATGTTTTGTCAGAGCTTGATAGTAACAGACAAAATTACCTTTTGAACACAATCGGTGATATTCAGACAATCATAACCTGTACTGGTCTTGATGAATTCGTGAATAACCGATTTGAGATAGATAAGGTTTTCAGAGTAGTTAACGGAAGTATACCTGACGAAGACTAAGAATAACCACAAAAGAACCTCGCAATTTGAGGAACAGAACGGAGTAGAAATAATGAGTAACGTAGAAAACAATTACGGTGCCGATCAAATACAGATTTTGGAAGGACTTGAAGCTGTTCGTAAAAGACCAGGTATGTACATCGGTACAACAGCAGCCAGAGGACTTCATCACCTTGTTTATGAGATAGTTGATAACTCTGTTGATGAAGCACTTGCAGGATTCTGTGATCATATTGAGGTAAACATAAATGCAGATAATACCATAACTGTAATGGACAATGGTCGTGGTATTCCTGTTGATGTAAACCATAAGTCTGGACTTACCGGAGTTGAGGTTGTATTTACAATTCTTCATGCCGGTGGAAAGTTCGGCGGTGGAGGATACAAGGTATCCGGTGGACTTCATGGAGTTGGTGCTTCAGTTGTTAACGCTCTTTCTGAGTGGCTTGAAGTACAGGTTGTTCGTGAAGGTAAAATTTATCAGCAGCGCTATGAGAGAGGAAAGGTTTGCTATCCTCTTAAAGAAGTTGGAACAACAGAAGTAGTTCATTCTGGAACAAAGGTATCATTTAAGCCCGATGCCCTTATTTTCAAAGAGACAACTATTTTTGATTATGACGTTTTAAAGAAGCGTCTTAGAGAAATGGCCTTCCTTACAAAGGGTCTTAGAATTACTCTAAGAGACTACAGAGTAGAAGAAGGCGAGGAAATCATTGAACAGAATTTCCACTACGAAGGTGGTATTAAGGAATTTGTTCAGTACCTCAACAAGAGCAAGACTGTTCTCTATGATCAGATCATGTACTTTGAAGGAAACAAGAATAACGTTCAGGTTGAAGTATCACTTCAGCACAACGATTCCTTCAACGAAAGCACATATACATTCGTAAATAACATTAATACTCCTGAAGGTGGTACACACCTCGAGGGATTTAAAGCAGCTCTTACAAAGACATTCAATGACTATGCAAGAGAAAAGAAGATGCTTAAGGACAATGAGGAAAACCTCACAGGTGATGATATCCGTGAAGGACTTACATCTATCATCAGTGTAAAGATTGAGGATCCTCAGTTTGAAGGACAGACAAAGCAGAAGCTTGGTAACAGTGAAGCAAGAGGAGCTGTTAACTCAATAGTTTCTGAGCAGCTTACATATTTCCTTGAACAGAATCCTGCTGTTGCTAAGGTAATTCTTGAGAAAGCTATTCTTGCCCAGCACGCCAGAGACGCTGCAAGAAAGGCAAGAGACCTTACACGTAGAAAATCTGCTCTTGATGGAATGGGACTTCCTGGAAAACTTGCAGATTGTTCTGATAAGGATCCTAAGAACTGTGAAATCTTTATCGTTGAGGGAGATTCCGCCGGTGGTTCTGCAAAGACTGCAAGATCACGTGCTACACAGGCTATCCTTCCTCTTAGAGGAAAAATCCTTAACGTTGAAAAGGCCAGAAGAGACAGAATTTATGACAATGCTGAAATCAGAGCTATGATAACAGCTTTCGGTACAGGTATTCACGAAGACTTTGATATCAAAAAGCTTCGCTATGACAAAATCATTATCATGACCGATGCCGACGTAGATGGTGCTCATATTGCTACACTTATGCTTACATTCCTTTACAGATTTATGCCTGAGCTTATCAAAACAGGACATGTTTATCTTGCTCAGCCTCCACTTTACAAGCTTGAGAAGAACAAAAAGGTCTGGTACGCATACAGTGATGATGAACTTAATAAGATTCTTAATGATGTTGGACGTGATCAGAACAATAAAATCCAGCGTTACAAGGGTCTTGGAGAGATGGATCCCGAGCAGCTTTGGGAGACAACAATGGATCCTGACAGAAGAGTTCTTTTTCGTGTAAACATGGATGAAGAAGCTGAATCTGATGTAGACGTTACATTTACTACTCTTATGGGTGATAAGGTTGAACCCAGAAGAGAATTCATTGAGAAAAACGCTAAGTTTGTTAAAAACCTGGATATTTAAAAATATTAAAAACATAAGTATTTAAAATATCCAAAAAACTAAGAGGTAAAAAATGGCTGACAACAATAATAATAATCAAAACGGTGAAGAGCTTGCCGATGATGTGTTTGATCAGGTAACAACTGATCGAATTAAAGAGGTTGATCTTCAGAAGACCATGGAAGCAGACTACATAGATTATGCTATGAGTGTTATCGCTTCCAGAGCAATTCCTGACGTAAGAGACGGACTTAAGCCGGTTCAGAGACGTGTGCTTTATTCTATGATAGAGCTCAACAACGGTCCTGATAAGCCGCATCGTAAGTGCGCTCGTATCGTCGGTGATACAATGGGTAAATATCACCCTCATGGTGATAGTTCAATTTACGGATCACTCGTAAATATGGCTCAGCCCTGGTCTATGAGATACTGTCTTGTTGATGGACATGGTAACTTTGGTTCAGTAGATGGTGATTCACCGGCTGCTATGCGATATACAGAGGCTCGTCTTTCCAAGATTTCAATGGAGATGACAGCTGATATCAACAAAAATACAGTTGATTTCGTACCTAACTTTGATGAAACAGAAAAAGAACCCTCAGTTCTTCCTTCAAGATTTCCTAATCTTCTTGTAAATGGAACAACTGGTATTGCTGTAGGTATGGCAACAAACATACCTCCTCACAACCTTAGAGAAGTCATCAGTGCTGTAACAAAGATGATTGATAACAAGGTTCTTGAGGACAGAGATACTGATATTGAGGAACTTCTTCCCATAGTTAAGGCTCCTGACTTCCCTACAGGTGGTATTATCCTTGGAACAAGAGGAGCAGAAGAAGCTTACAGAACAGGTAGAGGAAAAGTTATCTGCCGCGCCGTTACTGACATTGAAACAATGCCAAATGGTAAGAGCAGAATTGTAGTAACTGAGCTTCCTTACCTTGTAAACAAGGCAAATCTTATTACTAAGATTGCAGAACTTGTAAAGCTTAAAAAGCTTGATGGTATTACTCTTCTTCGTGATGAATCAGACCGTGAAGGTATGAGAATCGTAATAGAGCTTAGACATGACGTTAATGCAAATGTAATGCTCAATAAGCTCTATAAGCATACACAGCTTCAGGATTCCTTTGGAATCATTATGCTTTCACTTGTAAACAACGAGCCTAAGGTTCTTGGACTTGTTGATATGCTTCACCATTACATCGTTCACCAGGAGGATGTAGTAACAAGAAGAACTCAGTTTGACCTTAACAAAGCTGAGGAAAGAAATCATATCGTTGAGGGATTACTTATTGCCCTTGATAATATCGATGAAGTAATAAGAATTATCCGTGGAAGTGAAACTGTTCAGATTGCAAAAGAACAGTTGATGGAGAGATTCGGACTTTCTGATGCACAGGCACAGGCAATCGTAGACATGCGTCTTCGTACTCTCACAGGTTTGGAGAGAGACAAGCTTGAGCAGGAGCACGCTGAACTCTTAAAGAAGATTGAAGAATTAAAGCTTATTCTTTCTGACAAGAAGGTACTTCTTGGAGTAATCAAGAAAGAAATTACAGAAATCGCAGACAAATACGGCGATGATAGAAAGACTCAGATCGGACATGATGATTCTGATATTGATATTGAGGACATGATTCCCAATGTTAATACAGTTATCGCTATGACAAACGTTGGATATATCAAGCGTATGTCCATAGATAATTTCCGTTCTCAGAATCGTGGTGGTAAGGGAATAAAGGGAATATCCACAATCGAAAATGACTATGTGGAAGACCTTCTAATGACAACCACACACAATTACATTATGTTCTTCACAAATAAGGGTAGAGCATACAGACTTAAGGCTTATCAGATACCTGAGGCTTCAAGAACATCAAGAGGAACAGCTATAGTTAACCTGCTGCAGCTTGCTCCTGATGAAAAGATCACAGCTACTATTCCGATTAAGGAATACAGTGATGAGAAGAACCTCTTCATGGTTACTAAGAAGGGTACAGTTAAGAAGACTCATGTAATGGAATTTGCCAACGTCAGAAAGAATGGTCTTACAGCCATTAATCTTGACGATGATGATGAACTTATCGAGGTAAAGACCACAAAGGCTGACTCTGAAATTTTCCTAATCACAAAGAATGGTATGTGTATCAGATTTAAGGAGACAGATGTAAGACCTACAGGTAGAACATCAATGGGTGTCAGAGGTATTATGCTTGGCGACC
Organism: Butyrivibrio sp.; assembly: GCA_015056655.1. Classification (GTDB taxonomy): domain Bacteria; phylum Bacillota; class Clostridia; order Lachnospirales; family Lachnospiraceae; genus Butyrivibrio. The sequence goes on from SVFV01000017.1 coordinate 22,262, forward strand.
AGGATGAAGTAGTAGGAATGCAGCTCAACAGCCAGGGTGATTCACTTCTCATCGTATCCGAAAAAGGATTTGGAAAGAGAACTGAGCTTGACGAGTTCCACCTTCAGAACAGAGGTGGTAAGGGCGTTAAGTGCTACAAGATAACTGAGAAGACTGGAAACGTTATAGGCGTTAAGGCAGTTAGAGATGAGCACGAAATAATGATGATCACAAACAGTGGTATCATTATCCAGCTGAGAATGGAAGAGATTACTGTTCATGGAAGAGTAACTTCCGGAGTTAAGATGATCAATCTTGATAAGGGAGTACTTGTTGTTGCAATAGCCAAAGTCAGAGAAAAGATTTCTAATGGCGATCAGGAATTCGAGGATATTGAAGAAGCTATGGAAGATATCCCTGAAGATGAAGTAGCAATGGAAGAAGACATTGATGCTGAAGATGAAACCGGCGAAGAAACTGATGATGAAGCAGATGCAGGTGACGAAGAGTAATGAGAATAGGCTTACTGATTTCTGAATTTAATGATGATGATGAGCTTAATCTTTGCCTTGGTGCCGATCAGGCAGCAAAGGATTTGGGAGTAGAGCTTGTTATCTTTCCTGGGAAATTTATCATAGCTGATAAAAATTTCGATAAGGATTGCCCATACGAATATCAGCATCAGGTAGTATATGATTACTGCATTGATGCTGGCTTCGATGGCATCATTGTGGATATTGAGAAAATCGGTAAGAATGTACCAATACTCAGAAAAGAAGCATTCCTTAATCAGTTTGGAAAGAAACCACTTCTGACTATAACTGAGCAGGAAGGTTTTAAACAGGTTAAATACAAAGACGTTGATTACTATGAAATAGGGCATCTGGCTATTGAGCAGATGATCAGCAAAATTTCAGGTAATAATGTAAAAGCAAATAGAAAAGCTTTAAAGAAATTTTCAGCAGATGACTATAAAAATACAATTGGACGAGTCTCTAAGATTGCAAACCTCATAATTAACAATGAGTGCTATGACAATTATGAGCTTGGAATCAAAAAGATAGCAGATGCCGGACTTAAGAATTTTGAAGTTTTTATTTTGGAAGAACCAACAGAGTGCTCTCAGAAGAAGGGATGGAAAGTTCCGAAGAATTGTAAGATTCTATTTTCTGTTCATGATGGAATTTCAGAGAAAAATGTCAGTTTTACTGACAGAGAAATATCCGGAATTTTTAATGAAACAAAAATAGAAGGAACGATAGTAATCAAAAACTTCTTCCGTAAAAATGAGCAGATTGGATTCTTACTTACTGAATTCACTGAAGATTTCAGAATCGGATATTTCTCAGATTTTATTGAAATCATTGTAAATGGTGGAAATAATATAGCATTTTTGCAAAGACTTCTCAGTAATGTTGAGCAGGAGCTGACTGAATGCCAGGAAGAGCTTGCAAGAGAAGGCTCTGTCCTTGATCACATAGGAGATAAGGATTACCTAACTGATTTACCAAACAGACGAGGATTCTTTGCAAAAGCTTATGACTATCTGAAAGAAAACTTCCAGGATGGCACTTATGCAGTTGTCTCTTACATAGATATGGATTCCCTTAAAAATATTAATGCTATCCATGGACATGATGAAGGAGATAATGCGGTTAGAAGAGTTGCTCAGATTTTGAAAGAAGTATTTGGAGAGCAGAGTATCTGCGGACGAATCAGAGGAGATGAGTTTGCGGTAATCCAGATTACTGATGAAGAGGATAAGGCCGAGATGCTAAGAATCGAGATGGCAAGGCAGAATAATAAACTCTTCATGGAGAACACAAAATATCTCAACCACCTGATTTATTCCATATGCGAGTTTGACTACGAAGAAAGCCTCTCACTTAGAGAAATGCTTAAAGAGACTGATGACAACCTCAAAAATATGAGACGTATGGAAACAGTTGGTAAATAGAAATTATACAATCCCTCTTTATTTGAGAAAATAAGGAGGGATTTTTATTGGGAAGGAATTGCATTGATATCAATGAAACTTAATAAATAGTTGAGAAATGACGAAAAACAAGATAGAATAAGCATAACTATATGTTTTTTGTTATTTTTTTATGAGGTAATTGAATGGGAATTGATGCAAACGGACTTGATCCTGAACAGCAGGCACTTCTTGCAAGCATTATGGGAAAGTCTTCTCAACAGGGTGGAGGAGGAGGATTCAGCATTCCACAGCCCGCCGCAGGTGGGGCAACACCCGCAGCTGCTCCAGATCCAGGAAACAGCGGAAAGATGCTGAACCAGTCTGAAATTGATGCTTTGATTGCTTCCATGACAAAGTGAAATTTTCGATAAATAAATACACATTAGGAAATCTCATTTTGTATGGATGTGGTTTTCTTGATGCGCTTAACTATAAAAAACGTTTAAGTGAGGAATTATGACTGAGATTAATCAGGATATAAACAATGCTGAACCACACTATAAACACACAGTCAGGAGACTAAAAGCGACTTTTAAGTGGCTGGTTTTGGGAATAGTAGTGGGAATGATCGTAGGGGCAGTGGGAGCTGCCTTTTTCCATGGAATTAAATATGCTACGGCATTCAGGAAAAGTAATACTTTTATGATTTACCTGTTGCCGTTTGCCGGACTTTTGATAGTTTTTCTGTACAGACTTTCAAAGGAATATGAGGATACAGGTACAAACCTTGTAATTACCACTATTTCTGCAGGAGACCACCTTCCAAAGAGAAAGATTCCTCTTATTTTCGTGGCAACAATACTTACCCATCTTTGCGGAGGTAGTGCTGGTCGAGAAAGCGCTGCTCTTCAGCTTGGTGGAAGTATAGGACATAACCTTGGAGAAATCATAAAGCTTGATGAGGATGACTGCAAAATCATAACCATGTGTGGTATGAGTGCAGCATTTGCAGCGCTTTTTGGAACTCCTATGGCTGCGGCTTTTCTTGCAATGGAGATAGAGGCAATAGGTGTTATGTACTACGCAGCACTTATTCCCTGCGTACTTTCAGCACTTGTTGCAAGCAAAGTAGCTTCATACTTTGGAACAGTTCCGGATGTTTTCGCAGTTAAGATTATTCCGGAGTTTACAGTAGAAAATGCAGTAAAAGGCGCAGTACTTGCAGTTCTCTGTGCACTTATAAGTATTCTTTTCTGTGTGGTAATGAAAAAGAGTGGGGAACTCTATAAGAAACTCTTTAAAAATCCTTACCTTAGAATTTTTGTTGGCGGCTGCCTTGTAGTTATATTGACTGTCCTTGTGGGCAATAATAACTATAACGGTGCTGGAATGGATATTATTGAGCTGGCTACTAAGGGAGAAGCACCCTATGAAGCATTTGCTCTTAAGATGTTATTTACAGCTGTAACTATGGGAGCCGGATATAAAGGCGGTGAAATTATTCCTGCCTTGTATATTGGAGCAACCTTTGGATGCCTGTACTCTCAGATATTCGGATTTAATGCAGCTCTTTGCTCAGCAATTGGTATGGGTGCATTATTCTGCGGAATTACAAATTGCCCTATTTCATCACTTCTCTTGTGCTTTGAGATGTTTGGATATGACGGAATGCCATATTATCTTTTGGCAATAGCTCTTAGCTACACATTTTCAGGGTACTACGGAGTATATGGATCTCAGAAAATCATGTACTCAAAATATCACAATAAATACATTAACCAGAAGACAAGATAATCAGGAAAAATCTGATATTATCGAAATCGTAGATTCATAAAAGTGAGGATAGTATGTCAAAAAAGTTAGTTTCATGGAATGTTAACGGACTTAGAGCTTGTGTATCAAAGGGTGAATTCCAGAAATTTATGGATGAGGAACAGCCTGATGTAATCGGTCTTCAGGAGACAAAGCTTCAGGAAGGACAGATAGAGATTGAACTTCCTGGATATCATCAGTACTGGAACTATGCAGAAAAGAAGGGCTATTCAGGTACTGCACTTTTCACAAAGGAAGAGCCAATAAATGTTACCTATGGTCTTGGAATTGAGGAACATGATCATGAAGGAAGAGTTATAACTGCAGAGTATCCTGACTATTATCTGATCACAGTATATGTGCCAAATGCTAAGGATGATCTTTCAAGACTTGAATACAGATGCGTATGGGAGGATGACTTCCTCGCTTATGTAAAAAAGCTTGAAGAGAAAAAGCCTGTTATCTACTGCGGAGATTTGAACGTAGCACACAAGGAAATTGACCTTAAAAATCCTAAGCCTAATCGCGGACATGCAGGATTTACTGATGAGGAAAGAGAAAAGTTTGACAATGTGGTTTCAGCAGACCTTGTCGACACCTTCAGACATTTCTATCCTGACCTTGAAGGTGCATATTCATGGTGGTCATATCGCTTTCAGGCAAGAGCAAAGAATGCTGGCTGGCGTATCGACTACTTTGTAACTTCAAAAGCTCTGACTGATAAACTGGAGGATGCGATAATCTACAAGGATCAGATGGGCTCAGATCACTGTCCCGTTGGACTGATTCTGAAAGATTAAGACACTATGCTTTTTAATTCATTTTCATTTATTTTAATATTCTTACCTGTCGTATTACTTGTATGGCATGGACTTAATTACATAAAAAAAGAGAAGCTGGCGGATATTTTTCTGGTAGCAGCTTCTCTGTATTTTTATGGTCGTTTTTCAAAAGAATTTGTAGTTCTACTGCTTATTTCCTGTTGTATAACCTATATAATTTCATCACTGATCATTGATCTGAAAAAAGCGTATACTTCCAAGCTATTGATGTACTTTGGAATTATCCTGAACCTTGGTATGCTTGGATATTTTAAGTACACAAACTTTTTTATGGAAAATATCGCTGCCATTACAGGTAAAGAGTTTTCAGCGCTAAACATAGCACTTCCAATTGGAATTAGCTTTTATGTATTTTCACAGATAGCATTTTTAGTGGATATTTATAGAGAAAATCAGGAGGGACATCCACTTATTAAGGATGGTGAGCTTTTAGGAAAAGTAAGTCCCATTGAATATCTTCTCTACATAACATATTTTCCCAAAATCATTCAGGGACCTATCGCTTTACCTTATGAAATGATAAGTCAGTTTAGAGATAAGGAAAGAAGAACATTAAAGGCAGTTAATTTCAGAAAAGGAATACAGCTTTTCGTAATAGGTCTTTCCAAAAAAGTTCTTCTTGGAGATAACCTTTCAAAAATCGCTGACTACGGCTTTAAGTACACCTATTATATGGATACAATAACTGGAATACTTGTACTTATTTCCTACGCATTCCAGCTTTACTTTGATTTTTCAGGATACTGTGACATGGCAGAGGGCATAAGTCTCATGCTTGGAACTGAGCTTCCACAGAACTTCAATTCCCCTTACAAGGCTTACAGTGTTAGAAATCTCTGGCAGAGATGGCACATGACACTCACCAGATTTTTTGTGAGATATATCTACATTCCCATGGGTGGATCCAGAAAGGGAAAGCTTAGAACAGCATTAAACATTCTCATAATCTTCGTTGTAAGTGGTTTTTGGCATGGAGCAGGCTGGACCTATATTTGCTGGGGACTGATAATGGGAATTCTTGTTGTATTTGATAACCTTGGATTTATCGCAACAGAGGGAGATATAAAGAAAAATTATCTCTTAAGGGATAAACCTCTTTTAGTTATCCCCAAAGTATTGGGACAGGCTCTTACATTTATAGCATTTCTCATTTCACTGGTATTTTTCAGATCACAGGATATGACCTATGCTTTCCAGATGTTTAAACAGTTCTTTTTCTTTACATGGCCTGGATTTATGTACAAAACAGCAGAAATGCTGGATATTTCAGAAAATTACATGGTTTTACAGGCAGCAAAATTATACGCTAAGGGCTTTGTAAACTACATTTATGTAGGAAGCTGGATTGTGCTTCTTTTGATTTCTACTGTAGTTATGGCAAAGGATAACGCCAGAGAAATAATTGAAAAGGAACCAAAGAAGGGACAGATAGCACTTCTTGTAATCCTTTTTGCCTGGTCATTTATTTCGCTTTCACAGGTAAGTACATTTATATACTTCCAGTTCTAAGATAGAACTGAGAAAATTGAGGTTTATAGTTTGTCAGATAAAACAAAGGATTTGAATTTTATAAAGAAATTCATAGTGGCAGCGCTTTCGCTTTTAGCAGTGATAGGGCTGATGGTTGTAGTTATTGATCCCTTCTACCACTATCACAAGCCCTGGTTTGGATTAAAGGCAGTACTAAATGACAAGGAATATCAGTGCATTGGTACACTCCGCCACTTTGATTATGATGCTCTTATCGTTGGATCCTCAGTTGTTGAGAACAACGATAATGACTGGTTTAATGAAGTTTATGACTGTAATTGTATAAAGGCAGTAAGGTCTTATGGAGCAACAGCAGACCTTTGCTATCTTTTGGATGAAGCCTATGAATCAGGAAATGATATCAAAAAGGTATTCTATAACATAGATCCTTCATCTCTAAATGCAGATATTGAGCCAACCTACGAATCCACAGGTTGTCCAATGTATCTCTATGATAAAAATCCCTTAAATGACATTCAGTACATTTTCAACAAGGGAGTTATCATGGAGAAGATTCCCTACATGATAGTAAATTCCTACATTGCTGATTATGACGAATCACTTTCCTACAACTGGGCTAAGTGGAAAAGCTTCGATTCAGGAAGTATCCTCGGACTGTATTTCAGGTCAAAAGAAATAAAGCCCATGCAGGATGAGAAGATTTACGAAGAGCAGCTTAGAGGAAATATAGAGCTTCTTACAAAGGAAGTTGAAAAGCATAAGGATACTCAGTTCTACTTCTACTTCCCATCTTATTCCATGCTCTGGTGGGATGGAATTTACAGAAATGGAGAGACAGATGCCTACATCTACTCTGAAAAAGAAATGGTAAAGGCCCTTCTTAAATACGACAACGCCAAGGTTTACTGCTTCCAGAATGAGCCTGAAGTAATAACAAATCTTGAAAACTATCTGGATACAATTCACTTTTCACCTGAAATCAACAAGCTTATGCTGGATCAGATGGTAGAAGGAAAGTACCAGATGACAGAAGACAACTACGAGGAAATGCTGGATGAGATGAAGGCATTTTCTGACAAAATAGTAAATGAACTTGTAATCCCTTATGAGGAGCAGGGGCTTTTTAATTATCAGGAGTAGATTTAGAATAGAAATATAAACGAAAACTAGCGAGAACAGTATGAAAAAAAGTAAGTACCTTCTTTTTCTAATTTCAGTATTTGCATTTTTGCTTTTGGCATCAAGATCTTCATTTCTCTATGTTTGTAACAACTGGGATGATGCTAACAGCTATTTTTCTGTGGGCAAAGCCCTGTTCAATGGAAAGATGCCCTATAGGGATGTTTTTGATCAGAAGGGAATGTACCTCTACTTCTTTTATGGACTCGCATATCTTATAAAAAGCACTTCATTCTTTGGAGTATTTATACTGGAAATAGTTTTTGGAACTATTGATGTAATTGGATTCTACAAGATTCTTAACCTTTATATCAGCGAAAAGCAATCTGCTTTTCTTGCACCAGCTGCCTATGCAACAATTGTTGTATCAAGGAGCTTCTGGTGGGGCGGAGCAGCAGAAGAAATCTGCCTGCCATTCTATATTTTTGGACTATATCTTATTCTTTCATACTTTAGAAAAGAATATCAGGATAGCACTATGGGAGCGGATAAACTTCTCATAGGAGGAATTCTTGCTGGATTTATCGCTAACATCAAATTCACAGGACTTGGATTTTTCTTTGCATGGATGGCACTAGTATGGTTATCCTTTGTAATTAAAAAGGAATTTGTAAAAAGCATTAAAGCCTGTCTGATATTCCTATTTGGAATGTTTCTGCCATTTATTCCATGGATAATTTACTTTGGTTTCCAGAATAGCCTTTATGAATGGTACTGGGGATACGTATTCATTAATGTTTTCTTATATCCAAACAGCCAGGATGGAGGTGCTTTTCAAAAGCTTTATACCTTTGCAAAGATTCTCTACTGGCTAATAAGAGATAATTATCAGTACTTTGTATTTGCACTTGCAGGCATCATTTTCACAGTCCTTGAAAGGGGACAAAAAATTATTACAAGGCTGATAGTTCCGGTACTTTTTGGATTTTTATTCCTTGGAATATTTATAGGAGGCAGAACTCTGCCATATTATTCTCTTCCACTTGGCGTATTTTCAGTATTTGGATTTGCTCTTATTGGAAGAATAATAGACAGATTCAGTCAGAATCATGAACTAACCAGTAGTTTTTCAAATGTGGCTATTTACGCAATAATCACAGTTGTCTTTTCAGCAATGATTTTTGATTTATCCATGAATGTACCATTTATGTCTGAAAAAGAGGACAGCTACTTCATGTTCAGATTTAAGGACGAGGTTTTGGAAAAAGAAAATCCTACACTTTTGAATATAGGATGTCTTGATGCAGGCCTTTATACCATAACAGGAATTGTGCCCTCCTGCAGATGGTTCCAGACACAGACTCTGGATATTCCTGAAAAAGAAAATAACCCCTACTTTGAGCAGGAACGCTACATAAAAGAGGGGTTAACAGATTTTGTTTTAGCAAGAGATACTTATCCTGAATGTATCTACGACAATTATGAACTTATAGATCAAGCGGATTATAGCTATAGTGGCTATGATTTTACCTATTACCTGTTCCAGAAAAATCAATAATTTGCCATATCGTGAAACAGATTGTAGGAATCCTGAAGATGCTGTCTGATATTGACAAAGTCCTTATTTGCTATAGCTGTATATAAGGTATCAACCATGAAAAGCTGAGCAAATCTGGAACTTGTCACACCACTCTTCTTATCAATTTCAGGAGAAGTGGTAAACATTACATGATCACAACCCTGAGCTAAAGGACTGTTACCAAGCTTTGTAATAGCAACAGTGGCAGATCCTTTTTCTTTTGCAATCTTTAGAAGCTGCATGATTTCTTCGGTTTTTCCGGAATCACATAAAAATACTGCAACGTCATCTTCCCTTAGCTGCGCAGCATTCATGAGGCTGTTATGGAAATCCTCATTGAAAGTGACATTGTAGGAAAGCCTCTGAAGCTTGGTGTAAAGATCATAAGCTGCAAGTCCGCTGCTACCAACACCAAAAATACGGATCATTCTGGCATTAATGATTGCATCCACAGCTCCTTCAAAGGACTTAGATTCAAATAATCTATAGGTTGTCTGAATAGCCTGTGTACTTGTAGCACAGATATTATCAGCAATTGCCTGCATAGATGTATACTGATCTACATCTTTAAACTCTATCTTAGGGCCTGGCTTCTCAGCATTATTTGCAGATGTGAAAAGCTCATGCTTTAAGCCCTTTAAACCTGTATAGCCAAGAGATTTTGCGAATCTGCTCCAGGTAGCCTGAGTTGTACCAGAGTCGGTTGCAAGCTGGGCTACAGTTTTATTAAAGATACTTGCGTCATTCTTTAAGCAGTAGTCTGCAGCCTTACGCTCCTCTCTTGTGAGGCTTGTATATACACTTTTAATTCTTTCTTCAAGGATAGTCATCGATTTTCTCCAATATTCGAAATGTTGAAGTACAAAAAACGGTGGGCTATGGGGATGGAATACTATACTGCCCCATTCACATTATATCGCGAAACTGACAATTGTTTTATTAAATAACAATAATATAAGTGACAGATTTATTAAAATTTCATAAACGATATTAAGTACACAATTTATTTGATATACTAATAAATAGGCAGAATTAATCTAGATAAAAGCTGAAAATTCTACATTTTTAGCTTAACTACGGAAAGGAGTTTTTTAGATATGAAATGGGTATGTTCAGTTTGCGGATATGTACATGAGGGAGATACTCCTCCGGCAGAATGTCCTGTATGTCATGCACCTGCTGAGAAGTTTACAAAGCAGGAAGGCGATATGGTCTGGGCTGCTGAGCATGTTGTTGGCGTAGCAAAGGGTGCTCCGGACGATATTCTTGAAGACCTTCGCTCAAATTTTAATGGTGAGTGCTCAGAAGTTGGTATGTACCTTGCAATGAGCCGCCAGGCATATAGAGAGGGCTATCCTGAGGTTGGTGATTACTATGCTAAGGCTGCTTGGGAAGAGGCAGAGCATGCTGCCAAGTTTGCAGAGCTCCTTGGTGAGGTTCTCACTGATTCTACAAAGAAGAATCTTCAGATGCGTGTAGATGCTGAGAATGGTGCTACTGCAGGTAAGGTAGATCTTGCTAAGCGTGCTAAGGCACTCGACCTTGACGCAATCCATGACACAGTTCATGAGATGGCAAGAGATGAGGCTAGACACGGCAAGGCATTCAAGGGTCTCCTTGACAGATATTTTAGCTAATAATATCTCCAAAATAGAATAAACATTTTGAAAGGAGCTGGCAGGTGACTGACAGTTCCTTTTTTGATGAAAAGATAAACAAAAAATTACTAACTTTTTGTTGACAATTACGTTATAGGATAATATTATAATCACAATAACTACTATTCCTACCAAATTAGTATGAAAGAGGGAACGACATGACACTAAACCAACTTTATTACGCAATTGCAGTATCCAGAGAGAACTCATTAAATGAAGCAGCGAAGAAGCTTTTTATATCACAGCCTTCTTTGACTGGAGCCATGCACGCCCTTGAAAGTGAGCTGGGATTTGATATTTTTATCAGATCAAAAAGCGGAGTTTCACTTACAACAAAGGGAGCAGAGTTTATTGGATACGCAAGATCTGTCATTGAGCAGTATGACATCCTTGATGCCAAGTACATTTCAAAGAAGGGCGTTAAGAGATTCTTTGGTGTTTCCATGCAGCATTACACATTTGCTGTAAATGCGTTCATAGAGCTTGTTAAGGAATATGGTTGTGATGAATACGAGTTTGAAATCCGAGAGACCAAGACACATGACGTAATTCAGAACGTCAAAAATCAGAACAGTGAGCTTGGAATACTTTACCTCAACGATTTCAACAAGAAAGTGCTAGGCAAGGTATTTTCAGAATCGGGAGTAGAGTTTACGCCACTTTTTGAATGTAGCATATATGCATATTTAAGTAAGCAAAACCCCCTTGCAGTGGAGAAGCTTGAAACCGGAGAAATGATAAGCCTTGAAGAACTAGATGATTACCCTTGTTTGTGTTTTGACCAGGGAGATCACAACTCTGCATATTACGCAGAGGAGGTTCTTAGCACCAGAGCCAACAAAAAGTACATTAAGGCAGATGACAGAGCGACCATGCTAAACCTTATAAAAGGTCTTAATGGATACACACTTTGTTCGGGCATAATCTGTGAAGACCTAAACGGCGATGACTATTGTGCCATCAAGCTTGATGTAGAAGAAAAGATGACCATTGGCTATATAGCAAGGAAAAACTCCATTATCAGCGAGATGGGAAAAAAATACATCGAAGAAATATCTAAGTACGAAAACAACATTTTACAGTAAAAGACTAGAGAAGTTTTACGGAGGAGATACAAATGAGCTACAAGATTGATTCATTACTTATACATGGCGGAATTGACGGAGATGAAACAACAGGAGCAGTTAATGTTCCGATTTACCAGACATCAACCTACAAACAGGACGGACTTGGAGAGAACAGAGGCTGGGAGTATTCAAGAACAGGAAATCCCACAAGAGCAGCACTTGAGAAGCTGATCGCAGATCTTGAGCATGGAAAATATGGACTTGCTTTTGCATCAGGACTAGCTGCAATTAATACAGTTCTTTCACTTTTTAAGGAGGGCGACAAGCTTATTGTTTCAGACAACATCTATGGAGGAACCTTCAGAATTCTTGATAACGTATTCAAAAACTTTGGAATTACCTATGAAATAGTTGATACTTCAGATCTTGATGCTGTTCAGAAGGCAATCAGTGATGAGGTTAAGGCTATTTACGTTGAAAGCCCTGCAAATCCGCTTCTTACAGTAACAGATATTGCAGCTGTTGCAGAGATTTCAAAGAAAAACGATAAGCTCCTTATTGTTGATAACACATTTATGACACCATACCTTCAGAGACCTATAGAGCTTGGCGCAGACATAGTTATCCACAGTGGAACTAAGTACCTTGGAGGTCACAGCGATACAATTTCAGGCTTTGTGGTTGTAGATAATAAGGAAATTGCTGACAGACTTTACTATCTTCAGAACGCTATCGGCGGAGTGCTTGCTCCTTTTGACAGCTTCCTTATGATCCGTGGAATAAAGACTCTTGGTGTAAGAATGGACAGACATGTTGAGAATGCAGTAAAGATTGCCAACTGGCTTAAAGAGAGTGGATACGCAGAAAAGATTTATTTCCCTGGTCTTGAATCAGACCCTGGCTTTGAAACTCAGAAAAAGCAGGCTGATGGTCCCGGAGCAATGATCTCATTTGTACTTGATAAAAAGTATGACTACAAGAAGTTCTTTAAATCCTTAAAGCTTGTGACCCTGGCAGAGAGTCTTGGCGGAGTTGAATCCCTTGTATGCCATCCTGCATCAATGACTCACGCAGCTATTCCGAAGGAAATCAGAGAAGAAGTAGGAATCGTTGATGAACTCATCAGACTTTCAGTTGGAATAGAAAACGTACAGGATATCATCGATGACTTAAAAGCAGCCATCGAGAATTCAAAGGCATAACACAGAGGAAAACGCCCTGGAAAATGGGCGTGGACAGGAGATAAGACTATGGATGTATATATGGACATAAAGGAGATGATTGGAAACACTCCTATACTTAAGCTTAATAACCTTGGCGTGAAGAAAAAGGTTAATCTCTATGCAAAGCTGGAGCTCTTTAATCCGGCAGGAAGCGTAAAGGACAGAGTTGGCGTATTCATGCTTGATGATGCAGAAAACAGAGGAATCCTCAAAAAGGGCGGCACAATTGTTGCTGCTACAGCAGGAAATACAGGAATTGGTATTGCAATTGCTGCCTTAAACAGAGGCTATAGAATTATTTTCGCAGTTCCTGAGAAATTCTCTGAGGAAAAGCTGAAGGTAATGGAAGCTCTCGGAGCAGAGATAGTTCACACTCCCAGAGAGGAAGGAATGCTTGGAGCAGATAGAAAAGCAGAAGAGCTTTTAAAGGAAATCCCTGGTGCTATTACGATCAAGCAGTTTGAGAATCCCTTCAATCCACTTGCACACTACAAGACAACAGGACCTGAAATTTATAAGCAGATGGATGGAAAAATTGATTACTTCGTTGCTGGTGCTGGAAGTGGTGGAACCTTCTCAGGAGTAATGAAGTACTTAAAGGAACAGAACCCTAACATCAAGGGCGTTCTCGCTGATCCCTACGGCTCAATCATTGGCGGCGGTGAGCACGCAGACTATGACATCGAGGGAATAGGAAACGACTTTATCGCTAAGACAATGGATATAAGCCTTGTGGATAAGGTGATAAAAATAACTGATACAGAGGCCTTTGAGACTTCAAGAAAGCTTGCCAAGCATGAGGGTGTTCTTGCAGGATCATCTTCAGGAGCTGCTCTTGCAGCCAGCCTTAAGCTTGCAGAAGAGATTCATGAAGGCAATATAGTTACCCTTTTCCCTGACAGAGGAGACAGATATTTCAGCAAAGGACTCTTCTAAACATCACTTCAAAAGTAGAGGAAACCGCACAAAACAAAGGGTTTTGAATTTTATAGGCAAAACCTATAACACACAATAACATTTAGGAATTATACAAAACCTATAACCTCTTGTAACATCAAATTCAAGCAAGGGGAATGCTAAACAAATTACAAAATGCCATCAAAACAAATATTATAAAAACTTAGAAAAACAGGAGGATGAAAAAATGGCTAGAATTAAATTACAGGAACTTGAAGATACTAAAGGAGCAGAGAGAGAGCGTTACGAAGAGCTCGCAGGAAGAAATGCAGTTACAAACATGAAGAGAGGACTTTTGAATGATGCTGCTACATACGATGCTTACATGGCTTGGTACACATCTTGGAATCGTCTTGTAGAAGTAATCGGTGAGAAGGATGCAGTTCTTTACGCACATTCAATTTCCACAACAAACTCATGCCAGTTGTGCTCACTGTTTTTCATAAGTGATGTTAAGGGACTTGGACTTGATCCTCACAATCTTCAGTATGATGAGAAGGAAGAAATCCTTACCACTCTCGGACAGCAGATTGTAAAGGATCCCACATCAGTATCAGATGAACTCTTTGACAGATTAAGGAAATTCTGGAATGACGCTGAAATCGTAGCAATCGTCGGATTTGCCGGTCAGATGATCGCAACAAACAATTTCAACTCAGTCCTGAAGATAGATGTAGATAAGAGACTCCTTCCTATTATTGATGAATTTAAGCCTGCTACCTGGAGAAGCAACATCGCTTAAAAAACAAAGACCTCTCATTTGAGATCACAAGGTATGCCATAAAGACAGGTACCTCATTCGGTTCCTGTCTTTATTTTTCAAAAGAGTAATAGATGAAAACTATAACATCGATTTTGCAATTATAAGAAAAACTTATTACGCCATTGCAATAAAAGGTGAAAGAGGATAGGTATGAATCAGAAAATATATGAACTAAAGAACATAACCAAGATATATAGAAACGAGGGAACGGAGTTCACTGCTCTTAAAAATGTAAGTCTTGATATAAATGAAGGCGAGATTTTTGGAATTATTGGAATGAGCGGTGCAGGAAAATCAACACTTGTCCGCACACTAAACAGACTAGAGGAAATAGATGGGGGAGAAATCCTTTTTCTTGGAAATGATATAGGAAAGCTTAAAGCACCTGAACTTAGAAAGGTAAGGCAGTCAATCTCCATGATTTTCCAGAGCTTTAACCTTCTTATGCAGAAGAGCGTTCTGGATAATGTAATGATTCCTTTAAAGATTGCAAAGGTACCAAAGGCAGAGAGAAAAAGGACAGCCCTCGAAATGCTTAAGGTCGTTGGCCTCGAGGATAAAAAGGATTCATATCCATCAAAGCTATCCGGAGGACAAAGACAGAGAGTAGCGATAGCCAGAGCACTTGCAGCTAATCCAAAGGTTCTTCTTTGCGACGAAGCAACTTCAGCTCTTGATCCCAAGATGACAGAGGAAATATTGGAGCTCTTAAAGGAAATTAACAGAACAAGAAAACTCACAGTAATAATCATTACCCATGAGATGTCAGTAGTAGAGAAAATCTGCGACAGGGTAGCAATCATTGATGCAGGCGAGCTTGCTGAGGTTGGGGAAGTAACAGATATATTTACAAATCCACAGTCAGAAGCTGCAAAGCACCTTATTTTGCCAAATGGCGAAGCGGATACTACTAATCCCTTTGATTCAGGTAACCCGGACAGCCATCTTGTAAGAATTGCATTTGATGGAACCAGCGCAAATGAGCCATTTATAGCAAACCTTGTTGAAGAAACAGGTAAGAAGGTAAATATCCTCAGCGCAAACACCAAGAGTGTTGGTGGAATTGGTTTTGGACAGATGGTAGTTGAACTGCCAAAGAATAAAGAAGACCAGCAGATTGTCCTTAACTACTTCAGAGGAAAAGGATTAAGCGTAGTGGAGGTGAATGAATAATGGGAACATATTTAAGAGACGCGATTTTAATGGGCATTATTGAAACCCTTCAGATGACATTTTTCTCATCTATTTTTGCATATATTTTAGGACTTCCGGTTGGAATTATCCTGTATGCAACAGCAAAAGACCATATTTTAGAAAACAGAGCAGTAAATGCGGCAGTTGGAGCAATAGTAAATATCTTAAGATCTCTGCCCTTTCTCATCCTTTTAGTACTAATGATCCCTGTTACAAGATTTATTGTTGGCTCATCAATTGGAACAACAGCTTCAATAGTTCCTCTTACAGTGGGCGCCATCCCAATCGTAGCCAGAATGGTGGAATCTTCATTAAACGAAGTTCCTTCAGGAATAATCGAAGCTGGAAATTCAATGGGAGCAAGTCCTGCTTTTGTAATATTCAATTTCATTCTCCCAGAAGCTGTTCCTTCACTACTTCTTGGAGGAGCCATAAATGTAGCAACTATCCTTGGATATTCAGCAATGGCAGGAGTTATTGGAGGAGGCGGACTTGGAGCAATAGCACTTCAGTACGGATATTACAGATATGAAAAGAGCGTACTCTGGGTTACAGTAGCCCTTTTAGTAGTAATGGTAATGCTCATTCAGGAGGCAGGAGGCTTCCTTTCAAAGAAGACCAGAAGATCATAAACAGGTTAAAAGAAAAACCTATATAAGAAAAATAAATATATAGGCAAAACCTATAACTATTCATAAAATTCATGTATTTTACGGGAAAGAAATCAACCTTTATAGTATAGACATACCAAACAAAAACGTTAAGCACCTTAAGGAGGAAACAATTATGAAAAACAGATTTTTTGCACTTGGACTTACACTTGCACTTACTCTTGGAGCAGTTGGATGCGGAAAAGCATCAGCAAGCACAGCAGATGCAACTAAGACAGAAGATGCTCCTGCAGCTACTTCCGAATCAGCAGAGGTTACAATCAAGGTTGGAGCAAACATTACTCCTCATTCAGAAATCCTTGATGTTGCAAAGCCAATTCTTGCAGAACAGGGAATCAACCTTGAAGTTGTAAAGATAGAAGATTCTGTAACACCTAACATTGGTGTAGCAGAGGGAAGCTTAGATGCAAACTACTTCCAGCATGTTCCTTATCTTGATCAGTATAACGAAGAGAACGGAACAGACATCGTATCAATTGGAGCTATCCACTACGAGCCCTTCGGAATCTACGCAGGAAAGACCACAGACCTTTCACAGCTTCCTGACGGAGCAACTGTAGCAGTTCCCAACAACGTAACAAACGAAGCAAGAGCACTTCTCTTACTTGCACAGGAAGGCCTTCTTACACTTAAGGATGACGCAGGAATTGAGGCAACTGTAGCAGATATCGTAGAGAATCCCAAGAACATTCAGTTCAAGGAGCTTGCACCTGAGCAGCTCGTACAGGCACTTGCAGATGTAGACGTAGCAGTTATCAATGGTAACTACGCAATCGAGGGTGGCCTCCACGTTAGCCAGGCACTTGCAGTTGAAGCTAATGACGGACTTGCAGCTCAGACATACGGAAACATCATCGCAGCAAAGCCTGATAAGGCTGATGATCCTGCACTCAAGGCTCTTGTAGAAGTTCTTCAGGGTGATGAAGTAAAGGCATTTATTGAAAGCACATACGACGGAGCAGTAGTTCCACTTAACTAATAAATTCTAATGGAACATCTCCCTTAACATAGGGGATGTTCCATTTTTTATACACAAAACGGAGGACAAAGGCATGATAGGTTTTAACTATTACAATCCGGCAAAAATAGTATTCGGCGAAGACAGTGAAAATAAAATAGGTGAGCTTTTAAAGGAAAATGGCGCAACAAGCGTACTCCTTGTGTACAGTGGCGAGTTTATTAAGAATCTTGGAATATATAGTGCTATTACAAAGGCTACAGATGAGCTTGGTATAAAGCTTATTGAAAACGGAAATGTAGTTCCAAATCCTGACATAGCGCTTGTACGTGAGCTTGTTAAGGAAGGAAAAGAAAATAACGTTGATTTCGTACTTGCAGTTGGTGGAGGAAGCTCCATAGATACAGCAAAGGCAATTTCAATCGGTATCCCTTATGATGGAGATTCCTGGGATTTCTTTGAGAAAGGTATTGTACCAGAAAAAGTTCTCCCTGTTGGCGTAATCGCAACAACAGCTTCAAGCGGATCAGAGACATCAAATGCAGCAATCCTGTCAAACGGCGAGTGGAAGCTTGGATTTGAGGATGACAGAATCATACCTAAGTTTGCAATAATGAATCCTAAGTTTACAGTGGGGCTCCCTTGGTTCCAGACAGCAGTTGGCATTGCAGATGTATTATCCCATCTTCTTGAGAGATATTTCTCAGACACACAGTACTCTGATACCACAGACTACCTGATTGAAGGAGCAATAAGAGCACTTCTTTTAAATGCTGACAGATTAAAGAAAAATCCTAAGGACGTAAATGCCAGAGGAGAAATTCAGTGGCTTGCAAGCGTAGCACACAATAACTTCCTTGATGCCGGAAGATCAGCAGACTGGGGATCACACAGAATTGAGCATGAGCTCTCAGCGCAGTATAACATTACTCATGGCGAGGGAATGGCAGTGGTTACAGCTGCATGGGTAAAATACGCTGCAAAGGTTAAGCCCTGGAGACCAGCTCTTCTTGCAAGCAGAGTATTTGGTGTGGATGCACATGATTACACAGAGGAAGAGAGAGCAATTATTTTATCTGATAAACTCACTGACTTTTATAAATTCCTTGGAATAGCTACTACGCTTACGGAACTTAAAATTGATGACAAAGATTTTCAGGTTATGGCAAAGAGAGCAACAAGAAACGGAAGTGTGGGCCATTATATAAAGCTTGATGAAAAGGCAATAGAGGATATTTTGGAATTGGCCCTAAGCTGATTTGACAACGTACTCCTTTTTATGTAGTTTAAAAATTGGAGGTAATTATCATGGAAAAAATAGCTAGTTTTACAGTTAATCATTTAGTACTTGAACCCGGAATATATGTTTCAAGAAAAGATAAGGTTGGAGCAGAGACTATTACGACCTTTGATCTTAGAATGACAACTCCTAATAAGGAACCAGTTATGAATACTGCAGAGGTTCATACAATAGAGCATCTTGGTGCTACATTTCTTAGAAATGACCCTGAATATAAGGATAAGACCATTTATTTTGGACCTATGGGTTGCAGAACAGGATTTTATGTAATTTTTGCAGGTGACCTTGAATCAAAGGAAATAGTGGATGTGATCACAAGACTATTTGAATTTGTAAGAGATTTTGAAGGAGAGGTTCCCGGAGCAAGTGCAAGAGATTGCGGCAATTATCAGGACATGAATCTGAATATGGCAAAATTCCTTGCAAAGCAGTATCTTGAGAGAGCTCTTTACAAAATAGATGAGAAGCATCTGGTGTATCAGCCATAAAACTGTTGTAAGAATAGATGACAGAAAGGACTATTATTAATGGCATATAAAATTGGAATTATCGGCGCTATGGAAGTCGAGGTAGAAACCCTCAAAAAGGATATGGAGATATCCCGTACAGTTAAGAAGGCTTCCATGGAGTTTTGTGAAGGAAAGCTTGAAGGCTTAGATGTTGTTATAGTCAGAAGTGGAATTGGTAAGGTAAACGCTGGTATCTGCGTTCAGATTCTTGCTGATGAGTTCAAGGTTACCCACATTATCAACACTGGTGTAGCTGGATCACTGGATGCGTCAATTGATATAGGCGACTTTGTAGTATCAACTGATGCTGTATACCACGATGTAAACGCAACAGTATTTGGCTACAAGAGAGGCGAGATTCCTCAGACCGGAAGACTTGAGTTCCCTGCAGATGAGTGGATGAGACAGGAAATCAAGAAGGCTGCAAGGGCAGCAGGCATCACTCAGAAGATCATCGATGGAAGAGTATGCTCAGGAGACCAGTTCATTTCTGATGGAGCTGTTAAGGACGATATCAAAAAGGAATTCGGTGGAATGTGCACTGAGATGGAAGGCGCTGCAATTGCGCATGCGAGCTTCTTAAACGAGATACCTTTTGTAATCTTAAGAGCTATTTCAGATAAGGCTGATGGAAGCGATATCGTTGACTATCCTGTATTTGAAGCAAAAGCTGCAAAGGACTGCGCAAGTCTTACAAAGGCCTTCATAAAAGGAATTCAGTAAATTCTATTAATAAGTGAAGCCGTACTGGTCATCCCAGTGCGGCTTTTATTTCTTCTTCCATTTCTTCGTTTTCTCTTTGGATAAGTTTTTCAAATTCTTTGGGAGCACAGGGCATTGCGAAGTAGAAGCCCTGAATTACATCGCATCCTGCCTTTTTCAGAAGGTCATATTGTTCCTGATTTTCTACTCCTTCAGCAACAACCCTGACTTTAAGGGATCTTGCAATATCCATCATAAGTTCAACCATCTTCATATCCTTGTTGCCCTCGTGGATATTTTTAACAAATGCCATATCGAGCTTTAAAATGTCCAGCGGAATAGAGGTTATCATATTAAGTGATGAATAACCTGTTCCAAAGTCGTCCATTTCGATGGAAAAGCCCTTGTCGCGGAGCTTAGTTACAACCTTTATGATCTGATCTGAGTTCTCTGTATATGCTGATTCTGTGATTTCAAGATTGAGCATACCAGGGGATATCCAGTTGTTCTGAACAACTGTAAAAATCTCTTCTTCCAGGTCAGGAGCGCCAATATCAATTCGTGAGACATTCACAGAAACTGGGATTTTCAGGTCGAAATTTACCATCCATTCACCCACCTGCTTTGAAACCTCATCCCATACATAGTGGTCCAGCTTATGGATAAGACCATTTTCCTCAAAAAGAGGGATAAAGTTGTCGGGACGAAGAAGACCAAGCTCAGGATGATCCCAGCGAACAAGTGCTTCCGCTCCATACAAAGAATCTCTCTCTCCCTGTATAGCATACTTTGGCTGATAATATACTTTGAACTGATGGTTTTCTATTCCAGACTTCATGTCATGAATAAGACGCTCATTGAGAGCTTCTCTTTCACTCATATCCTCGTCATATACAGAAATCTGGGTACTGTAGACACCTCTTATGCTGTTGCAGGCAATTCGTGCTTTGTCAAAGCGATGTTCTACTGTCAGGTCTTTGTTAACATTCTTATAGATTCCCATTCTGATATAAACGCGGGAATTGTTCAGCATATCTTCTATGCCATTTTCTATTTTCTGAAGGATGGCTTCGGGATCAGAGCCGCTTGGGATATAGAGTAAAAACTCATCAGATCCGCTTCTTCCAGCTATTCCGCCATTTTCCTTAGCGATTTTCTTAACACTTTCTGCTATTTTTATCAGAATGTCATCGCCTGCACGCTTTCCCTGGAGCTCATTGATAAGGTGGAACTTATTAATGTTCATAACTATAGCGTCCATGGGATTATTGTTGTAATGAAGATCTCTGAAATGAGAATACTCCATGAAATAGTCGTGGGAAAGAAGACCAGTCAGTGAATCATTCTGGGTCGCATGAATAAGGCCCCTGTCTTCTCTTATCTCGATAGCCCTGTCAATTCGGGCCTTTATTACAGCAGGGTGATCGTAGGGTTTTGCGATAAAATCAACAGCCCCCAGCTTTAGACATTTAACCTCTTCATCCTTTTCAGAAGTGCAGACTATGACAGGAATCTGCTTTAAGACTTTATCTTCCTTCATAAACTTCAGCACTTCAAACCCGTCCATATCGGGCATCAAAAGGTCTAAAAGAACTAATGAGAGCAAATCACTTTGCTCCCTTATAGTTTCAACTGCCTCGACACCATCCCGCGCGAAAATTCCTTCATAATCATTATCAAGGATGGTTTCAAGTATTTTTCTATTGATTGGCTCATCTTCTACGATGAGAACCTTGCGCTTTAACTGTTTGAGCTGCTCAACCATGGTATTCTATCCCCTCATATTTTCCATGTGACAAGAACATTTTATCATGCGTGTGTTTCCAAAATGATTTATAAGTTCTTAAAGTTGTATTAAATTTGATGAAATTTTTCAACGAAACATTGTATTTATGTGCCGTTGCATGGTAAGTTTTATATGGTATAGTGCGAAATAATGGAGAAAAGGTGCTATAATCGTTTCGACAGAAACAAAGATTTTAGGAGGACATATAAATGATTAACTGGAAGAACCTGGATACACTTGCAGCTTTCGATGAGCTTAAGAGTGTAAAGCCTATCGATCTTGTAAGTGAGATGTCAGGAGAGAGCGGAGCTGAGAGAGTAAAGAAGTATTCTGTAAAGATGGCAGCAGGACTTGATTACAACTATGCTGCAAAGGAAGTAAACGACGATATTCTGAAGGCTCTTGATAAACTTGCTAACGAGGCACAGCTTGCTGAGAAGTTTGAAGCACTTTATAACGGAGAAGTTATAAATACAGGCGAGAAGCGTATGGTTCTTCATCAGCTTACAAGAGGACAGCTCGGTGAAAACGTAATGGCTGACGGAGTTAATAAGCGTGAGTTTTATATAAATGAACAGAAGAGAATTGCAGATTTTGCTAACAAAGTACATAGCGGTGAAATCGCAAATGCAAAGGGTGAGAAGTTCACAACTGTAGTACAGATCGGTATCGGCGGAAGTGACCTTGGCCCTCGTGCAATGTATCTTGCTCTTGAGAACTGGGCACACAAGACTGGTAACTTCAAGATGGAAGCTAAGTTCATCAGTAACGTAGATCCTGATGATGCTTCAGCAGTTCTTAATTCAATTGATGTTGCTCATTCAATCTTTATCCTGGTTTCTAAGTCAGGAACAACACTTGAGACACTTACAAACCAGTCATTTGTAATGGATGCTTTAAAGAAGGCTGGTCTTGATGCTTCTAAGCACATGATCGCTGTTACATCAGAGACATCTCCTCTTGCAAAGAGTGATGACTTTATCGAAGCATTCTACATGGATGATTATATCGGCGGACGTTATTCTTCAACATCAGGCGTAGGTGGAGCAGTTCTTTCACTTGCATTTGGTCCTGACGTATTTGCACAGTTCCTTGACGGTGCAGCAGAAGAAGATAAGCTTGCTGCAAACAAGAACATGCTTGAGAATCCTGCAATGCTTGATGCAATGATCGGATTCTATGAGAGAAACGTACTTGGATATCCTGCAACAGCAGTACTTCCTTACTCACAGGGACTTAGCCGTTTCCCTGCTCACCTCCAGCAGCTTGATATGGAGTCAAATGGTAAGAGCGTTAACAGATTCGGTGAGCCTATCGATTATGTAACAGGCCCTGTAATCTTTGGTGAGCCTGGTACAAACGGACAGCACTCATTCTATCAGCTCCTTCACCAGGGAACAGATGTGATTCCTATGCAGTTCATTGGCTTCAAGAACAGTCAGCTTCGTAATGATGTTGATATTCAGGGCAGCACAAGCCAGCAGAAGCTTTGCGCTAACGTGGCAGCTCAGATCGTTGCATTCGCATGTGGTAAGAAGGATGAGAACCTTAACAAGAACTTCAAGGGTGGACGTCCTTCCAGCATCATCATTGGTGATGAGCTTAATCCTAAGTCACTTGGAGCACTTCTTTCACACTTCGAGAACAAGGTTATGTTCCAGGGCTTTGTATGGAACGTTAACAGCTTTGACCAGGAAGGTGTACAGCTCGGTAAGGTTCTTGCAAAGAAGGTTCTTGCTCATGAGACAGACGGAGCACTTAAGGTATATAGCGACCTTTTAAACATCTGATTATAGAATAGAATTACTAGTTTCTTAGGAGAGGGGAAATGCTAGAAACTATTAGTAGTTACCATGCTAATTACACAGCGGTGGGTGATATCATTGTAATGGCGACAGTCATTGTATTTATGATAATCATTCAAAGCGCATACATAGAGAAGAACAAGGAATTCCGTATTTTTACCGGAATTCTTGTTCAACTCTTTACTGCGGCCGCGGCAAATATCTACTTTAATATGAAGGTCCATGAGCCAGGTTACCCGGTTTGGATTCTTTATCTATTAAGGTGGGGTTATTTACTCTGCCTGTTCTCAGTTCTGCATATGTTTGTCTTATATATGGGAGATCCCCTTAATCAGGGAGAAAAGATAGACAAAAGATATATGTGGTCGTCCAGAATCATTCTGATTGTCGCAGTTCTTTATAACATAATCGGTACATTCTTTAAATTTGGGTTCTATATACAGGATGAGAAAGTCCATTCTGGCTTGAATATGTTCCCGATAGTATATATAGCCTTTGTTTCAATTATCATGATCATGATAATTAACTATAGGCGGAAGGTCTTTACGCCAATCCTTATGGGCGTTATTTCTACATGCTCCATGTCATTCCTTGTAATGTTCATTCAGTACAGATATGGACAGATTTCATTTACAACAGCTACTTTCCTTTTCCCATGCTATGCAGTTTTATATCTGCTTCATTCAAGTGCGCTTGATGTAGAGATGGGATCAGTGCATATCGGAGCATTTACAGGACATATAAAGGACCTGGGGGAAGCCGGAAAAGAAGGAATGCTATTCAGCATGTACCTTCCGGCTTTTGAGGAAGTAGGAAGAAAGTATCCAAAAGAAATCACCGATAAGATCAGGGATAACGTATATAGGCTTTTTAGAGGAACAACTATTTTCCAGATTTCCGGTGGAAGAACGATTCTTGTTATTGAGGCCTCGAAGAATCCGGACATTGAGTACGACATAAAAGAGATGCTTGATATATTTGCTTACGAATATGATATATACAAGCAGGATTACAAAATAGTAATTACAAAGACTATTGATAATAAGACTACTGGCAATGAATATCTTGGACTTATTCAGTATATTGAGACCAGGATGCCAATGAATGATGTCCACGAGATTACTGAAAAAGAAGTAGATGCTTATCAGGAGTACAAATATATTGTTGATGAGCTGGCTGACATTTATAACAAGAAGGATATGGATGATCCAAGAATTCTGGTTTTCTGTCAGCCCGTATACAACATTGAAACAGGGAAATTTGATACAGCCGAAGCTCTTATGAGAATGAAGCTTGAGAAGACAGGAATGGTTTTCCCTGACAAGTTCATTCCGATAGCGGAAAACAACGGATATATCCATGCACTGAGTTTGATCATTCTTTCAAAGACCTGTGCTCAGATAAGAAAGCTCATGGAAGAGGGCTATTATTTAAAGAGAATCTCTGTTAACTTCTCAATCATGGACGTAAGAGAAGAGCATTTCTGTTTCCATGTAAAGCAGATTGTTCAGGATAGGGGAGTTCCTTTTGATAAGGTGGCAATAGAAATAACAGAGAGCCAGAATGAGAAGGACTTTATGCTCATCAAGGAAAAGCTGTATGAGCTTAAACAGAGCGGAATAACCTTTTATCTGGATGACTTTGGAACAGGCTATTCAAACTTTGACAGAATCATGGAGCTGCCATTTGATATTATCAAGTTCGACAGATCCCTTGTAATTGCAAGTGCAGAGGATGAAAAGACCAGAATCATGGTCAACCATCTGGCACAGCTGTTTGCAGATCTTGATTATTCAGTTCTATACGAAGGTATAGAGAATGAGGATGATGAAAAGAGATGTACAGAAATGCATGCAAGCTACCTGCAGGGTTATAAATACTCAAAGCCGATTCCTATTGAACAGCTCACTGAGTATTTTGAGAGAAAATATGATCCTCCGGTAGAGATAGCTAATCCATACGATTAATATATATAAGCCGTAGCAGACAGATGCTACGGCTTACTTTTTGTCTTTAAATCTATTATTTTAAAATATGTTCAACGCTGATGGTATTTCCTTTTGCTGTTACCTTAGCGTATGCGCCAGTTATAAGAGGCATCATGGGCGGAAGGTGTCCGATATCAAGATCCATAAGGACAGGAACCTGATACTCAGCTAAAAGGTCTGTTACGGCGTTGTACTGGTCAAGTCCCATCATCTCTTCGCCAAAGCAAAGGGGACGGCCAATCATAAAGCCCTTAACATATTTGAACCATCCTGTGCATTTCATCTGCCATATAGCCCTACGAATTGACATTACATTAAGGTCACAGGATTCGATGAACCAGATAATTCCATCCTCCTTATAGCGCTCATTAAAATCATCCACATGATCAAAATCTGTTCCGCGAAGATTAACAAGGCAGTCCATACATCCGCCAAGAAGTCTTCCTTCAAGAGTAATAGTAGAGTCTGTATCATCTAATTTAAGTTCCAATCCAGATCCATCGGGAACGAAAAACTTATACTCTGTTTTTCTGTTAGGCTTGTATGGCTCAAGAGGATTTTCCTCTCTAAGTTCAGCTCTGTCGGGAGCAGCATTTTCCTCTACAATAGGATCGCCATTTTCATCAAGAACTGGAAGAGCAGGCCCTTCCCACATATCATAGCCATGGGATACAAGGTTTCTGCCAGTGATAAGGTCTAAAGCATCCTGAACTGAAGAATGCCAGGGCTCCATACCAAAGGATGATACACATGGACCATAGATAGCTGCAGTATCTGCTATAGTTGCTGATAGGAAAGTGAAATTAGTGTTGTCGGAATAGCCCATGTACCATTTGGGAGTGCTCTTTTTAACAAGGTCAAAATCCATAAACGGAACGACCTCGCACATAAGCTCACCGCCGCCGCAGGAAATGATTGCATCAATTTCGTTATCAGTATAGGCCTCGTTGAGCTCTTTTCCGCAAAGATGAGGCTTATTACTTATACCAATTCCCTCTCCGGCGTAAGCGTTTGGACCAAGCTTCATCTTATAGCCAAGGGCTTTGAAATGCTCCTGGGCATTATTAAATAGTGAAATATAAGGCTCTGTAGAACACCCAAAGGAGGGTGCTACAAAGCCTATTGTACCGTTATCATGTAAAAACTCAGGATATCTCATGAAATAGTGTCCTCTATGATTTTAAGGATGGTTTCGGTTGCTCCAAACTGGTTGGACTTCTTCATCTTCTCAATGAACTTTTCTCTATTCTCATATACATCGAAGATGCTCTCAACAAGGATATCCTCATCAAGCTCCTCGTTGTCTATTACTACAGAAAAGCCCTGCTGTTCAAAGGACTTTGCATTGATTATCTGATCACCTCTGCTGCTCTTTGCAGAAAGAGGGATAAGTACGTTTGGTTTATTGAGGGCTGCAAGCTCGCAGATAGCGTTAGCACCTGCTCTTGAAACAACAACATCTGCCATTGCAAAGAGATCCTTCATCTCATTTTTAACATATTCAAACTGCTTATAGCCTTCTACCTGAAGTTTAAGGTTATCCATCTTTTCTTTGCCGCAAAGATGAACAATGTTGAAATATGGAAGGAGTCTGGGAAGAGCGAAACGAATAGTCTCATTAATACTCTGTGCACCAAGACTTCCGCCTGTAACCATAATGACAGGCTTATCATCAGTGAATCCGCAGAACTTCTTGCCTGCTTCCTTAGAACCCTGCATAAGCTCTTTACGGATGGGAGTTCCTGTGAGGCGAGCCTTATCGACAGGAAGCATCTCAAGGGTCTCAGGGAAATTGCAGCAAATAGTTTTTGCAGAAGAAAAACTAAGCTTGTTTGCAAGTCCGGGAGTCATATCGGATTCATGCAAAATGCAGGGAACTCCAAGACTGGCAGCCGCTTTAATAACAGGAACGGAAACAAATCCGCCCTTTGAAAATACAACATCAGGCTGAATCTTTTTAATAAGCTTTCTTGCTTCCATAAATCCCTTGCATACGCGGAAGGGATCAGTGAAGTTCTTTGGATCAAAATATCTGCGGAATTTACCTGTAGATATTGAGTAATAGGGAATATTGAAATCAGCTATCAGCTTTTTCTCAATACCATTGTGTGATCCAATATAGCTTATTTCATAGCCATTTGCCTTAAGCTCAGGAATAAGAGCCATATTAGGCGTAACATGACCGGCTGTACCTCCGCCGGTAAGGATTATCTTCTTTGACACTTTTATAACCTACCATTCAATATAAATAATTAGAAATCAGTTTTCTCCATGAGGCTATGGACCTTTTTCCAGTATTTCTCAGGATCAATATAAGCACCCTGAACATGGTCTGCGCCAAGAATGAGACAATACTGCTTGGGAGAAGCGCACTTCTCATAGAGACGAGCGCACATCTGAGGATCTATAACCTTGTCTTCATCTCCATGTATGAACAAAGTAGGAGTTTTAGACTTAGAAACAGCCTCAAGTACATCAACCTTTCTAATATCATAGCCGCACTTAAGCTGAACCATAACTCTGATAAGGAAAAGAGCTACAGAAAGCGGAATAATACCGCCCTTAAGCTTCTTATATACATCTCCAAATTCCTCGCAGAGAGTGGTGTAGCTACTATCAGCTATAGCCATGATAACCTGCTCGGGGAGATGCTCACCTGTTGTCAAAAGAGTTGTGGCTGCGCCCATGCTTGTTCCATGAAGGAGGATTTTGGCCTTATCATCATGACGGATGATCCAGTAAATCCATTCAAGAATATCGAGACGGTCATAGTAACCGTAGCCGATATAATTTCCTTCACTTTTGCCGAATCCGCGAAGATCCGGCAAAAGAACATTAATACCTTTTTCATGGTAATGCTTAGCGTAATAGCCCATAAATTCGCCATCGCTTTTAACACCATGGATACAGATTGCATACTGATGAGAATCTGTGTCAGCTTTCACAAAAGTAGCGTGAAGACGAAGCTCATCGATAGACTCGACAAAAACATCTTCTTTTTTATCTGAATCAAGAGATTTGAGCCATTTAACGGACTCAGCATCCATGGGATTTTTATCAATATCTTCCTGAGTTTTCTGTTTAGGAACAACTGAAAGATCATACAGGTATGAAGCTGCAGCTGCGCCTGAGCCGAGCACGGCAGAAACCAGGCCAAATAATACGAAATTTCGCTTTTTGCTCATGCAAGCCTCCTTGCTAAAGAAATTATAGAAATTTTAGCAAATACGAACAAATTATGCAATCAAGGGCGTATTATCATGGCAAAAATAAACGAAATATGGTATTGTAAAACTAAGTATATAGATTTGCAGTTCTTTTTTGTATTAATGTATGAGGGGTGTACAAGTGATAGAAAGGAAACTTGCAGAGAAATTCAGGAGACTGTATACAGAAAACTCCATTAAATTAAATGACTATGAGAACCAGCTCTATACTTTGCAGGATCCTTTCGATTGGGTTCAACTTCTATCAGAGCGCTCTTATGTCATGCGTGAAATCTATGCTGAAAATGAAGAGCTTATGTCTGAGCTGTGGGATAATTGCTCTGAGGAGATTACTCCCGAAGAAGCAGAGCTTCTTTATGATCTTGCCATAGGTTTTTTCTTTGACGGACACCATGACTTCGCAGTTCTTACAAATTTCTGCGAAAAGATTTTACCTGTATTTGAAGAAATGCAGGAACCGGAATTTCTGGTAGCCATTTATCATGTTCTTGGAAATGAGTATGCAGCCTTTTATCGCACAATTAACGATAGAAAGGGCATGAACCTTGCTTTGGATTTCTATCGTAAATCTATCGAGCAGGCAAAAAATTACACGAAGATTTCTACGCCTGAAATCAGAGAATTCATTTTTGAGGACTATTTCAACCTCATAAGCTACCTTGGAAATTTCTATTATAAATATGATGACAGAGTAATAGAGAGTATTGATCTTTACGAGCAGGCTCGAAAGCTTTGGGAGAGCAGTGAAGTTCAGGAGCTTGATAAAGACAGTAAGTTCATAAAGAGAATGCTCAATAGTATTGATGATGCTTTCCTTGCAAAGACCATGCACATCGAGGTTATGACTCCTGAAGAGAGGGAGAACTATTCAAAACTCGTAAAAGAAATGGCAGAAAGATCCTTTGCAGAAGGCGGAGATATTGAGGGAACACCAAGCTATCGCATTAGCATGACTTACAAGAGACTGATGAGAGAGATTTCATCAGAGGAGCTTTTGGAAAGCTTTATAAAATGTATTAACGAAATAATTCCTGCTCCGGATTATACGGGAGATGAGGAAGAGGCGCTGAACCTTATAATGCGTCACTTTAAATATGCTTGCACAGCTATCATGATTCTTAGAAGAATGAATTTGTCGCCAGCAGAGCTTGAAGAATGGACTGACAGATTCCTCCCTAAATCAATGAGCATCATTGCAGATGTACCTTTCCAGTTTTTCGCAGGAACAATGCTTCCTGTATGTGCTGAATGGTATCATGCAGCAGAGCCTGTACTCACAGGAGAACTGAATAAGGTTCAGTTCATGATGCATATGATAGTAAGAAGACAGCCATTTACCTATATCCATTCACAGATGGTTGCAAAGATTGCGACAATGATAGGTAAAGAGATGCTGGATAAATGCCCTGAAGAGTTTGTTGGAATCAGGGGAATAGAGACAGTTGAAGAAGTACAAAAGAACAGAGCATATCTGCTTTCCTTTATTAACATAAGCGGACTTGTACACGATATAGGAAAATGTAACATTCCTGAAGTTGTTAACAGACAGAATAGAAGTCTTACAAATGCAGAGTATGCAACAATCAGAAAACACTGTGAACTTGGACATAGGATTGCTGAGGATAATGCAGCGCTTAAACCTTATGGTGATGTAATTTTAGGACACCATAAGCATTATGATGGCCTTCATGGATATCCTTTGGGATTTGATAATAACGAGTCTCCTATAAAGCTTATTATAGATATTATTTCTATATCAGACTCTTTGGACGCAGGAACAGATACTTTGTCACGAAGCTATGCTCCTGGAAAAGAGTTCTCAAAGCTTATGAAAGAATTGGAGAATGAGGCTGGAACAAGATACAATCCCAAGATTGTTGAGACAATCAAAAATTCTACAGAACTAATTGTAGAGCTTACGAATCTCACAGGACCCGGAAGGTATGACATATGCTTCAATGCTATGCAGGAAATACTTGGAAATCCTAAGAAAAACAATACAGAAATTCTTTAAGGAGTAGACATACCGGATGCGTTTTAGAACCAGACTAATGATAGCGTCGACTACCATCGTAGTCATACCGTTCATATTGGTTATGGGGACGTTCTATTTGCTTCAACGAGCAGTTGGTGGTGATTCACCGAGACTGGTAAATTACACCGTTTTAGCTTTTGGAATTATCCTTGTTACAAACAGCCTTATACTTACCACGTGGCTAAGGAAAAGCTTCTTTGAACCAATATACGAACTTAATATTGCGATGAAAAATATTAAGGACGGCAATTTTGATTACATGCTGCCGACGGACATTAATGAAAAGGGCGAAATTGGCGAGCTATACAGAAACTACGAAGATATGAGGCTAAGGCTCAAGGAGTCAGCTGATGAAAAAGTATTAAGGGAAGGCCAAAATAAGGAACTGATAAGTAACATTTCCCATGACCTGAAGACTCCTATCACTGCCATAAAGGGATACTCCCAGGGACTATTGGAGGGAGTTGCCGACACCCCTGAAAGGCAGATGAAATATATTCGTACCATTTACAATAAAGCAAATGATATGAATAACCTCATAAATGAGCTGACACTGTATTCAAGCATAGACAACAACCGAATTCCTTATAACTTCACAAGGATCAATGTTGGGGATTACTTTGGAGATTGCATAGAAGAGATAGGAATGGAGCTGGATAGTAAAGACATAAAGCTCAATTATGCAAATCTTACGACACCTGATACGCAGATCGTCGCGGATCCTGAACAGCTTAAGCGAGTGGTAAATAATATCACAAGCAACAGCGTTAAATATCTTGGAAGAGAAGATGGAACAGGAATAATCGATATAAGAATTTTGGATGAAGTCGATTCCGTAAGGGTTGAGATAGAAGATAATGGAAAGGGAATAGGAGCACAGGATATTCCCAATATCTTCGACAGATTTTACCGCACTGATTCTTCGAGAAACAGTAAACAGGGCGGAAGCGGAATTGGTTTATCAATAGTTAAAAAGATAATTGAAGACCACGGCGGATACATCTGGGCTACGAGCCACGAGGGAGAGGGCACGTGCATGCACTTCGTACTAAGGAAGTACAGAGAGCACCATGAGAAGACGGATAGCGAGGCAGTGGTTGAACACGACGTATTTGAAGACATTTAACAAAAAAACAATATGAGGAGGCATTGAGTATGAGCAGAATTTTGATCGTTGAGGACGAGGAAGCGATTGCTGATCTTGAGAAGGACTATTTAGAGTTATCAGATTTCGAGGTTAAGATTGAAAATGCAGGTGATGTAGGATTACAGACAGCATTAAGTGAAGAGTTTGATCTTGTTATTCTTGATCTGATGCTTCCTGGCATGGATGGCTTCGAGGTTTGCAAGCGCATCAGGGAAAAGAAAGATGTTCCGGTTCTCATGGTTTCAGCTAAGAAGGACGACATCGACAAGATAAGAGGTCTTGGCCTTGGTGCTGATGACTATATCACAAAGCCCTTCAGCCCTTCTGAGCTGGTTGCAAGAGTAAAAGCTCACATGGCACGCTACTCAAGACTTGTAGGCAGTGCAACTGAGTCTAATGATGTTGTCGAGATCAGAGGACTTAGAATCGACAAGACTGCAAGAAGAGTTTATGTGGATGGAGCTGAGAAGAGCTTTACTACAAAGGAGTTCGATCTTCTTACTTTCCTTGCAGAAAATCCGAATCATGTATTTACCAAAGAAGAACTTTTCCGTAAAATATGGAACATGGATTCAATCGGTGATATCGCTACTGTTACAGTACATATCAAAAAAATACGTGAGAAGATTGAATTTGATACCTCAAACCCTCAGTACATTGAGACAATCTGGGGTGTAGGTTACAGATTTAAGGTTTAATGTGGAAAGACAGATAGAAATATTATTTGAAGATAATGACTTAATTGTTTGCCATAAGATGGCTGGAGTAGCTGTTCAAAGTAAAAGCTATGCTAATCCCGATATGGAGAGTATGTTAAAGAACATGCTCGCAAGACGGGAAGGAGCAAAAAAGCCGGTGGAGCTTTATGTAATCCACAGACTTGATCAGCCGGTTGAGGGAATAATTGTTTTTGCCAAAAGCAAAAAGGCAGCAGCTTCCCTCAGCAAACAGGTTCAGTCCGATGGAGGAATGAATAAGACCTACAAGGCAGTAGTTCTTGGGGAATTTCCAGAGGTTGAAAAGGAAGGCGAACTAAGGAATTATCTGATAAAAGATTCAAAAAACAAGTGCGCAGTGATAGTTGATGCGAATAATAAAGATGCTAAGGAAGCGGTCTTAGAATATAAAGTTCTTGAGACCAAAAAGGTTTTGGAAGATACTGTTCCAATCTCATTAGTGGAAATTCATCTTCAGACCGGACGTTTCCACCAGATTCGTGCACAGCTTTCGAATATTAGTCATCCTCTG
Source organism: Butyrivibrio sp. (assembly GCA_015056655.1). GTDB lineage: Bacteria > Bacillota > Clostridia > Lachnospirales > Lachnospiraceae > Butyrivibrio. Next base: position 55,240 of record SVFV01000017.1, read on the forward strand.
ATTGGAGACAGGCGCTACTTTAACGAAAATAGTAGCAAACTGTCGCAGGAATTATCAGTAAAAAACGTGGCGTTATGCGCTACAAGCCTTACATTTAAGCATCCTGTCAGTGGCAAAAAAATGGAATTTAAGGTCGAACCAACAGGGGACATATTTAAAACCATGAATTAATAACAAATAGCTTTTTCTCAATAGGATTATAAAAATTGAGGAAAAGCTATTAAATTACTCGAAAAAGCCTTGTTTTCTCTATATTTGTGGACTATTATGTAAAATGCAAAAAATAAGTGTTAATGGAGAAAATATTATGGCTTCTTACAAGGTTGGCGACAAAGTTATAATACTGGATTACAGTGGAAAGCCTGTTGTTCCTCAGGTAGTGGCTGAGATTGAAGATATTGTCAGTCCTACTAAGGTTAGACTGCATTTACCTGACAATGCATGCTGCTATGAGTACACAGATTCTTTCGAGAAGATCGATGAGGAGACTTATGTAAAGTACTTAAACGCTGTTCGCAATCGTGAGCAGGAACTTCCTATGGATCTTCGTATGGATATCAGAAAGTTCATTGCGGATCACCCCCGACTTCGCAGAGATATCCTTAGAAATTATGAGTTAGATAAAAGGTATATCAGTATCATACATGCATACGCTGGACGTATTTCAATGTATGGCAGGGAAAATATCCCTGAGAAATTCTTATGGGAATTCGAGAATGCTAAGGAAGGACTTGTTGAGACAAGACATTTCTTCCACGAGCTTGATCCCGATATCCATGAAGTAAAGGTACCGGCAGACGCAAATGCTCCGGTAGAAGTAGATTAAAAGAAAAGTCAAAAGCTCCCGCGAAGGAAAATCCTTTGCAGGAGCTTTTTTATGCCCTTTTTGAGGGATCAAAAAACTTTTTTTAAAATTTTTTTCTTTTTTAGGTTTCTTTTAGGTTGACGTTTTAATCTAATCTCATAACAAAGAAAACCGATTGCGAAAGACAACAAGAGGTCAATAGAAATGGGCGGATTTAAAGATACATTTGCAAGGATAGAAACAAAATATCTGTTGGAGGATTTCCAGTACCGGGCAATTAGAGAACGACTTGAGGGAATGGCTCAGGTTGATGAGTACGGAAAGACCTCCATCTTAAACATATATTACGATACCAAGGATTTTAATCTTATAAGAACATCTCTTGAAAAGCCGGTCTACAAGGAAAAGCTGAGACTTAGAACTTACGGAATTCCTGAGGATGACACAAAGGCATTTATCGAGATCAAGAAAAAGTACAAGGGAATTGTTTATAAGAGAAGAATCGGAATGGATTACAGCGATGCACTTAAGTACCTGAATGAAGGAGCACCTGCTAAAAAGGAATCACAGATTTCAAATGAAATCGACTATTTCAAGAGCTTTTATAAAGGGCTTCGCCCGGCGATGGCAATATCCTACGACAGAATAGCCATGGCAGGCATAAGCGATCCGGAGCTTCGCATAACATTCGATGAAAATATCAGATGGAGAGTTGATCACCTGGATTTAAAGAAAGGTAATGTTGGAGAAGAAATCCTAAAACCAGGTCAGCATCTCATGGAACTTAAGATAGCTGGAGCAATGACATTGGAAATGGCACACATCCTCGATGAACTTGGAATCAGACAGACATCATTTTCAAAATATGGCAGAGGATTTGTTGACTATATGTACGGTGGAAGAACAGATGCAGACAATATCATACGAGATATTCGAATTCTTTCAGCGTAAAAAGGATACATCAACACAGATATACAGTTTTTAAGGAGTTAGAACAATGGAATCATTATTATTTAATTCAGTAATTGAATCAGGAAATATCACTGCAATGGCTTTTATGGCATCTACCCTTTGCTCACTTGCAATCGGTATCTATATAGCATTCATGGCAAACATTAAGGGTGGAACTTCAAGAAGCCTTTCAATCACACTGGCTCTTCTTCCTGCGGTAGTACAGCTTGTAATCATGCTGGTTAACGGAAATGTAGGAGCTGGAGTTGCAGTAGCCGGAACCTTCTCACTAGTAAGATTCAGATCTCAGCCTGGTTCAGGACAGGATATCACAAACATTTTCCTGGCTATGGCAGTAGGCCTTGCAACAGGAATGGGATATATCGGAGTAGCACTTGTTTTCGCAGTAATCATCACACTTGCTAACCTTGCACTTAAGGTTATGAACTTTGGCGGACATGGATGTGATGTTAAGACAGTAAAGATTACAGTACCTGAAAGCCTTGATTTTGAAGGCATATTCGATGATATCTTCTCAAGATACACATCAAATGCAGGACTTATGGAAGTAAAAACAACAGGAATGGGAAGCCTTTATAAGCTTACCTATAATGTAACAATGAGACCTCAGGCATCTACAAAGGGAATGATCGATGAGATGCGTCAGAGAAATGGAAACCTTGAAATCAGCTGCACAAGACCTGTAGCTGTAGTGCCGGAAGGACTTTAGTCTAAACTGAAAGTGATTCTCATCAGAGAAAAGGATGGGCTTTAAATATGAGAAAAAGAAATTTAATGGCTGTTTTTGCAACAGGAATGGTTTTAGGAGTTGGCGCAGCAGCCTGCGGAATTGCAGGAAGCGCAAATTCAAATAGTGAAAGTAATAGTGCTGCAGATGAAAGTAGCACAGAAACTGAAGAAAGCGCTGTTGCTGCAGATACAGCATCAAACACCGCTACTTTGGCAACAGCCGATGTAGACACTTCTACAATAGGTGCTGTAACAAAGGTTTCAGATCTTGATCTGGAAAACATGTTTACAGACAGAGATATTGATACTGGTTATGATGAGAGCCAGTCTGCGGTAATCACCTTAAATGGAGATAGCGCAGAAGGCACAGGAAGTGGATTTTCCATAGATGGAACAACAATTACCATTACGGAGGAAGGAACCTACATATTCAAAGGTAGCCTTAGTGATGGACAGATTGTGATCGAGGCGGATGATGCAGCCAAGATCCAGATAGTTTTAAACGGAGTAGACATAACCAATGATGATAGCGCATGTATATGGGTAAAGAGCGCTGACAAGGTATTTGTCACTCTCGCAGCAGGCAGTGATAACACATTATCCGACACTGGTGCTGAGTATGTACAGACAGATGATTCATCGAATGTTGATGGCGTTATTTTTAGTAAGGACGACATCACATTCAATGGATCAGGAACACTAACCATAAATGCCAGCTATGCTAATGGCATTGTTGGAAAAGACGATGTAAAGTTCACAAGCGGAACCTACAATATTAGTGCTACTGGCAATGCCATTGAAGGCAAGGATTCAGTAAGAATCAAGGATGGAACCTTCAACCTCAACAGCGGAAAAGAAAAGGATGGTATCCATACAAGTAATGAAGAGGATGCTGGAAAGGGCTACATCTACATTGAAGGTGGAGATCTCTCTATTTCAGCTCAGGACGATGGTATTCATGCAGCAACTGTCCTTTATATAGCTGGTGGAAACATAGATGTTACTGAAAGCTATGAGGGTCTTGAAGGGGACACCATAGATATCCTTGGTGGAAATATAAAGTTGAAGGCAAGCGATGATGGCTTAAATGCTTCAACAAGTACCTCTCAGGATGAGTTTGGCTTTGGAAACATGGGCGGTGGAATGGAATATGATGAAAATGCATATATCCATATCTACGGCGGAGAGTTATATGTAAATGCAGATGGTGACGGAATTGACTCCAACGGCGACCTCTATGTGGATGGCGGATATGTGGTAGTTGATGGACCTGAGCAGGATATGAACGGTTCTCTTGATACAGGTGGAAACGCATACATTTATGGCGGAACAGTAATTGCAGTTGGTTCATCAGGAATGGTTGAAAATTTCAGCTCTGAATCAGGACAGTACTCGGTAAAATATGGATTTGAGAGTACCTTAGAAGCAGGCACTCAGATCACAATAGCAGACAGTAATGGAAATGAGCTTCTTAGCTACACACTCACAAAGAGTGCAGTTTCAATAGTATATAGCTCGGCAGATATAGCAGAAGGTGATTACACAATAACAGCTGGTGAGACATCCGATACATTCACAGTAAGCGATAAGGCTACATCAGCCGGAACTGAATCAGGCTTTGGTCCAGGAATGGGCGGTGGACACGGACAGATGCCTGATGGAGAAAGACCTGAATTTAAGGAAGGCGAGATGCCAGAGCTTCCTGACGGTGAAATGCCAGATTTTGAGAATGGCGAGATGCCTCAACCTCCAAGTGGAGGAATGCCACAGTCATCAGATGGAAATGGTGTAGACGCATCAACCCAGGATAGTACAGACCCCAATTAATTCTTCTTCCATAGAAAAAGCTCCTGCAAAGGATTTTTTCCTTAGCGGGAGCTTTTAACATAGGAATTTAGTTTGATTTTAGTTTAGCATTTTATTATTGTTATTAATATGAGACGAAAAGTTTTTGCTTCAATTTTCATATTGACTATAGTGCTGAATATTTTATCGATAGTTAGCACAGGCTTTGCAGATTTTTACACAAGATATATCTTTCCGATATGGGAGAGGATCATGGGAGGAATAACATCACCCATGCCATTTTCCTTTGGAGAATGGATGATTATAGCAGGGCTTTTATGGCTACTGGTTCTATTGATTTCCTTCATAGTATTTTGCGTAAAGAAAAATCGCTTTTTTGTCGGATTTGGCAGAGCCACAATAGATCTTCTAATAATAATTGCACTGGTCATGACACTTAACTGCTTCATAAATTACCACACGACACCCATTGGCGAGGAGATGACAAAAGAAGCTGGTGGAGAAAAAAGACAGTACACAGTGTCAGAGCTTGCAGAGTACCGGGACTTTGTTGTAACGAGATGCAACGAGCTTGCAGAGAAAATGGACAGGGATGAAAACGGATTTGTCAGATATGCAGGAACTGATGATGTAGACACAGTTAACGCACTTATGGCAAAGGAAGCTAAGAAATCCATGGCAGGGCTATCCGACAGATTCCCTAAGCTTTCAGGATATTATGTAAATGCGAAGCCCCTCCTTTTTTCCGGCTTTATAAGTCAGCAGTATATGCAGGGTTACTACTTCCCGTTTTCCATGGAGGCTAACTATAACAACGTGATGTACGTTATGAATAAGCCTTTTACCATGTGCCACGAGCTATCTCACACAAAGAGCTACATCATGGAGGATGAAGCGAATTTCCTTGCGTACCTTGGATGCACGAATTCAGAGGACGAGGTCTTTGAGTACAGCGGATATATCGGGATTCTGAACTATGTAAATAATGAGTTCTATAACAATGTGACTAAGGAAGAGTACGAATCCCATGTGAAGCTGTCGGATAAGGTTAAGACGGATAACATTTTCCTGACAAAGGAGAGCTGGGACAAGGTAGAAGAAAACGCTGTGTTATCTACAGAAACAGTGAAGCAGGCAGCAGATACCTTCGTGGATACAACTCTTAAGGTAAATGGAATAGATGATGGAATTGCCAGCTACTCAAGGGTAGTGGAGCTGCTTTTAATGGATTATTACAAATGATTTTCGGAGGGAAAAATGAAATTACTTCTTGCAGAGGATGAAAAAGAGCTGTCAAATGCGCTGGTTGCCATTTTGAAGCACTCAAGCTATACAGTTGATGCTGTTTATGATGGACAGGATGCGCTGGATTACATACTTACAAGTGAGTATGACGGAATTATCTTGGATATCATGATGCCTGGAATGGAGGGCACAGAAGTCCTCAAGGAAATTAGAGCAAAGGGAATTTCAACTCCTGTTCTTTTCCTTACAGCGAAGTCTGAGATTGATGACAGGATTAAAGGCCTTGATCTTGGGGCTGATGATTATCTTACAAAGCCCTTTGACATGGGAGAACTCCTTGCAAGAATCAGGGCTATGACCAGAAGAAAGGCAGATTATGCTCCTAACAATCTAAGCTGCGGAAATCTTAGTTTGGACAGAGCTACCTATGAGCTTAGTACACCGGAGCATGAGAGCATAAGGCTTGTGGGCAGAGAGTTTCAGATGCTTGAGATGCTCATGGAGAACCCAGGAAGAGTTATATCTGTTGATACTTTCATGGACAGAATCTGGTCTGATGGTGAAGCGGACGTAAATGTAGTATGGGTCTATATTTCCAATATCAGGAAAAAGCTTACTTTGCTTGAAGCAAACTGCGAGATCAAGGCTTCAAGGGGCGTCGGATATTCAATGATTGTTAAAGCTTAATCGGAGTCAGTATGGTCAAAAAACTACGAAGAAAATTTGTTCTTACAGCAATGCTGTCACTTCTTGTGATAATCATCTGTATCATCGGTGTTATCAATGTGTACAATTACGTTCAGATTCAAATGGGCGCAGACGAGATCCTGACTATTCTGTCTGAGAATGATGGCTTTTTCCCTGATCCTGTTTTTATGGGAATGATAAAAGAAGAACAGAATAAAACCCTGAATAATCAAAAGAATGAAAATGATGATAAGTCAGAAGATGGTCCTCCGCCATTTCCTGAGGGTGAGATGTTCTGGGGGGATAAAACCAATTACAACAGACAGATGGAGATGCCATACCAGTCCAGATATTTCTGGGTAAGGCTTAGTGAGGATGGCAGTGTTAAGGAGATAAACACAGGCCATATTGCGGCTATTTCTTCAAGCGATGCAAAGAGTGTTGCGACAGATATCTATGAAAGCGGCATAGTACAGGGCTACTATGACAATCACTACAGATATTTGGTCAAGCAAAATGACAATGGCGAGTACCTGGTGATGTTCGTAGACTGTAGCAGAGATTTTTACAACGCAAACAGACTTCTTATCATGACCGTGCTTATAGGCATCATCAGTCTTCTGGCGATGTTTATCCTTGTATATATGTTCTCAGGAAAAGCAGTTGCGCCTGTGGTTGAGTCCCTGGAAAAGCAAAAGAGATTCATCACTGATGCCGGACACGAGCTTAAAACACCTATTGCTGTTATCTCGGCAAACGTTGATGTGCTTGAGCTTGAAAGCGGAAAAAGTGAGTGGACAAACAGTATTCGCGGTCAGGTAAAGCGAATGACAGAGCTTGTCAAAAATATGCTGACTCTTTCTCGAATGGAGGAGGAGAACATCCATGTAGTTTTTTCTGACCTGAACTTAAGCCAGACTATTGTTGAAAACTCGGCCAGCTTTGCGGCGGTAGCTGATTCCAAGGGCTTAAAATACAACCTGGATATTGCAGAGGATATCCATATCCTTGGTGATAAGAACGGAATCAATCAGCTTTCATCTCTACTGATCGACAATGCTATGAAGTATTCCTCAGAAAATGGAAGCGTAAATGTAATGCTTTCAAAGGATCAGAGAGGAAAAAAAGCTATATTTGAGGTATCAAATACCTGCGATAGTATCCCGGAAGGAAATCTGGACAGACTTTTTGACAGATTTTATCGAGCAGACAATTCACGAAGCAGAGATACAGGAGGTTATGGAATAGGCCTTTCTGTTGCAAGAGCTATAGCGAATTCTCATGGCGGAGAAATAGAGGCTCAGCGTGACGGAGATCACATAATAAGGTTTATAGTAAAGATTCCTGTGGCAAAAAATAAGACAAACTGATAAAATGCAAGAAGTTCAAAGCCTATTAGAAATGAGGACAGGATGAAAAGAAGATTTTTTGCAGCAGGAGCTTTAGTGATGGCGCTCCTTATCGGTGGATGTGGATTATCCGAGGAGAATTTACAGCTTGTTACAGAGACCAGAGAGAATCTTACAAAAGCGAAGACTGAAGCTGAGACCATTTATGGAAAGGTCACAGATGATGATAATGAAAAATATCTGGCTGATCTGGCTACGGAATACGAAGAGTTCGAGGCACTTAATCTCGAGAAGCTTAAGGATGAGGATGTAGAGGAGCTTGTTCCCAGAATGAAGGAGCTCATATCTTCTTATGAAGAACTCTACATAGAGCTTGAGAGTGTGCATAAATACGAGCAGGATACTGCTGCGGAAGAGGCTAAGTACAAGGAAGTTACCTGCTACATAGAAAATAAGTCAGGTTCAGAGTTATCAGGAATTGTTTTAAATGATGTTACAAAGGGCGAAAGCTCAGACAATATTCTTTTTGAAGGAGAAACACTTCCTTCTGGAAGAATGCTTGCGGGAGTGACATTTTCTCTTTACTCTGAGAGCACTGCCTGGCAGCTTGTTACTACAGATACTCTTGGAAATGAGAACACCTATGATGTGACATTTACAGATTTTGATAATCTTTCTCAAAATGGAATGTCACTTACGATATATTCTCCGGAGAGCGAGAGCAGTGTGAGCGTTGGAAGCTATGTAGCGGTTCCTGAGCCTGAAGAAGCTGTAGAAGATGCAACAGAAGGCGAAGCTACAGAGGATTCCTCTGAAGAAGAGACAGATACAACAGCCGAAGAAGAAAACACCGACACTACTGAAGATAGCGCCGGTGAATGATCAAACTATTATATGAAGTAAATCTAATATGAATCCAGTGAAGGTACCAATCAGATAAAGGATCAATGTGATCTGAATATTTCTGGTGGTGCCTTCATTTACTCTGTAGAGAATTAAGAGGCCGACACCAGCTCCGACAAGGAGTCCACTCATCATAGTACCAAAGGTTATGATTCCTGAGATATAAAGCTCCGTAATTACAATTGAAGCTGCGCAGTTAGGAATAAGTCCAACAAGTCCGGCAAGGGCGTGACTTAGAATTACGTTGCCCTGGAGGAAGCCTGCCAAAGTGTCTTCTCCGATAAATTCAATCGCTGCATTCAGGATAAGTGTAAAGATCAGCACGTAGATAAAAATGTGGATAGTGTGGATAAGTGCGGATCTTAAGATATTTCCATGTCCCTCATGTTCATGAGAATGCTCATGCTTTTGAGACTGCTCTTTTACCTTTGCTTTTGTTATCTTTTTTGAATCCTCGTGTGATGATTCTCCGGTGGTTGCATCATATTTTACTCTGTGAGCAGAAATCTTGGGAGTGTCCTCTTCGCAGTGACAATTTTCTCTTTTGCAGAGTTCATCAATTCGCATGGAATCTGTTAAAGCTCTGTGTTTCATTTTTCTATATCGTCTTGCTGCTAAATCCACGATGAAACCAAAGATGATACCAATAACAGCCTTCGTAGCTATGATGGAAATCATTTTTTCGATTGGAACCTGCTCTGAAATAAACAGAGGAACCATCTCATCTGAGGTGGATAAGTAAATGGCGATCAAAGTACCAAGGGTGATAACTCGTCCGGCGTAGAGGTTTGACGCTGCTGCGGAAAAACCGCATTGAGGAAATGCTCCAAACAGTCCTCCAAGAAGGGGGCCGAATTTTCCGGCCTTCTGAACAAGCGCCTGAGTTTTATCTCCAGTTCTGTGCTCTAAGTATTCCATTACCAGGTAAGTTACAAATAAAAATGGAAGGATTTTCAGACCATCTTCTATAGTGTCTTCCAATACCGGTATCCAAAACTCCATTGTTTTCTCCTAAATTAATTATGATAAAAGATTTTAAATGTTTGATTTATTTAAACATACTATTGACTTATTTTGCAAATTGTAACAAAATACCTAGTAATTTAGTAGGAATTGATTATAATAAAGATGTTTTCCTTGAAGAATTGTGATATAATCAGTTGGATTATGCACAAATATCATAATTTGGCTACTTAATGATAGAGTTTTTAAATAGATAAGGAGTTACAAAATGTCAGAACAGTCATTACTTAAGGTTCAGAATCTGTCAGCTTCTGTTGAAGATCTGCCTATATTACATGACATAAATTTGGAGATCAGACCAGGTGAGACTCATGTTCTCATGGGACCTAATGGTGCAGGTAAATCCACACTTGGATATACATTAATGGGAAATCCTCATTATAAGGTTACCAATGGTTCTATCATGTTTGATGGTCAGGATCTTACTAATGAATCTGCTGATAAGAGAGCTAAGGCTGGAATGTTTTTATCTTTCCAGAATCCCCTTGAGGTTCCTGGAATTTCTCTTGGAAGCTTTATCAGAAATGCATATCACGAGCAGACTGGTAAGCCTGTAAAGCTTCTTCAGTATAAGAAGCAGCTTGGTGAAGCAATGGATCTTCTTACAATGGATGGCGAGTATGCAGACAGAGATCTTAACGTAGGTTTCTCTGGTGGTGAGAAAAAGAAGGCTGAGATCCTTCAGATGCTTATGCTTAAGCCTAAGCTTGCAATCCTTGATGAGACAGACTCAGGTCTTGACGTTGACGCTGTTCGTACAGTTTCAAAGGGTATTCAGGAATATCAGAAGCAGAAGGACGGAGCGCTTCTTATAATTACTCATAGTACCAAGATTCTGGAGGCACTTCATGTTGATTACACTCATGTTCTTGTAAAGGGACATATTGTAACAACTGGTGACGGAAGTCTTGTTGATGAGATCAATGAGCGTGGTTTTGAGAAGTATATCAGATGCGAAGGTTGCGACGGTTGCAACCAGATTCAGTGATAGGAATAGATAGATGAGCGAAAATAATAAAGCGGTTGTTGATATTGACCGCAGTGTTTACGACATAAAGGACGTAGAGAACGAGCAGGACTTCTACCGTATGGAAGATGGCTTTACTGAGGAAATCGTTCGTAAGATCTCTGAGGAAAAGCACGATCCTGAATGGATGAAGCAGTTCAGACTTGATTCTCTGAAATTATATAACGAACTTGAGATGCCTGACTGGGGCCCGGATACAGATGAGCTCGACATGAATCTCATTTCCTCATACGTTCGTTCAAAGAGCGATATGAAGGGTAAGTGGGAGGATGTTCCTGAGGATATCAAGAATACCTTCGAGAGACTTGGTATTCCGGAAGCTGAGCGTGAGTCCCTTGCAGGTGTAGGTGCACAGTACGACTCTGAGCTTGTTTACCATAACGTAAAGGATGAGGTTGCAGATCAGGGTGTTGTTTATACCGATATGGAGAGTGCTCTTACAGGTGAGTACTCTGAGATGGTTCATGAGTATTTCATGAAGCTGGTTCCTCCTACAGACCATAAATTTGCTGCTCTTCATGGAGCTGTTTGGTCTGGTGGTTCATTTGTATATGTACCCAAGGGAGTAAAGGTTGATATCCCGCTTCAGTCATACTTCAGACTTAATGCAGCAGGCGCAGGTCAGTTTGAGCATACACTTATCATCGTTGATGAGGGTGCGGACCTTCACTTTATCGAAGGCTGCTCTGCTCCTAAGTACAACGTAGCCAATCTTCACGCTGGTTGCGTAGAGCTTTTTGTTAAGAAGGGTGCGAGACTTCGCTATTCTACAATAGAGAACTGGTCCAAGAACATGTACAATCTCAATACCAAGAGAGCACTTGTAGAAGAAGGTGCTCGAATGGAATGGGTTTCAGGTTCCTTTGGTTCACACACTTCATATCTGTATCCCATGACAATCCTTAAGGGTGATCACTCCACAATGGAGTACACAGGTATCACCTTTGCAGGAAAGGGACAGAACCTCGACACAGGAGCTAAGGTTGTACATCAGGGTAAATATACATCATCTCTGATTTCAACTAAGTCAATCTCCAAGTCAGGCGGAATCGGAACATACAGAAGTAGCGTTATCATTAATAAAGAGGCAAAGCATGCCAAGACTTCTGTTTCCTGTGATTCACTTATGCTTGATTCCATTTCAAGAGCAGATACAATCCCTGGAATGGATATCAGAACAAATGATGCAGACGTTGGACATGAGGCAAAGATCGGAAGAATCAGCGACGAAGCTGTGTTTTATCTGATGTCCAGAGGACTTTCAGAGTCAGATGCAAGAGCCATGATCGTAAGCGGCTTTGCAAATCCTGTTTCAAAAGAGCTTCCTTTGGAATATGCAGTTGAGATGAACAATCTCATTAAGCTTGAGATGAGTGGAGGCTGATAAGATGGATTTGAACATGAAAGTTAATCATCTTCCCGCGCTGACATATAGATTTTTGAAGTCCAATGACAGCCAGATTGATGTAAAAGATTTATATATTGAAAATACAAAAACACCGGAGCCGGAGAGCGTTCCTTCTAATGTGAACGTTAAGGCAGATGCCACAGAGGCAGATGTTAAGGCACTTTTCTCTGGAGATAATGCAAAGATAAAAGAGAAGCTTGTAAATCTCCCTGGACCAAATGGAGATACAGCACATCTTAACGATGCGCAGACAGTTCGCACTGGTATGGGCGTAGAAATTGATAAGCTCATGGCAGAGATGAACGTTCCTGTTACTGTTATCACTGCTTCAGAAGGCAGTAAAGTAGAGGAGCCTGTAGTAATCAGATATTCTCTTAAGGATGGCGAGTGCGCACTTGGAAGTCAGGTCATCCATGCCAAAAAGGACTCAGAGATTACAGTTATCATGGAGTACAGCTCTGAGGAGAATGCGAAGGGATTCCTTGGAATTCAGACAAGACTTCTTGCTGAAGAAGGTGCAAAGATCAACCTTGTAAAGGTTCAGATGCTTAGCGAGAGCATTGTACACTTCGATGATATCGGTGGCGTATGCGATGACAAGGCAGACATCGATACTATTGGAATGCAGCTTGGCGCTCTTAACACCTGGGGAGGATGCAGAATTACTCTCCTTGGCAGAAAGAGTAAGTTCGATAATCACACAGGTTATCTGTGCAGACATAAACAGACCTACGATATGAACTATGTGGCAGATCAGATAGGTCAGAAGACAGATTCAAATATGGTATTTCGCGGAGTGCTTCTTGATGAAGCTACTAAGATTTTCCGCGGAACTCTTGATTTTAAGTCAGGAAGTGCTGGTTCAGTCGGAGACGAGCAGGAGGATACTCTTCTCCTTAGCCCGGATGTAATCAACAGAACAATGCCTATGATCCTCTGCCAGGAGGAGGATGTGGATGGCCGTCATGGCGCTACAATCGGACAGCTTGGCGATGATACTTTGTTCTACATGCAGAGCAGAGGTATCGGCGAGGAAGAGGCTAAGAGACTTATGATCCGCGCACGTATGGAGTCAATTGCAAGAATGATTCCTGACGAAGGACTTATCGTAAGAATTCAGCAGTATATCAGAACAATTTTGTAAGAAGGGGCCATATAATGCCAACACCTGAAGATTTTCGCAAAGACTTCCCTATTCTATCAAAGGGAGATTACATATACTTTGATAATGCAGCTACATCACAAAGACCCACTGTCGTAGTTGACGCTATAAAAGACTTTTACGAGAATGCAAATGCAAATCCTCTTAGAGGCCTTTATGACTGGAGCGTTGAAGCTACAGAGAGATATGAAAATGCAAGAAAGACTGTTGCAGATTTCATCGGAGCTTCCAGTACAGAGGAGATCATATTCACAAGAAACACAACTGAATCTCTTAATCTGGTAGCTTACAGCTATGGAATGGAAAATGTTTCTGAGGGAGATGAAGTTGTAATCTCAGTAATGGAGCATCACAGTAATATTCTTCCCTGGCAGATGGTTTGCCGTGAGAAAAAGGCGAAGCTTATCTACTTAGAGCCTGATGAAGATGGCGTTATCACTCCCGAGGAATACAAGAGTAAGATAACAGATAAGGCTAAGATTGTTTCAATCGGTCATGTTTCAAATGTATTTGGAATAACAAATCCTGTTAAGGAAATAGCTGCTTATGCACATGAAAAAGGCGCTACAGTAGTTGTAGACGGAGCTCAGGCAGCTCCTCATATTCCTGTGGATGTTAAGGATATCGATGCAGATTTCTATGCATTCTCTGGACACAAGCTCATGGCACCTATGGGAATTGGTGTTTTATATGGCAAAAAGGCTATACTCGAAAACATGAAGCCTTTCCTTACAGGCGGCGAGATGATAGAGTATGTAACAAGAGAAGACGCAACCTATGCAGAGCTCCCTCATAAGTTTGAGGCAGGTACAGTAAATGCAGCAGGTGCAGTTGGTCTTGAAGCGGCTATTAAGTATCTTCAGAAGGTTGGCTTTGACTTTATCAAAGAGCAGGAAGATAAGCTTACAATACGTATGATGGAAGGAATGAAAAAGCTTCCTTACATTAAAATCTACGGTTCATCTGATCCTGAGAGACACAGCGGAATTGTGACATTTACTATAGATGGGGTTCATCCTCATGATATTTCTTCAGTGCTTAACGATGATCATGTATGTGTAAGAGCTGGTCATCACTGTGCACAGCCTCTGATGCAGTTTATTGGAGCAGGTTCTACTGCAAGAGCCAGCGTTTATTTCTATAATACAGAGGAAGAGGTAGACAGATTCCTTGAGCATCTTGCGAATGTGAGAGGCTTCATGGGATATGAAGATTGAAAGGTAAGACAATGGATTTAAAAGGACTTTACAGAGAAATCGTTAATGAGCATAACCTTCGCCCTACTCACAAGGGCGATATGGAAAACCCTGATCTTGTTCTCAGAGGTGTAAACCCCAGCTGCGGAGATGACATAACTCTTCAGCTTCGTATAGTGGATGGCGTTATCGAGGATGCTATGTTTTCAGGTTCTGGTTGTGCTATTTCTCAGGCATCAGTAGATATGATGGCTGACCAGGTAATCGGCAGATCAGAAGAAGATGCAATTAAGCTTGCTGGAACATTCATGGGAATGATCAAGGGCGAGATAAAGGACGAAGAGCAATTAGAAGAGCTCGATGAGGCAGCAGCGCTGCAGGATATCTCTCACATGCCAGCACGAGTAAAGTGTGCAGTTCTTGGATGGAAGACAATGCAGGAAATGCTTGAACATCCTGAAAAAGCTGGTGATGTTTCAACTGAAAATCAGTAATTTTGTAGGGGCTGTCGCATTAGATGATTAAATCATCTGGGCGATGGCCCTTTTTCAGGCCTAAAAATCGGTACTTATATCTGC
>SVFV01000018.1 GCA_015056655.1 Butyrivibrio sp.
CGGCTATATCCTTCCCACTACCGGGCGGATACGGGACTTTAACCCGTTAGAAACGTGCGCCGCTAGGCGCACTACAATGAATAAAGCGTCCAGAATGATGATCTGGGCGCTTTATTTTGTCAGATGAATTTCTATCTTTTGACAGTAACTTATTAGTCCTGCCTCAATGCTTTCATTTCTTTTTTGCGATTGTACATAGCCTTATCAGCTCTTCTGAATACATTCTCCACAGTCTGATCTACATATTTATCATACTTGGCATATCCCAAGGCTGCTGAAAATGCCATCCATGGTGTTTCATCCGTCTTTTCCATATTCGAATCGATAATACCTTCAAACTCTTTTATACGCTCCTCTGCATGATCATAATCTTCATTCTCAACAATTATGGCGAACTCATCCCCACCTATTCTGAATACTGCTGAATGCGCAAAAATCCTACATATAAGAACGCAAAGGTTCTTTATCGCAAGATTCCCCTGTTCATGGCCATAGGTATCATTTATGCGTTTTAAGAAGTTAAGATCCACAACGGCTATTCCGAATTTCGCATTATCTGATGCCAGATCCCATCCAAGCTTATGCATTTCCTTATCATAAGAGAGCTTATTTCTTATTCCAGTAAGAGAGTCCTTATATGCAAGCTCGTTCATTACGTCAGCCTGCTTTCTGGTCTCCTCAAGCTTATCATAGGTTTTTGTCAGATGTCTGATATATTCTTCTAACTCAAACATCATGCTAGTTATATGCTCAGCCAGAGATGATATCTCATCATTTCCTTCTTTGCACTTATCGATATCCTTGGCAATCTTGGCATCCTTGGTATTCGTATAGCTTGTAACACCACTTTCAAGCGTTTCTATCCTCCTGATATAGTTATTATTAACATATACCATGAGGACAATTATTCCCAAAACTAAAACTGCAGCAATAAGCAAAATCTGTCTTAATGTATTCCACAAAATAGCTCTGTTAATACTGTTAACTGAAACATCTGTACATATAACACCAATAACTTCGTCATCTATTACAAGCGGAGTATAGTATGCGAAGGTATGCCCATACTCGTTGTTGAATATGTCGTAATCTGTCGGGCTCTTTCCGGTATTATATGCTTCCCACATCATCACATGGGTATTCATTGGCTGTTCAACAGTTAATCCAATGTTTATATATCGCTCATCATCCTTTCTGGGCTCACGTACTATATCAAGCAAAAAGGTCATATAATACGGACGCTCATCAGGGACAACGTAATATGTATATTTCAAATTAAAGGCTTCTCTGGCCTGTTCAAACAAAGTCAGCCAATAGGCATGCTTATAGGTGAAAAAGGCTTTCTTTACGTCATCATTAAGTTCATTTATCTGGATATCATGATTAAGAGTTTTGTCTGGATAGTTCGTCTGAAAAGCCCTGAGAAACTCGTTCTCATAAGTTACATAGCCGTCAAAATCAACCGGAATAAGAATTTCATCCTTATGCTTTAATACATAATCCTGGTACTGCTTGAAGTCTTCCTGTTCATCCTTCATGAGCAGTTCTAAATATGAGCATATGTTATGAGCATTCTTCTCGCACTGGTCGAGATAAATGCTCATCTGGCTATAATAAATAACCATTCCGCATACTACAAGAATAGCAACTGTAAACAAAAAGAATATAGCCAAAAATTTAGTTGCAATACTCCCATGCCGCTTGCCCATAGTTAAGATAATTTAATCCTCCATAAGATATAACTATCCATGATTAGATTAATTCTACCTAAATGTAATCGCCTTATGAATTATGGTTTTCTAAAGTCTTTGTTATATTTTTATAAACGTAAAATCGCGCCACAAAGGGCGCGATTTAAATACAATATATTTCTGATTATTAAGACATCTTTGAGACATGCTCAAATTCATCTGTAATCTCATCAGAAGGCTTCTGTGTAAGGAGACTTACAACTACGATAACAATGATTGCAACAAGGAATGCAGGTGCAAGCTCATACAGATCAAACACGCCGCCCATAGGACGAACCAGGTATTTCCAAATGAATACCATGGCACCACCTGAAATCATACCTGCTATTGCTCCAAAACGATTGGTTCTTTTCCAGTAAAGAGATAGGATCATGATTGGTCCAAATACTGCACCAAATCCAGCCCAGGCAAAGGATACAATACTAAATACTGAGCTGTTGGGATTCCATGCAATAACAACACCAAATACAGCTACAGCGATAAGTGTTGCCCTTGCTGTAAGCATCGCAGCAGTCTCTGAAAGATTTATTCCAAGAGTCTCCTGAATGATGTTTTCAGATACAGAAGATGATGCAGCTATGAGCTGTGAATCTGCGGTAGACATTGTTGAAGCGAGAATACCCGCTATAACAAGTCCTGCGATAAGAGCAAATATGAAATTATGCTCACTGATCTGCTGCGCCAGTACTACAATAAGAGTCTCTGCCTTGGATGCACTTGTAATGTTTTCTGCATCAATAAGTGACTCCAGCACTCCTGACTGAGTCATTGCTCTTCCAACTACTCCAAGGAATACAGCGATTCCAAGTGAAAATACAACCCATACAGATGCAATTCTTCTTGAAAGTGAAAGCTCTGAGGATTTACGGATAGCCATGAATCTAAGAAGAATATGAGGCATTCCGAAGTATCCAAGTCCCCAACAGAACATTGTAATCTTATTAAATACTCCATAAGAAGCTGCTGTTCCAGTTGCATTATCATAGGTTGCGCTCACCTCAAGGAATCCGGGAAGCTGCCTTGCATTATCCAGAACCTGTGACATTCCGCCTGCAGAAACAATTCCATAACCTACAACAAAGAAAAGTGCTACGGTCATTACAATGGACTGAATAAAATCAGTTTTTGAAGCAGCAAGGAATCCACCAGTTGTTGTATATCCGACAATGATTACAGCAGAAACGATCATCGCAAGCTGATAATTAACTCCAAACAAAGATGCGAAGAGTTTTCCACAAGCTGAAAAACCAGAAGCTGTGTAAGGAACAAAGAATATAAGAATAAATACTGCTCCTATGCAAAGGATAATATTGCTATTGTCCCTAAAACGCTTTTTGAAGTAATCCGGTATTGTTATGGCATCCAGCTTTTCTGTATAGTTACGAAGCCTTCTGGCGGTAAAAAGCCAGTTTAGATAGGTACCAACTATAAGACCTGCTGCCGTCCATCCCGCATCTGCTATTCCTGAAAAATATGCAAGTCCAGGTACACCCATCAAAAGATACGAACTCATATCGGATGCTTCTGCACTCATTGCAGTAACAAATGGTCCAAGCTTTCTTCCACCAAGGTAGAAATCCTTAACATCATTAGTATCTTTTGAGCTGACAAATCCAACCATCAGCATCATGGCCAGATAAGTCAAAATAGAGATGATTATTCCTATTTGTGCTGTAGTCATTTTCTTTACCCCTTTGCGTGATACAATTTTATTATGTATTTTATCACATTAAAGGAGTAAAGCAACGCATTATTAAAGAATTTATTCCATTCGCATAAAAAAGTCACCGCAAGTGCCCCTGCGGTGACTTTCAAAATCCCTATATGGTACTCTTTTACAGCTCGAATTTAGCAACAAAGTCCTGAAGCTCCTGAGCATTTTCTGCAAGCTTATCAGATGCCTCAGCAACCTCATGTGTAGATGCTGTCTGCTGCTGGGATGCTGCGGAAACATTCTGGGTTTCATCAGCAACGCTCACACTCATCTGCTCAATCTTTTCGATATTGCTTGCAATAGTATCTGTTCCACTAGACAGCTGTCCAACGATATCACTCATCTTGCTGGATTCATCTGCTATAGACTGCACCATGTTTACAATATTGTTGAATGTATGTCCAGCTTCATTAACTGTTTCTGTACCTTCTACAACGCTCTGAGCTCCTTCTCGCATAGCTTCAACCGCTTCTTCAGAGCTCTTCATGATATCCTCGATAAGCTTTGTGATATTCTCTGCTGCCTGGTTGGAATCATCTGCCAGCTTACTAATCTCACTAGCTACTACTGCGAAGCCCTTACCCATTTCACCAGCTCTTGCAGCCTCAATAGATGCATTAAGTGAAAGAAGGTTTGTCTGACTTGCAATCTCAGATATTGTGTTAACAAAGGTATCGATATTCTTAAGCTTTTCTCCAAGTCCATCTACAACCTCTGCGGTATTCTCTACAGACTCCTTAATTGTAGACATCATATTAGTTGCATTCGTCATATCGGCTGCACCCTTAGCCGCAGCTTCATTTGTGGACTTGATCATATCATTAGATCTGATGATAGCATCCTGGAAATCCTGCATATTACTTACAAAGGACTTAGTCTCTTCACTAGCACCAGATACTGCTGTAATCTGTCCGGAGCATGAATTTGCAACGTTAGTACAGGAGTTAGCCACCATCTCACTAGCCTGAGCTGACTGGGTAGCACTAGCTGAAAGCTCCTCTGATGCAGAAGCCACATAAGCAGTTGTATCAGAAATTCTCATCATAAGATCTCTAATGTTGTTATGCATAAGGTCAAGAGACTCAGCTATAACACCAACCTCATTATTGTGGGTCTTAAGCTTTCTAACGCTTTCCATTTCCTTGTTCTCAGTGAAATCACTATTTGCCATGCAAAGCATCTGCTTAGAAACAAGCATAATAGGATTTGCAATACGATTAGCCATGTAAATAGCACCGAGTGCACCAAGAACAATGATTATTGCTGTGATAATCAGAGTCTGAACAAGGTTCTTTGTCATCAAAGCATTTGCAGTAGCTTCGTATTCAGCTTCAAGAGCATCAATATGATCTACCCATACACCTGTACCCATAACCCAGTCAAATGGCTGATAGTATGCAGTATAGTTAATCTTAGGAAGTGGCTCTGTTTCATTAGGTTTAGCAAACATAAGCTCTGTGTAACCACCGCCATCCTGTAAACCGTTTTTAATCATTTCCTGAATGAACTTTGTTCCATTAGGATCAGTTGCATCCCATCTGGACTGTCCCTCAGTATCTCTTCCAAGAAGAACAACGTTTATTCCTTCAGAAGTATCTACCCAGAAATATCCAGCTCCATCATTGTATTTCAGTTCTCTGATGATATCTGCAGATTCCTTCATGGCTTCTTCTTTGGTCATTTCACCTGCTTCGTATCTGGCATTCATGATAGCGCAGACACTCATTGCTTCCTGAGTCTCGTTTTTGAGTTCTGTCTTAATATCTTCCAGCAGTCTGCCTCTGTAAGATTCTATCTGCTTCTTATTTGCTGCAATAGTGCTATTCATGGAACATACAGCGATTATAACACCAGTTGCAATAATAGCTACAAGAATAACAAAAACTATTGTAGTAACCATAGTTCCTCTTTTTTTAGTCTCCATAAGTTTGCACCCCTTCTCATAAGAACTAATGAAACATTACGAAATTGCGCTAAATTGAATATAGCATTACAAAAATTTCAATACAACGCCCCCACATTGGAAAAAGTCGTCAAGCGCAGTGTGCATCTGCATTTGACGACTTCTGAATATTGTATAAACTTTATCTAAATAAATTCTGTTTTGCCCAAAAAAGAACTATAAAACTCACTGTTTATTTAATCAAAAAATGATTTCCTTCTGTAGCTGAACTTCCATCAGTTCTTATGATAAATATCTCTGCTCCATACTCAGCTGAAAGCTCCAGTGCCTTCTCCTCACCAAGAACAAAGCAGGCAGTTGAAAGGGCGTCAGATAAAAGGCCACTATCTGATACTATAGTAACTGATGCAACTCCCACTTTCTGGTCATCTGAATCCTCTTCACTATCCTTTATCCATGCGGGATATCCTGTTTTGGGATCAAGGATATGATGATAGTCCACTCCTTCATATTCCACAAATCTCTCATAATTACCTGATGTTGATACGCATTTATCGGATCCAAGCACAGCTGTAGCATATAGTCCATCCTCAAAGGGATTTGTAATTCCAACCTTCCAATCTGAGCCGTCTCCCTTTTCTCCAACTGTTAAGATGCTTCCCCCTGCAGAAACGATTCCATTTATGTTGCCAGAAAGCTCTCCCCTGCACTTATCAAGGTATAAGCCCTTTCCCACTGCCCCAAGGTCAATTATCATGCCCTCTGGTAAATATATTCTGTGGTTTTCTATCCTGACCTTCTCATATCCGCAGCACTCCAAAGCACTTGAAATATCCGCTTTAGAAGGAGGTCTGAAATCCTTAGCATCCCCTCTTTCACCACTTGCCCAGCCATCAATATCCCATAGAGAGATCAGGGCACCAAGAGTGATGTCAAAAGCCCCTTCACTCTTTTTAGAAATATCAAAGCAGGTGGTCAGAAGCTCCTCCATTTCTTCTGATAGAGGATATCCGTTTTCATCTCCTGCGGAAGCATTTATCTGTGCTATCTCTGAATCCTTAACTCTTCTTGATAGAGTATCCTTCTCAAGACTATTTCCAAGCTGTAAAAGCTCCGAGGTTGGATCCTCCTTACCTTCAAGTGAAAAGCTGAAAACCGTCCCCATTACAAAAGCAGTCTGATTGTAGGTTTTATTCTGCCACCTCGGAAGGTAATACAAAACAGTTATCATCCCAAGAAGAATAAGGACAGAGACAGCGGCAATAAGTGTGTTCTTTTTCATCTGCCAAACACCTCTACCTCGATATTATGCTTGCCCTTCTTGGATAACCCAAGGTCCTTAACAAAATTAAACTTCCCAAAACCTCTTACAGATACCGTATCTCCATCCGAGAGGTTCTTGTCGTTATTCTCAACAATTCTTCCGTTTACTGACACCTTCTTCTCCGTAAAATACGGAATAGTATCTTTTCTTGAAAGGTTGTAGACCCTGGAAATCACAGCATCAATTCTTGGTGATGCAACCTGAATCACCTTGGATTCAAGCGCCTCCTTGATATAGGACTCAGGAAGCTCTGATATGGTGCACTTTACTATATCTCTTCCAACCGAAGTGAAATTCTCAAGCACATAGTCGCAGGCAGATTCATCCACATAAATGTAGGCTTCCATATCATCAACAAATATGTCGCCAAATTTCTTCCTATCAAGTCCAAGACTCATAAGTGATCCGAGGAAGTCCCTGTGACTGTGCTTTTTAGCGAACTTCTTTGCCACTGGTTCTACTTTAATGCACTTTATAGGGAAATCCAGTTCATAGCCAAAATCCTGCTCACTTCCAAAGCGGACCATTTTCCTCTCACAGTTCTCATAGCCCCCAAAAAGCTCATAGCTTATTGGCGCAAAGCTCTTATCTTTGACAGCCTTGTAAAATGTATCCTGTCCTGCAATGCTCAGGAAATCACTAAAGCAGTATATATTGTTCTGATAGGCTCTGTTACTTAATTCAATTAGTCTTTTGTATAAAAGTTCTTCTTCCTGATTAGCCATTCTTTTTCCTGATATTTAAATAAATAAAAATTCCAAATCCCAAAAGGGTGAGTATGAAGCCCACAAAAAGGCCCGGTGTTCTGTACTTTAATACTATCTCATGGCTACCCTCCTTTAACGGAATTGCCATGAACATATAATTACTCTTTACTATATCTGCCTTTTCTCCATCAACATAAGCGGTGAAGCCCTTTGAATAAGGTATTTCAAGGCACAAAAGCTTATCCTGCTCAAGCTCGATTGTTCCTGAAATCCTGTTTGTTGCAAAGGAGATCGGATTCTTATTAAGCTGAACATCTGACATAGTGTTGGTCTTATATACTTCAAGCTGTCTGTTTAAGTTATCAAGTGGCTGGAAATATACTGAAAGCTCATCAAAGCTATATTTTCCATTCGCACCAAAAACAATTGTCATGTAGGACTTGGGATCAGCAGAAGCTCCCATATTTATCAAAAAGTCATGCCATCCGCTGTAATACTGAGAGTTCTCTGTTTTATAGCTAAGAGTCTTTTGAATCTCTGTTCCATCAGCAAGTGAAGATAAGACTGTTACAGGCACAACATCCTTTAATGTTTCTATGTGCAGGTTCTTGAAGAAAAGATATGTTTCTCCTCCCGCCATGCCATCAAAGCTAATAGTTATTCTTCCGCCCTCTTTTGCTTCTATTAGTCCATCAGATACCTGAACATCCTCCTGAGATGTTATCTCAAAAGGAATCTGGCTTGCTGTCAGTATAGGTTCCTCTGATCCAATCTCATAATCTGAAGTCAGCTTCTCTGCATCCGCATCCTCTAACACTGTTCCATAAAGTAGTGCTTCCTGCCTGTTAATATGAGAAAGCTCCTCAAAGTCAGATTTTGTGAGGATACTACTACTCGTATATCCAAAGGGAAGTGCATTCCCATTTTTGAAAATAGCAAAGTTGAACTTATCATAAACCTCAGCATAGCCTGACGGAACAAATGCTCTCTCCTCCGGAGTGTTAAAACGAAGTGAGAAGTAGTTAACGCCTGCAATACTATTTAAGATAGCTCTGTCATCGAGGCCAAAGTATGCAAAGTTCTGCTCATCTGTATTAGCAATCGCACTAAAATACTCAGACACATTTTTGTCGGTAAGACTCCAGCAAAATTGTGTTGAAGTTATTCCATCAAGAAGTGATGCGTTCCATACGAGGTTTCTTCCACTATATCTGTAGAAGTCCCCTGAAACATCCAGTCCTTCATTGGCTGCTGCCTCTTCAACCACCTGAGTCTCAGTACTCTGAAGCTGCAAGTACATATCCTCTGTAGTAGTCTTCTCTATGTAATCAGAAATCATATTTCCTTTTTCCGGGGCGTAAGCTTCGTATGCATTAAATAAAATTGCTACAGAAACAGCTGCAAAAGCTATAGCCTGAACAACTCCAAAGGGAATTACCTTATTCAGCTTCACTGCCTTTTTATCAACTACATTTACAAGAACAAACAAAGCAAAGGTGCAAAGTGCAATTACAAGCTGTATCTTAAGAGCCTCGTATTCTATTGCTCCGCTTACCTTAGCTACTACTGCATATATAGCAAGAAGTATTCCAGAAATCACAAAGGTCTTTACATCAATTTCAAGTATCTCATCAAGGACTTCAAATACTACAAAGCCCGCAAAAAGAGCACATGCAAAGCACCATCTGTTAATAACATAAGACAATCCTGCAAAGACATAGCCAAAGAAAGGAACCATGATAAATATTGTCATGAGCAACAGAAGTACCAACTCTGTTCTTTTCTTTTTAAAGCCAGAAGCAAAGAATACAGCAATGGTAACAGACAAGGCTACAAGAAATACTCCGGAAAAACCAAGCTGAAGATCTGCCTCTCCATGATTGACAAAGGATATGAGATTTCTTACAAGCTCCTGATAGTAGCTCTTTTGGTACAGAATTGGAACACTGATTCCACTCTTACTTCTGGGATTGTTAGGAAGTGCCAGAAGAATAGGTAAAAGGATTACCATTGACATCATAATTCCCAAAAGCCCATTTGCAATAAATGTGACACAGGTTTTTATAAGTCTCTCAAAGTCTGCGCCATGCTCAACAAAGAATCTTACGAGTACATAGATAACTGTAAGAAGTGTAATCGCAAAGAAGAAATAAAAGTTATTCGTACATGCCAAAAAGATGGCAATGATAAAGGTATTCTTTTTATTCTCCCTAAGTAGCTTCTCAGCACCAAGAAGTACCAGAGGCAGATAAATCATAGGATTTGCAAAGAATGGATGCCAAATTCCAAGGAACATAAAATATGAGCCAAAGGAATAGGTAAACATTCCGGAAAGGAGGGCAATCGGATGCGCATCCTTCCTTACATACATTGCAAACATTGAAAAGGTTATACCTGCAAGGTACGCTCTAAGAACTGTGATAACCTGGAAATATTCATAGATGTACTCAGTCTTTACAAAGGCTGAAAACAGATTCAGAACGTCTCCGATGGCATAGTACTGAAGTGTAGTATACATATCACTTCCGTAGCCCATACCAAGTGAAAAGGTCTGGAGACTGAAATTATGTAGTACAAATATGTTATAGAAAACACCCCTTAACCATTTCGAGTAATAAGCCACAGCCTTCATGTGCTGCCTCCAGGCATCTGCATGGTTTAAGAGAAGTCTCCCATTTTCCGGAAAATACTTAAAACTTCCCCAAAAGATAGCAAAAAACAATAAAGTATAGATAATGTAAAAACCTAACAGTTTTACTCTTTTATTCAGATTCTTCATACCAAAAGCTCCCTTAATTGATTAGATTATTGTACCATATTATTGTGGTATAATAAGATAACTGTCGATAATTCCATCTATCACTTTTTGTTTACAGGGATTTGAAATGTTCACATTAACAGAAGTTTGCAAAGAATTATCTATTTCTCCGGCTACAGGCCGAAACTGGATCAAGCTCGGCAAGATCAAAGCCGAAGGAAAACGCGGAAATGCTTATG
Source organism: Butyrivibrio sp. (assembly GCA_015056655.1). GTDB lineage: Bacteria > Bacillota > Clostridia > Lachnospirales > Lachnospiraceae > Butyrivibrio. The sequence continues at coordinate 10,394 of SVFV01000018.1, forward strand.
TATTCTCTGATGAATATGTACAGCGAATAAAAGAAGAACTAACAAAGGGCGAAAGAGACGCTCTTAGAAGTAGAAGAAATAAAGCCTACATCTCAGGAAAGGCCCTATATCGCGACTACATTTCTTCAAAATCAGTAAATATTCCCATTATCGAAAAACTTACAGATGCCCTGTCCAATGAGGAGGAATGCCCTACTCTTTTGCGTAAGGCTATTATTTGCGACTGCGCAGTTCAGTTTATTATTCAGATTACTAATGGTGAAAAACATGAGTCTCTTCTAAGAGAATATCTGGACGGTTCTCTTAGTCTGTGTACATATTCCGATTTAATTGATGATTTTATCGGTTCAAAAGAAGAGCTCAAAGAGTTTCTTTCTAGTACCAGTCTTTTTGAGTCATATTCCTATACCTACGAAATTGGTGAAGACATATTAGGTCTTCTTTACATATCTTTAAAGAGTATCGGACAAAGAAAAAAAACCGGTGCATACTACACTCCAAACACAGTTGTAAAAAGACTTCTTGGACATCTGTTTGAAGCTTACCTTCTGCGCTCTGGTCAGGACAAGACCATTCTTGACCCTTGCTGCGGAACAGGTAATTTCCTTTTACAGCTCCCTCCTGGAATACCCAAAGAGAATATATTTGGCAGTGATATAGATGAAGAAGGCGTACTTATAGCAAGGATAAGTCTTGCCCTTAAGTACCAGTATCCTGATGCATCATTTTGGAGAAATCAGATTAAGGTCTCTGATTTTCTACTGAATGATAAGCCCTTTGGCAGAGATAGCTACGACGTTATCTTTGGTAATCCTCCCTGGGGCTACTCCTACTCTGAAGATGAAAAAGCCAGCTTAAAAAAATCCTTTGAGTGTGCTCATCTGGAAAATCCTGAATCCTGTGATCTGTTCTTGGAGCAGGCAATAAAACTACTTACAACAGACGGCTTTGTTTCTTTTGTTACTCCTGAGTCTGTACTTAATGTAAAGTCTCACAGCGTGATCAGAGAATTCATACTTAAAAATACATATCTTTCACACCTTGAATACATTGGGGAAGTGTTTGACAGGGTACAGTGTCCTTCAATTATCCTTCAGCTAAAAAAGCAAGCTTCTCAGTCTGAAGCTTGCTTCCTTAAGGACTCTCCCAAAATCTATGACAAGGAAAACTGTTTTGAAATCTCCGCTGACAGGGAGGTTAATTCTGTATGCTTTGATTTCCTTATTCCAGATGAGGAATATAGTCTTCTTAAGAAAATGGATGAGCTGGAAGGAGCATGTCGTCTTAAAGATAATGCCATTTTTGCGCTGGGTATCGTTACAGGTTCAAACAAGGATATGCTAAAGTCCAGAAAAAGTAAGTCGAACGAAATCATACTTAAGGGCTCCGACATATTTAAATATTCCTTCAAAAAGCCTAAATGCTATATCACCTTTAAGCCAGAGCTTTGCCAGCAGGTTGCACCCGAAAAATATTATCGAGCTAAGGAGAAGCTCCTTTATCGTTTCATAGGTAATCACCTTGTGTTTTCTTATGATAACGAACAGACGCTGTCTCTTAATAGTGCGAACCTTCTAATTCCTCAAATTGAAGGTCTGGATATTAAATATATTTGTGCCGTTCTAAACAGCAGAATTTGCGAATACTACTTCCGCAAAAAGTTTCGATCTGTAAAGATACTCCGCTCTCACATAGAGCAGCTTTCTATTCCTTTTGCAAGCAAAGAATTTCAGGAGGAAATAGTTGAGCTTGTAGAAAATATAATGAACACTCCCGAAGATAAGCTTTCAATTTACAACACTATTGATGCAAAATTGAAGGAGCTTTATGGACTTGATGATAATGAATATCAAGCCATTCTTCGTGAACTTGATGGAGAGAACCTCTTCCTAATTTAGATTTTTATAAGAATTAGAAATTGGAAATTATGATATAATACACACTGTATAACGTTCTTTAATTTAAGTTTATTTTTCTTATATATTTTCTTAATTGAGGGTTTGGCATGGCTGAAGATTTTAATAATTCAATTAGTCACAATACACGTTTAAGAGATTTATCACTTAACAATCAGAATGATATTCTATTTGATAAGCTTATTAACACCACACAGGACTGCATTTTCTGGAAGGATACCGAGCGCAGATTTGTAGGTGTTAATCAGGCTTTTCTGGATTTCTATGGTTTCGAATCGCAGGATGCTGTTATAGGCAAAACCGATGAAGATATGGGCTGGCACCCGGACCCCGCTCCTTTTATGGAGGATGAACTAAACGTTCTTCGAGGGCACAGTACTCACAACGTTCATGGTCAGTGCGTTATAAGAGGTGAGGTAAGGGATATCGTCGCCAGCAAAACCCCGCTTTATGACAATGGAGAAATCATTGGATTTGTCGGTTCCTTTATGGATGTAACCGAAGACTTACAGCGCATGCATAAAATCGAGCGCCTTAACAGACTTAACGACAGACTCCTTGATAATGAAAAAAGGGCCAGTCGCCGCATGTCTGAATTTCTTTCCAGAATGAGCAATGAAATAAAAGCACCTATGAATGCAATTTCAGCGCTCTCCTATCTTGGTATGAACCAGGATGACGTGGGTGTATTAAAAAACAATATGAGAAAAATCTATACCTCCAGTCATTATCTTGCAAGCCTTGTAAGCGACCTTCTGGATATAGAAAAAATAGATGGCGGAAGCCTCAACCTGAATCCTTCTGCCACTACGCTGGATGAAATTGTGGATGGTGTTGAGAATGTAACTGAAGCAATGGCAGCAGAAAAGAACGTTAAGGTTATCATCAACAGAAGCTATAAAGGTAATCCTCAGATCATGTGCGATCTTGGAAGAGCTCAGCAGATGATAATAAATGTAACTTCAAATGCTGTTAAGTTCAGTGAGCCAGGCGATCCTGTTGAAATCACTGTCACCTCAGAGCGCCTATACAATGGTTCCTATCTGTTTACGTTTGTCATAAAAGATGAAGGCTGCGGAATGAGCGTAGGTTTCCTGCCAAGTATTTTCCTTCCATTTGCACAGGAAAAACGCAATCCTTCAAAATACGGTACAGGCACAGGTCTTGGCCTTGCTGTTTCAAAGCGCCTGGCAGGTCTTATGCATGGTGATATCGTAGCAGAAAGTGAAGAAGGAATAGGAAGTACCTTCACGATCACAATGGAACTTGAAAGGGTTATTCCACCTGATTCAGAAAGTGCTGATATATAAAAAATCGCCCCACATTTTCATATGAAAATGTGGGGTTTGTTTTAAAATGCAGTGGAAGCCGTGCTTCCTTATCATCTTTTCTTACTTGTTGATTCCGGCAAGGAACTGCTTTGTGCGCTCCTCCTTAGGATTATTTATAAGGTCCTTTGCAGGTCCCTCTTCCAATATAATTCCGTCATCCATGAATATAGCTCTATCTGCAACATCCCTTGCAAATGCCATTTCATGGGTTACGATTATCATGGTTGTTTTCTTCTCTGCTAGATTCCTTATTACCTTTAAAACCTCTCCTGTAAGCTCAGGGTCAAGTGCTGATGTGGGCTCGTCAAAGCAGAGGATATCAGGCTTAAGTGCAAGAGCTCTTGCTATAGCAACTCTCTGCTGCTGACCACCAGAAAGCTGATGCGGATAATTATCCATACGATCTGAAAGTCCCATCTGATCAAGGAGCTGCTTACCGTTTTCTATAATCGCATTCTTTTCATTACCTGATGCTGCAAGAAGTGGCGCAAGGGTTACATTCTCAAGTGCTGTGTACTGAGGGAACAGGTTAAACTGCTGGAAAACAAGACCGAAATGAAGTCTCTTATTTCTAAGCTGCTTGGCATCATCTGCCTTTCCTTTTCCATCAAATAAAGTCTCACCCTTAACTAATATCTCACCTTCATCAGGAGTCTCTAAGAAATTCAGGCAACGAAGAAGGGTTGTCTTTCCGCTTCCAGATGAACCTATGATTGACAGAGACTGTCCTTCCTCAAGGTCAAAGCTGATACCTTTTAGAATCTGTGTATTATCAAATTTCTTTTTTAAATTCTTTACTTCCAATATTGGCATATTTTCTCACCAGATTATTTCTATTGTTTTGCTAGGTTTGATTTCATTCATCTTATCTGAAATATCCAAGCTTCTTCTCTATATAACCAAATAACAGAGTCAAAAGTCCGCTGAAGATCAGATAAAATGCGCCTGTGTAGAATAGCGGCCAAATTATACCGCTGCTCTTAATGAAAGCCTGTCCGTTCCATATGATCTCATAAACAGCAATTACTCTTGCAAGGGATGTGTCCTTTACAAGAGTTATGACTTCGTTCGATATAGGCGGAACTATTCTCTTTATAACCTGAAGGAGGATAATCTTGTAGAAGATCTGTTTCTTGGTAAGTCCAAGAACCTGACCTGCCTCATATTGTCCCACAGGGATTGACTGTATTCCGCCTCTGTATATCTCAGAAAAATAGCAGGCATAGTTAATTACAAACGCCACAAGCGCTGCAACGAACCTGCCTTCTGTGCTGCTTCCCCATACATTAAGCCCCAGAAAAATTCCGGGGCCATAATATATGATAAGTAACTGAAGCATTAGCGGTGTTCCACGTATCACCCAAATCACAAATCTGATGGGATATTTTATAACCGGCGCCTTGCTCATTGAGCCAAAGCTTATAAATAATCCCAGGGGAAGTGAAAACAACAACGTCAATATAAATAACTTAATCGTTCCAAGAAAACCTTCTAATAGAGATAAGGTAACTGTTAAGAACATATACTATCCTGCTCCATTCTTACTGTTTTACCAATGCGTCCTGAACGCCGTATGTCTTAGCGATGTCCTGCATTGTTCCGTCAGCATAAAGACTCTTAAGCTGATCATCTATAAATGCTGCAAGGTCTGAACCCTTTCTGCAGCCAATTCCATATTCCTCTGTAGTAAGCTCTACAGTGTGTGTAAGGTCAGCGTAGCTTGTTCCCTCACCAACCATTGCACCAGCCATGAGAAGGTCAATGATGCATGCGCCTGATGTACCAGCTGAAACCTCCATAACTGCATCAGCCTGAGATGTCAAAGATGTGAAATCAAATCCGTTCTCCTGTGCTGCTGCCTCACCAGCTGAACCAGATTCAACTGCAAAGCTAAGTGATGCAACATCGTCCTTAGTCTGATACTTGTCAGCATCTGCTGCAGGAACTACAACAACCTGAGCGTTGTTGAGGTAAGGCTTGGAGCACTCCATAGCACTTGTAACCTCGTTTGTAAGAGTCATACCGTTCCATACAACGTCGATTGACTTATTCTCAAGCTCGAGAATCTTGTTATCCCAGTCGATCTCTACGAATTCAACTGATACTCCAAGAGACTCAGCAACCTTAGTTGCCATATCTGCATCAAAACCGATCCAGTTGCCATTGTCATCCTTATAATCCATGGGAGCAAAATCTGTGATACCTACGATCAGATTGCCCTTATCCTTGATATATGCAACATCGCTGTCTGCGCTGCCTGCTGCATTATCTGCACCACTCTTACCACATGCAGTCATGCTCATAGCCATTGTAGCAACCAAAAGTGCAGCTATAATCTTCTTTTTCATAATATCCTCCTCTAAATGGGTTTAGATTAAAAAACATCAATAACTGTATCAAATTAGTCCTTTACCACTCTACCATACTAAATTGTCCTTGTAAACAAATATCTTCTAAACAAGTTTCCAATATTTTAATTAGATTTGACAAATCCTACATTTATAGGCTAAATATTTATGATGTAATAAGGCTTGATATTCATTTGTTTATATCAAGTCTATGATTAAAAACTATTATCAGAAAGAGAAACTAATTATGAACATGAATCCTATGACAATAATGCAGCTTCAACAGAAATTCAACACCTTCAGAATGGAGCACCCAAGAGTAGCACCGTTTTTTGGAGCATTAAAAAACAGCTCCCTTTCTGTGGGAACTGTTTTTGATATGAAGGTTACAACTCCTGATGGCAGAGAAATGCAGTGCAACATCAAGGTAACCCAAAATGATATTGATCTTTTTAACACTCTCATGGAAATGGGAGCTCAGAATAATCAGTGATCAAAGAACCTTTTCGTAGTGATCGCCTACTTCTGAGAAACCAGTTCTCTTAAGGTATTCCTTGTGGTTCTCATCAGAGCCTGTGTAGATAAGCTTATCTATACCATCAACTGCAATGCTGGACATAAGGAATGCACCAATTGAAAAGTCTCTATACTGAGGGATGGAGTAATCGAGCATAATATCGAGTACTCTGTCCTTTTCTTCTCCAAGCATAACGCCTACAGGCTTTCCATCATGGCATACCACATATCCGCGGTTTGCCTTATCAAAGTTCATTGAAATTCCAGGGAAGCACTTCGCAATGTCATCCTTGTATTTGTCTATTGTGTATCTTGTGAGACCTTCATCACCATTAACCTTTACAAGATCGTAGTTCTTCTGAGTGTTGATCATTTTCACAAGATAGTAAACATTTATTGCCACAAGGCAAAGGTTCATTACTACTGTAGGATATGCATGAATTATAAGTCCATAAATCACACACACCACACTACCAATAGAATTCACAATCCTCAGCTTATACACAGATACCATGAGGAATGAAACAAGAACCAGTGCTGATCCTAAATATCCAATTAATTCAATAATTGTCTGAGTGTTCATTTTTAACTCTCCTTACCAAACACAAAATCAAATTCTCATATTATTTTACAAATTATTTGCTAAATAATACTACCACACTTTCGTATTACTGCAAGGCTTTTTTCCAACACCCTTATTTCTTTAGATATTCTCTAAGGAATCCAATCAGCTTATCCATCTCTTCATCTGTTCCTATGGTTATACGAAGATAATCTGAAATTCTGTCCTTGTTCCAGTGTCTTACATAGATGCCTGCGTTCTTAAGGGCATTAAATATCTCATCACCTGAAACTGTATTGTGCTTTGCAAAGATAAAGTTTGCCTTGGAATCAGGGAATGTAAAGCCTAGCTCGGAAAGCTCACCCTTAACTCTCTCCCTTGTTGCGATTATCTTGTTGCAGGTCTCCTTGAAATAAGCCTCATCCTGAACTGCTACCGCACCAAGCTCAATGGCAGTCTTGTTCATAGTATATGAATTGAAGGAGAACTTTACGTCCTTAAGGTACTTAATAAGCTTTTCACATCCAAAGGCATAACCGATTCTCATACCAGCCATTGCTCTTGACTTAGAAAAGGTCTGAACAATCAGAACGTTATCATACTTATCAATAAGAGGAAGAGCACTCTCCCCGCCAAAATCAATATATGCCTCGTCCACAATAACAATGGAATCAGGGTTATGCTTAATAACCTCTTCTATTTTGGATACAGGCTCAAAGGTTCCAACAGGAGCATTGGGATTAGCGATTATAACACCGCCATTTTCAGTATTCTCACTGTAGTAATCCTTAAAGTTAATCTTGAAATTCTCATCAAGCGGAATCTGCTTATAAGGAATCCTGTAGAGCTCAGCCCATACATCATAAAAGGAATATGTAATATCAGGAAAAATTACAGGCTTATCAGATCCAAAAAAGGTAAGATATGCCATAGATAAAACATCATCAGAGCCTACTCCGACAAATATCTTTTCTTCTGAAACATGATAGTACTCAGAAAGTGCCTTCGAAAGAGGATAAGCCTCAGTATCGGGATAAAGCTTAAACTCCTCATATTTAAGGTCCTTAAGAAGCTCTCTAACCTTCGGAGCAGGCGGATAAGGACACTCATTGGTGTTAAGCTTAATTATGTTTTTGTCCTTAGGCTGTTCTCCGGGCACATAGGGTGTGACTTTTCTTACATAACTTTCCCAACTCATTTTTTCATTCTCCTCATTTGAATCTCTTCGCAATAGTCCCCCTGGCTGTTATTCCAGTACTCTTATTACGCGATATTCCAAAACATATATACAATAAGTGAACCAACAAGACATGCTGCCATGCCAATATTGCTAACTATCTTAACATATTTTCCAGCGCCTTCATCAGAAAGATTCTGGCAACCTACAAATCCAAGCGAAGTAAATACAAGGCAGGCTGTCATATATCTGAAGTCACTGCTGCAGGTGTAAGGATACTTAAATACATAAAGCGAAAAGCTAAGCAGCATAAAAATATAGGTAAAGAGTAAAAATGTTGTTCTCTCCACCTTATCAACTGCTTCCTTTGTGCTGATAACACCCTTCTCTTTTTCCTCATCAGTAGGATATGCCAGAGAAAACTTAATTGATTTTGTCTCTGTAACAAGCTTTTTAAAATATGACCAGATAAATACTATCGTTGTAATCACAGCCACAATTATAGAAGCAGTATATGCTATCTGTGCAACTGACAACAGGTAATCATTGATATCAGCAGGATACGCCTCTGCAAAAAGTCCTGTCTGGAAAAGGATTACCCATGTATTGTGAATTGCCTTCGCGCTGATCGGATAGAAGGGGAATTCTATGTGCAGATCATATATAGACGGAATACCGATTATTGACCATACAGAATATTCTCCAGTATACATAACCGATTCATTAGGTATTATCGCCGGTGAAGGTATTCCGGGCTTTTCTCCAAAGAGTACCATATTCCTGATTATATAAGACATACCTATCGGAATAGAGATAACTCCAAACACAAGATACTGAAGTATTATGTTCTTTCTCGTAATAATATTGCCATCCTTGAAAACATCAATAAGAGCAATAAGGAATATAAGGGCAAGTGAAAAAGCGCATATCGCTGTATTAAGCTTACTTATCATTCCAAAGCCAAGTGAGAGGGCAATCAGAATAATGTTTTTAAAAGACTTCTCCCTGATCCATGCAAGAGCTCTCCATATTGTGCAAAGAAGTAAAAGCAGTGCAAGAATGTCGTTGTTAACAGATCCTCCAAGCACCATCATTCTGGGATGAAAAGCAAATAACATCATTCCGGGAATGACAAATTTCTCTTCGATATCAGATTCCTTCAGGATCATAAGCATCACTATCATGCACAGACCTGAATAGATAAGTGTTGGAATCTGAAGATTCTCAAATGCCAAAGCTTCAGGAACTCCTAAGAATCTCTGAATAGTCATCCATATAGCTTCAATTACATGATGTAGCGGCGGATGATAATATCCAAAATACTCGTAAGGATCCATGTCCGGAAGATGGAAAAATTTATAGATATACTCGATGTATCCGATATGTCCGTTGTTTATATCCGCTGTTCCAAATCCAGTGAAGGTTCCGCCATCATTCTGAAGAGTCCAGATATCATAAAAAAGAACATATCCTGCTCTCATAAGCATCCCAAACCATACAGTCCAAAGAACGCCCCTGTCTATCGTGACCTTCTGAGTTCTTATCTCACTTATAAGGAAGAACAGACTGATAAAACCCACAAGAAACAGAATTAAAATCTGTGGCTGTCTGGGCGCTCCGCCAGCTATAGATGTGAAATAATTCCCCTGTAATATCGCTGTAATAAGGGCAATCAAAAGTATCATTATCAGTGACTTCTTCACTGTTTTGTTTTCTTTAGTAAATAGACTCAACTTCTTCTATATTTCCTTTCTCATCAATCCTGTAGCTCCATATAGCATGAGCCGGAAGCCTGTGTTCCGTCAGATAGTAGGTATCGTCCACCTTGAAAATATTGTAAGGAGTTCCTCCACCCACAAAATAAGTATCATATATTACTTCATAGTCCTTAGCCATCAGCTTATCAAGGCTATCTGTACGAAGCATAGTCGCTGCATCCTGACTGCCAGTTACATCAGTAGAAACAGTGATGTAGTAATAAGGTGCATCATAACGCATATAAGCCATTCCTGCAAGTTCATCGGGAACAGATATCTGCTCCTTGATTTCCATAGTATACTTATTGCACTTTATGATTCCAGATGCGGTTCCCTGCGCTGTAATACCTGATACAAAGTAAATATCATCTCCATCTATGAAAAATGATCTGATGTAGGCCCCATTGAGAACGCTGTCATCCCCGGTATTATCTGATGTTTCCGATGCATTCCCCTTAAGTGTGCTTCCACCTACACGTCTTATCTCAGTCAAATACATTTTGGAAGAATCCTTATCACGCCTGAAAATATACATCTCACCAGTAGTTGAGCTCCATACATAAAAAGCCTTATCATCCTCATCATATACGACATAATGCGGTCTTTGGCCTATTTCATTAAAAAGCTGAGTACATTTGTATGAATCCTCATCCTTTTCAAATACCAGAACCCTGTTATTCTCTGTATCATCCAACAGGTAAACCGTGCCGTCACTTGCCATTGTATGTGGAAGATTCACATTCTTTGTTAGCACCTTCCACTCATAAAGCGGCGTCTCCAGATTGTCATTATAAATTATCTGATTGTGATAACAGTCAACTATGAACCAGTCATCCCCAAGCTTATCTATGTATGTCGGAACGCTAAGTGTTGACTCTGCGTTAGATAATCCACCTTCGCTCTCCTGTCCAAATACCGGATCAGTGGATGAATCCTCTGCTTCCCTTATAAATCCATCAGCTAATGACCACTCTTTTTTTACGATTTCCGCTTCTGCTGGAGGAGTTTCATTTTTCTCCTCTTTATTATTCCCACAACCGATGCCACATCCCATGGCTAACGCCAGTCCAAGAATTATGGCCTTTCTTTTTAAATCATTTATGTTCACAAAAACATTTTTCTCCCTGTATATTTTTCAATAATCTCATAATAAGAAGCTTACATCATATTGAAAGCAACTATAAATATATTCTATTTTGGCATTTTTATAAGCATTTTTCACTTAGAAAAAAGGGTATTGAACATATAAATGAATAAATCTCCCATCATTTTATATGTTATCCCCCTTAAAAAACAGCTACATTTACCTAAAATTCTAATCAAATTGACTGCATTTATACGTTTATTCCCTTTTTTACTATTCGTAAAGTGAATATTTAAATCTTTTTACTATAACAAAAAGCCTTTGCGGCTATGTGTGTTGCTCTCCGCTGCTTTGAAAAACGTCAGCAGAAGCAATACACACAGACGCAAAGGCTACTTCATACTAGGTTTATTCGTTTGAGGGCATCTCCCACTTGTTGGCGTCGGCCTCGTAGTCGGCAGCCTGCTCAAGGTTACCGAGCTCCCTATAACACTCTGAAATCTTACGCATAGCCAGATCTCCGCCCCTATGAGCGTCAAGTATTGGTGAAGTCTCATAAGCCGCATTAAAATACCAAACTATCGCCTCATCAAGATCCCCCATATTCCTATAATAATTTCCAAGCTCATAGCACATCTCACTTGAAGGAATTGTAGTAAGATCCTTTAGTGAATACTTCAAAAGCTCCTCAGCGCTCTTATCAAGAACAGCTATATGAGCAAGTACACAAGCAGCTTCCTTTATCTGATCCAAGTCTCTGCCATTATCCATAATGGAATCAGTAAAGAACTCCTTAGCAAGCATAAAGTCCTCATCAGTTCCCACCATGAACAACTCTTTTGCATACATACGATGAAGACGCTTCGAAATATATGCACCTTCTCTCACAGCCCTTCTAAATGCCGCAAGATCACGCTCACCATGATCCTCAGTAGGGTTATGCTGAATCTCAACCTCACTGTTACATACAGTAGGCTCCAGCTTTACCATCTCATGAATCGGATCCTGCCAGATAAAATTTCTAACCCTTCTAAAAAGCTTCGGGCGCAGTTCGCGATCATAGTTATATATAGTATTGTGACTCAGCTGATTACAGTAATACATCTGAACCACATCTATATCCAGCTCATCTATATCCTCTTTAAGCTTCTTAAAGCGCTCCTGGTTTTCTTCATCTATTATCTCATCAGCATCTGCCGCATAAATGAAATCACAGGTTGCCTGCTCAAAGGAATAATTTCTTGCATCAGAAAAACTTCCCGTCCACTCAAAGTCAAAAATCTTTGCTCCATAGGACTTTGCAATTTCTTTCGTCTTGTCCGTAGAACCTGTGTCAACAATGATCATCTCATCCACAAGATCCTTTACACAATCCAGACAAGCGCCCAGCTTATCCTCTTCATTCTTAACTATCATGCAAAGACTAACTGTAATCATAGCTATACCCCTCAAAAATACGGAGACAACTCTCCAAAACAATCGCTACCAAACTACACATTCTTGGAACATATTCTCACAATCTACAACCTATGCAGATTTCTGTAATTCAGTTCAAGAATTTACACCTATATCTATCACACAATAATCTGTCGAAATTCCGACAATAACTCACTTATATCTTACTAACAAAGCCACCTTCTGTCAATTTAGCAATCTCTCAGTGAAGTGTTTCCTGTCAGAGCTATACAATATGTGTCAACCATGCTGTAGATCAGAGTGACTACCATTATGAACTTTAGAATTAATCTGTTCATACAAAGAATCCATCAGCTTTTTGGTCTCCGCGATGATGTCTTCTTTTCTGACTCTTAGCTGAACACTCTTATCTCTGGTGCAAAGCTCAATCTCACCATTTGCAAGAGCCTTAGGGCCAACTATAACACGTACCGGAACACCAAGGAGGTCAGCGTCTGCAAACATGACGCCTGCTCTGACATCTCTGTCATCATAGAGAACCTCTATGCCTAAGTTTGTAAGCTCTTCGTAAATCCTGTCAGCGGCTTCTCTGCAGGCATCATCATCTCGTCTCATGCAGCAAACGTGAACCTTCCATGGAGCAACGGTGATGGGCCAGATAGGTCCCTTATCGTCGTGATGAGCCTCCATGATACTTGCAGCAAGGCGGCCAACACCGATACCATAGCAACCCATAATAGGAGTCTTTGATGTACCATCCTCATCTGTATAGGTCATTCCCATGCTCTTGGAATATTTTGTACCGAGCTGGAAAATATTGCCGACCTCAATTCCACGGCTGATTTTTATAGTCTTCTTGCCACAGCAGGGGCAGATATCGCCATCACGAATCTTGCTGACATCGACATACTCTACATCTCCGATGTCTCTCTTTATATTAAGACCTGTGTAGTGATAGTCTGTCTCGTTACCTCCACAGCAAAGATTCTCTATGCCCTCAAGTGTTTTATCGTAAACAATTCTGCACTTAGCATTTTGCTCATAAGGTCCGCAGTAACCCGCTACAAGTCCGCAGTCCTCTGTAATCTCAGCGGGATGAACTTCTTCATGGAGGTAGTTAACAAGCTTTGTTTCATTTACCTCATAGTCACCGCGAATAAATACAACAACATACTCATCTGTAGCATTTATCTGATAAACAACAGCTTTACATGACTCTTCCACTTTGCTGTTCAGGAAGTCGCATACCTCTTCAATTGTCTTACAGCCCGGAGTGTGGACTTTTTTCAATTCACCTGAAGGTGTGCAGCCTGAGTTGTCCACGGTAGTGTCAGCAGCTTCCATATTTGCACTGTAGCCGCAGTCGTCGCACAGAACTATTGAATCCTCTCCCGCATCTGTGAGAAGCATGTACTCGTGAGATACGCTTCCGCCTATCATTCCGGAATCTGACTTAACCGAGATAACATCGGGGATACCTGCTCTCTCAAATATCCTGTCATAAGCTTTTGCCATTCTGTCATAGTATTTCTCAAGGTCCTCCTGAGATGTATGGAAAGAATAGGCATCCTTCATCGTGAACTCTCTTACTCTTATAAGGCCTGCTCTTGGACGTGCTTCGTCACGGTATTTGGTCTGGATCTGATAAAAAGCGAAGGGGTAGTTTGCATAGGTGCTGCCGTACTCCCTTGCAAGATGGACAGCCGCCTCCTCATGTGTCATGCCAAGAACCATTGGTGTGTCGTTTCTATCCTTAAATCTTAACAGTTCTTCTCCTACGCTCTCGTAACGGCCTGACTCCTCCCAAAGTGATCCAGGAAGAACCACAGGAAACATAACCTCCTGACAATCAGTAGCATCCATTTCCTCTCTCAGAATCTTTTCGATGTTCTGAGTTACCTTTTTCATTGGATTGTAAAGTGAAAAAATACCATTTGATACACGCTTTACATAGCCGCCACGAAGACTGAAGGTGTGACTGTCTATGACACAGTAAGCGGGTTTTTCCTTGAATCTTACTCCAACTAATTTGCTAAGTTTCATAAATCTTAACTCCTTTCAAAAAACAAATAATGAGGTTATGTATGCTAAGGGCGTCAGATCTCTTCTTGAGCTTTTTACCACATAACTAAAAACGTCCTAAGCATACTCTTTTGTATACTTAGGACGAATAAAATTATCCGCGTTACCACCTAAATTCAGGCCAAAAAGCCTGCACCTCACTGCGAGCTGACACTCACATGCCTATGATTACGGTGACCTCCGTCAGAAGTTTCTGAAAAAATCAGCTTTCCCTTCTGCTGCTCCCAGACGGGTTCAATATCTGAAAACCAGAGCCTTCCACCAGCCGGCTCCTCTCTGGAGGTCTCATGATACCTACTATTTCTGTTCTTCGCATTTGTATGTTATTTTAAGCATTTTTTTAAAAAAATCAAGCAGAATTTCAGAGCTCTCTATACACAAAAGCACACAGTGTGCCCTTTATAGTTGTTACCAAATTACTCTTCTTCGGTGTCTCCAACCGGCTTGCCGCCTGTGGCGAGCCACTTAAGGTAGGCATTGATGAAGGGATCAAGGTCGCCATCAAGGACGCCGTCTGCGTTGGAGGCCTTGAAGCCTGTACGTGTATCATTAACCATTGTGTACGGCTGAAGGACGTAGGAACGAATCTGGCTTCCCCACGCGTTATCCATAACCTCACCTCTGATGCCTGCAAGCTTTGCTGCCTGCTCTTCCTGCTTCATAATGAACAGTTTTGCCTTCAACATCTGCATAGCCTTGTCCTTATTCTGGAACTGAGAACGCTCATTCTGACAAGCAACTACAACACCTGTAGGAATATGTGTGATACGAACAGCAGATGATGTCTTATTGATGTGCTGTCCACCGGCACCACTTGAACGGTATGTATCAATTCTGAGGTCATCAGGATTGATATCGATATCTATATCTTCCTCA
Organism: Butyrivibrio sp.; assembly: GCA_015056655.1. Classification (GTDB taxonomy): domain Bacteria; phylum Bacillota; class Clostridia; order Lachnospirales; family Lachnospiraceae; genus Butyrivibrio. Next base: position 25,459 of record SVFV01000018.1, read on the forward strand.
ATATCAGGCATGATATCACAGGAAACGAATGAAGTCTGTCTCTTAGCCTGTGCATTGAAAGGACTGATACGAACAAGTCTGTGAACACCATGCTCTGACTTAAGAAGTCCATAAGCATTAGTTCCTGAAATCTGGAATGTAACTGACTTAATTCCAGCTTCATCACCATCAAGGTAATCAAGAACCTCTGTTGAAAATCCCTTTCTCTCTGCCCATCTGGTGTACATTCTGTAAAGCATAGATGCCCAGTCACAAGCCTCTGTTCCACCTGCACCTGCATTAAGTCTGAGGATTACATCACATTTATCATAAGGTCCGTTCAAAAGATTACTGATACGGATTTTCTCAAGAGTATCTTCAAACTGATCAAGCTCAGATCTGATCTCTGCTGCCATATCGTCATCATCAACGCCCTCTTCATTCTGAAGGTCGATGAGATCGATCATATCATCATACTGTTTGTGAAGACCTTCTACCTCTGCGACAAGATCCTGCATGTTCTTAAGGCTTCTTGTCTTTTTGTTTGCCTTCTCAGCATCATCCCAGAAAGTGGGCTCTTCCATTTCACGAGAAAGCTCTTCTATCATTTTCTTCTTTGAATCAAGGTCCAAAGAAGCTGTTATCTCATCAAGTGTACCTCTAAGATTAGAGAGCTCAACCTTCATCTGATCAAGTATTACCATATCTATTCCTTCCAATTCTCATGGGAAATGCAGAGCTCATCACTCTGCATTTCATTTTAAAGTCATCAGTAAAGCAACTTATATTACCAATTATATTAAATTTGGTCAACCCTGTGCTCTGCCGTGGCAGTTCTTGTACTTCTTACCACTTCCGCAAGGACAGGGATCGTTAGGGTAAACCTTTGCTTCCATACGCTTAACGGGTTCTTTTGCAACTGAATCATCCTTGTTTGTTCCAGTTACCTTAGCAACCTGCTCACGCTCTACCTTCTCCTCGATGTGTACGTGGAAGAGAAGACGAACTGTATCCTCCTTGATGTTACGAGTCATCTCATCGAACATCTCGAAGCCTGCAAGCTTATACTCAACCTTAGGATCTCTCTGGGCAAATGCCTGAAGACCAATACCCTGACGGAGCTGATCCATATCGTCGATGTGGTCCATCCACTTTCTATCGATAACCTTAAGAAGGATTACACGCTCAATCTCACGGATTGTCTCGGGTTCAGGGAACTCTGCTTCCTTCTCCTCATAGAGCTTAACAGCCTCTTCCTTAAGCTGCTGAGTAAGTCCGTTCTTTGTAAGCTTGTTAATACGTCCTCTGTTGATCTTCTTAAGAGGAATTGTAGGAAGAAGAAGCTCGTTGAGCTCATGTAAATTCCACTCATCTGCATCTGTAACTTCACCTACAACTGTCTCAACAGATTCCTCAACGATATCTGTGATCATCTTATAAACAGTATCACGCATGCTATCGCCGTTAAGAACGCGCTTACGCTCATCATAGATGATCTCACGCTGTTCGTTATTAACCTGGTCATACTCAAGAAGATTCTTACGGATACCATAGTTGTTATCCTCGATCTTCTTCTGAGCAGATTCAATTGCCTTTGAAAGGGCCTTGTGTTCAATCTCCTGTCCTTCAGGAATACCAAGTGAGTTGAACATTGAGATAAGTCTCTCAGAGCCGAAGAGTCTGAGAAGGTTATCCTCAAGTGAAAGATAGAACTTGGATTCACCGGGATCTCCCTGACGTCCTGAACGTCCGCGGAGCTGGTTATCAATACGTCTACTCTCATGACGCTCTGTACCAATTATCTTAAGTCCGCCTGCTTCAAGTGCCTCATCATCAAGCTTTATATCAGTACCACGACCAGCCATGTTTGTAGCGATTGTAACTGCGCCATGCTTACCAGCCTCAGCAACTATCTGAGCTTCCATCTCATGGAACTTGGCATTAAGTACGTTGTGAGGAATGCCTCTCTTTTTAAGGAGCTTACTAACTTCCTCAGAGGACTCGATTGTAATAGTACCAACAAGAACCGGCTGTCCTTTCTCATGTGCCTCCTGAACAGCATCAGCTACAGCATTAAGCTTTTCCTTCTTGGTCTTGTATACAGCATCCTGATGATCAATACGAATAACAGGCTTGTTGGTAGGAATCTCAATAACGTCCATACCGTAAATATCACGGAATTCTCGCTCCTCAGTAAGAGCTGTACCTGTCATACCGCACTTTTTCTCAAATTTATTAAAGAAGTTCTGGAATGTAATTGTTGCAAGAGTCTTGGACTCACGCTTAACCTTTACGTGCTCCTTAGCCTCGATAGCCTGGTGAAGACCATCTGAGTAACGACGTCCAGGCATTACACGTCCTGTGAACTCATCTACGATAAGAACCTCATCATCCTTAACAATGTAGTCATGATCTCTGGCCATAAGGTTATTAGCACGAAGTGCAAGGATAATGTTGTGCTGAATCTCAAGATTCTCCGGATCAGCAAGGTTATCTATACGGAAGAAATTCTCAACCTTAGCAACACCCTGAGCTGTAAGGTTAACAATCTTATCCTTCTCATTTACGATAAAGTCTCCGGTCTCCTCCTGCTCGATACCCATGATGGCATCCATCTTGGAGAATTCCTCCATATCCTCGCCTCTTGTCATCTGCTTGGCAAGGATATCGCAAGCCTCATAAAGCTTAGTAGACTTATCACTCTGACCTGAAATAATAAGCGGTGTACGAGCTTCGTCGATAAGGATTGAGTCAATCTCATCGATGATAGCGTAATGAAGGCCACGAAGAACGCACTGCTCTTTGTAAATAGCCATGTTATCACGAAGATAATCGAAACCAAGTTCGTTATTGGTAACATAAGTGATATCGCAGTTGTATGCTTCTTTACGCTCCTCACTTGTCATGCTGTTAAGTACAACACCAACAGTAAGTCCAAGGAACTCGTGAACCTTACCCATCCACTCAGCATCACGCTTTGCAAGGTAATCGTTTACAGTAACAACATGTACGCCCTTACCCTCAAGCGCATCCAAATATGAAGGAAGTGTAGCAACGAGTGTCTTACCTTCACCAGTACGCATCTCAGCGATACGACCCTGATGAAGAATAACTCCACCAATAAGCTGAACTCTGAAGTGCTCCATTCCAAGTACTCTGCATGCAGCCTCTCTGACTGTAGCATAAGCCTCAGGCAGGATATCATCTATTGTCTCACCATTCTCGAGTCTCTTTTTGAACTCGTCGGTTTTAGCCTTAAGCGCTTCATCAGAAAGCTTTTTCATTTCAGGCTGAAGGCTTTCAATCTTGTCAACCGTACCCTGAATCCTCTTGAGCTCACGCTCACTGTGGGTTCCGATAATCTTGTCAATAATACTCATTTGTTACACTCCATAAATAAAATCTATATATTGCAGAAATACTGTTCCTGCTTCATATCAACTTCTAAGAAATACGGACAAAACCGCAACTGTCATTGTACCAAATTACATGGACATTATCAACCTTATAGGCTTTTGCGGTTTGCCGCTAATTTTCGCATATTATCATATTATTCGGGCTCTTCTATCTTGTACAAAGTCCCATCAACAGTAACACTTGTAACTGCTTTAACTGAGCTGAACATCCTCTCATCAACATAATTGAATTTTTCAGGTGTTTCTCCATCTTCCAATGCCTCTATCAAAGCTTCTACTCTCGGTCCATGATGAGGATTGCACTCAGCTATACAGGAAATCTTCCCATCTTTGCAAAACTGTATTGAATCCTCATTTACTCCGTCAAAGGAGACAACCATAATATCTCCGCGATGGATATTAGTTCCAACTCTTTTTCCTGCACTTTCAATGGCGTCTATTGCCCCGATCGCCTCATTATCGTTTTCGCAGTAAACAACATTTATATTATCAAATCTCTTAAGAAGGCCAGCCATGACTTCTCGTCCCTTAGCCTCAGTAAAATCACCTGACACCTCAGCCAGAAGGTCCCAGCCATTTTCTCTTGCTGCATTTGCAAGAGCTCTGGTTCTGCCAATCTGAGCAGTTGAGCCTATGGTTCCCTGAATGTTGACTACATGGATATCCTCTGGTTCCATACCCATCTTCTCGGTATAGGCTTTGATCCAGGCTGCCATTTTCTTTCCTTCAAGCTCAAAGTCAGATCCTACCCAGCAGGAATACAGACTTTTATCAGATACATTTACTCGTCTGTCAACGAGAATGACCGGTATGTCGGCTTCCCTCGCTTCGCCAAGAACTGTATCCCATCCATTTTCTGTCTCCGGAGCAAGCACAATGTAATCCACGCCCTGCTGTATAAATGTACGGATTGCAGTAATCTGATTCGCCTGCTTCTGCTGACCATTCTTATAGATCAGGTTATAGCCGTTTTCTTTTGTAAAGGTGCTCTGCATGGAAATAGTGTTAGTATTTCTCCAGTCAGATTCAGCACCAAGCTGCGAAAAGCCCACCGTTACAAGACTCTGCTCAGCTGTATTTTCTTCAGTTTTTTCTTCCTTATAAGTACTGCTCCCGCAGCCTGCCAAAAATGACAGGGACAGGAGCAGTACCATCGCCTTTTTTATGTTTTTTCTCATGTTAACTCTTAAGCGCTCTCTTTTTCTGTGCCATGACAACACTCTGGATCAATAAGAAAATGCAAAGCATTGCTGCAATGGTGATTCCAGTCCACCAAGCCTGGTCAAGACCAGCTGATGAAACGATATTCTGGATTGTACTAAGGGAAAGCACTCCAAAGAGTGTTCCAATAATATTACCAACACCACCAGTAAGCATTGTTCCACCTATGATGGAGGATGCGATAGCATTCATTTCCATACCCATAGCGTGGCTTGCTGATCCTGATCCTACATGCAGGAAGTAAACATAACCGCCAATTCCTGCAAGTGTACTGCAGATAAGGTGTGAGAGGAACTTTGTTCTCTGAACATTGATTCCAAGCATAAGTGCGCTCTGTTTATTTCCTCCAACTGCATAGAAGCATCTACCAAGCTTTGTCCAGCGAAGTACTACAAACAATAATATCACAATAAGAAGTGCAACAATTACACCAATTTCAACGTAAGCAGGAACGTAGATGCCTTTTTTATTTACTGTACCAAGGCCGGGTACAAAGATTCTTGTTAGTTTGAGTGCGGTGAATTCTTCGTCCGCTACGTTGAAAGGTGCTGTGTTAACAATAGTAGTCATACCTCTTGCGAAGAACATACCTGCAAGGGATACGATGAAGGGCTGGATATCAAGGTATGCAACCAAAAAGCCCTGTACAAGTCCATAAAGGACTCCAATTCCGAGTGCTATGAAAATTGAGCCTATGATACTTCCATCATGGTAGTCAAGATAAACTGCGCAGCACATAGAAACGAGTGCAACGACTCCACCAACGGAAATATCGATTCCTCCGGTTATCATTACAACGCTCATTCCACAGGCTGTAATGATAAGGGCTGCATTTGCATTCAGAATGTTAAAGAACATCTGAGGCTTTGTAAATCCGCCGCCCTGGAAGATGATTGCTCCAATATACATCACAAAGAATATTACTATTGTGATTGTAAGAAGTAGTCCTGTATCACTTATCTTATTAAAGATACTATTCTTTTCTTTATTCATTCAGGCCACCTCCTTTTTAGCGGGACTAAGTTTTTTACCAAGCTGTCCCATATATTCTCTTACCTTCGGTGCAGAGAATACTACAAGAAGGATAACTACTACAGCCTTGTAAGCAGCAAGTGCATCTGACTGTACATTGAACTTATAAAGAGTTGTTGTAAGGAACTGGATTACATAAGCACCAAGTATTGAAGCCCACATGTTGAACTTACCACCTGAAAGTGCATTTCCACCAAGAGCAACTGCAAGGATGGCATCCATCTCAATATCCTTAGCTATTACAGAATAGTTAATTGTTGAAAGGCGGCTAACCTTGATAAGTGCAGCTACTGCTACGCAAAGTCCCAAAATTACAAAAGTAAGGAACTTTATGAATGTAGGATTGATACCATTAAGTCTTGATGAATTCTCATTTATACCAACTGCCTGTGTGTAAAGACCAAGGTTTGTGAACTTAAGCACAAGTGCAATGACTATAATGCAGGCAATTACTATAAATACTGTTGTAGGAATCGGGATTCCCGGGATAAATCCACCAAAGTATGCGAACTTCGGATCAGGAACGATAGGAAGCTCATTATTGTTGATCCATGCAGCGATTGAACGACCTGCTGTAAACAGAATCAATGTAGCGATCATGGGCTGTATCTTGAATACCGCAACCAGTATTCCGTTAAATGCTCCGCAAAGCATTCCGACTACGCATGCTACAAGAAATGCCACGATGATAGGTGCCTGAAGCTCTGTGGGTCTTGAATTGCCACCGCAGAGAATTCTCAGCATTGCTGAACCGGCGATAGCGATTGTAGCTCCGACGGAAATATCCTGTCCGCCTGATGCAGCTGTTACAAGTGTCATTCCAATTGCAAGAATTCCAAGCTCTGAGCCATAATCAAGAATTGTTATAAGGTATCCTGAAAGTACCGGGAAACCTGCGTTGTTTGTTCCAAGTGTGATTTTGAAAAATCCGGGATCATTTATAAGGTTTATTACCGCAAGAAGCAATAATGCCATGAGCGGAATAAATAACTGATTCCCGACAAGCTTTTTGAAAAAGCTCTCCTCTTTATTATTTATTTGCTTACTCATACGTTACTCTCCCCTGCGATAGTGCTCATGATCTTGTTCTGAGTCAGATCTTCTCCGGAAAGTTCCCCTACGACCTTCCTGTCTCTCATAACAACCAGTCTTGAACACGTTCTTAACATTTCGTCTGTCTCTGAAGAAATGAATGTCACACTCATTCCCTCACTGGCAAGCTCTAACACAAGCTTCTGGATATCAACCTTAGTACCTACATCGATACCTCTTGTAGGCTCATCAAGGATAAGATATTCAGGATGCATGAGAAGCCATCTTGCCAGAATAACCTTCTGTTGGTTACCACCTGAAAGTGACTTAACAGGTGTATCTGCAGATGCGGTCTTTATATTGAGTTTCTTTATATACTCGTCTGCAAATGCGTATGCCTCAGCCTTAGTGAAGGGCTTGAAGAATCCCTTAAGCACCTGCAGTGCAAGGATGATATTGTCTCTTACTGAGAGATCGCCGATGATTCCATCAACCTTTCTGTCTTCAGGAAGATAAGCGATTCCATTCTTCATGGCATCAAGGGGCTTATTTATCTTAACCTCCTTGCCATGCATTTTTACTTTACCCTTAAGGATTCTGTCTGCTCCGAATATTGCTCTTACACACTCGCTTCGTCCGGAACCCAGAAGTCCTGTAAAGCCGTTAACCTCACCCTTTTTGATATAGAAATCAAAAGGTTTGATACCAGCGTTACTCTGAAGGTCTTCAGCTTCAAAAATGCATTCTCCTGCATCTTCCCCGTTGTAGCTTCCGCCTTCACCTTTAATATCCGAAAGGTCATCCATCTCCTTACCAAGCATCTTGGCAACAAGCTGAACTCTGGGAAGATCCTTTATCTCATACTCTCCTACCAGCTGACCATCTCGAAGTACTGTTATTTTGTCGCAAACCTCATATACCTGATCCAGGAAATGAGTTACGAAAATAATACCAACTCCTCTGCTCTTAAGGTCTCTCATAAGGCCAAAGAGCTTTTCAACTTCCTGCTCGTCCAAAGAGGATGTAGGCTCATCAAGGATAAGTACCTTACAATCCATATCCACAGCTCTTGCGATAGCAACCATCTGCTGAACAGCGATTGAGCAATTTGCAAGCTGCTGGGTAGCCTTTGCAGGAATCTCAAGAGATTTCAGAAGCTTTTCAGCATCCTCATTCATCTTCTTCCAATTTGTGACTTTTCCTTCGCCACGTCCAATATACATGTTCTCTGCCACTGTAAGATTAGGGCAAAGAGTAATTTCCTGATATACCGTACTTATTCCACACTTTTGTGCATCCTGGGGAGAATGGATCTGCACCTCTCCCTTGTCGCTAAGTACGATGGTTCCTGCGTCTTTAGAATAAACGCCTGTAAGAACCTTAATAAGTGTTGATTTTCCGGCTCCGTTTTCTCCCATCAGAGCGTGAATTTCCCCCTTATTCAGAGAAAAATCAACATTCTGTAATGCTTTTACTCCAGGAAAAGATTTGTTAATGCCCCGCATTTCGAGCACTCTTTTTTCATCCACCGGCAATACCTCTTTCCTTCCTTAAAAAACGCGATGCGGATCTGACCGCACCGCGTTTTTGAATAATATTCCATTTTGACAATCAGGCTATTCTGTAGCCTTTATCAATTATTAGATGCCGTAGTTATCAACATCTTCCTGTGTGATTGTCTCAGCATCGAAGCCCTTCTCATCCATGATGATTGTCTTCTCAGAAAGTGATCCGCCACTCTCAAGAGTCTTGATGATTTCATCAATGTAGCTAGACTGGAAAGGATTGCACTGTCCATCATAGTTCCAGTTCTGAGCAAGGAGCTCTTCAAGTGCCCACTTGTTGCAGTCAAAGCCCATTACGATAACGTCTTTGCCAACACCGTGTGAGATACCAGCTGCATCAAGAGCTGCAACTGCACCCTTAGCCATGTCGTCGTTCTCAGCGTAGATTACGTTGAAAGGTGTGCCAGCGTCGATAACTGACTGAACGATCTGCTGTGCCTTCTCTGCGTTCCACTCAGCTGTCTGCTGTGTAACGATGTTCCAGTTGTCTTCTGCTGCTACCTTGTCGTTAAGAGCACCAGAACGTCCCTGCTGAGCTGCGGAACCCATAACACCCTGAAGGTGGATAACGTTTACTTCGTCAAGGTTCTGACTAGCGAGCCAATCAACTGCTGTCTGACCTTCCTTAGCCATATCAGATACGATTGAAGCTTCATAGAGGCTCTCATCAGCATCGATTGTACGGTCGAAAAGGATAACCTTTATACCAGCATCCTGTGCATCCTTAAGAACTGAATCCCAGCCTGCTGTATCAGCTGCTGAAAGAAGAAGATAATCAACTTCGTCCTGGATGAAGGTCTGAGCTGCTGCGATCTGCTCATCATTCTTTAAGCTGTAAGCAAATGATGCATCGTAGCCGTTCTCTTCTGTGAATCTAGCCTTGAGGTCAGCGTCGTTAGCTGTACGATAACCAGACTCGTTAGGATCGTTGTTGATGATACCAACTTTGATAAGGTCGCCAGATGCTGCTGTTGTCTCCTCTGCAGCAGGCTCTTCTGTCTTCTCCTCTGCAGCAGGCTCTTCTGTCTTCTCCTCTGCAGCGGGCTCTTCAGCCTTCTCTTCTGTAGATGCTTCAGCAGGTGCTTCCTGTGTTGTAGATGCGCTTCCACCACCACAAGCAACAAGGCTGAGTGTCATAGCAGATGCCATAACGATTGACAATAACTTTCTTTTCATAACTTTTTCCCTCCTAAAGTGTTTATAAATAAGTCATGTCGCGGGGTAATCCCCTGTTATTTATAATTCTACTTTTTGGAGGGTAAAAATCCATTGATTATTAAATTGAAAGATGTTGGATTTTTTATGCTTTTTTAAGAATTGGTTGATTTTTTTACGATTCAGGTTAAGATTTTCGGCAACTTAACTTTAACAGTAGTTCCATCGCCGTAAACACTGTCCAAAGAAAGGCCATAGCCTTCACCAAAGCTAAGCCTTATTCTCTCATTGACGTTATACATTCCATAGATAGCATCCTGACCAGGCCTTCTATTCACAAGGCTTTCCCTTACTTCATCAAGTCTTTCACTGGTCATACCCATGCCATTATCTTCAACTATAATCTCAATATATTCCTCTGCCTCATTGCCAGAAACAGTGATTTTTCCACCACCTCTTTTGTTCTTTATTCCATGATAAAGAGCATTTTCAACTATAGGCTGAATGGTGATCTTAGGAATAAGATATGCATCCAGTGCTTCATCTACAGTTATTTCATATTCAAGAATATCCTGATATCTGATCTGCTGAATTTCCAGATAGCTCCTTACATGCTGAAGCTCCTCGCGGATAGTTACGATTTCTTTTCCCTTATTAAGAGCACTCCTGAAAAAGTCAGAAAGGCTGCCAACCATCTTAACAACCTGTTTGTTGTTGCCAGCTTCAGCTGACCAGACAATTGCATCTAATGTATTGTAGAGAAAGTGCGGATTTATCTGAGCCTGAAGAACTTCAAATTCAGCCTTGCGAAGTCTCTTCTGTTCGTCCTTAACCTGTTCCTCAATAGGTCTAGTGATCCAGATGGGTCCAACAAGAGAAACTACTATAATACTTACAACTATAAAGGCAAATATTCCGATTGAGATTTTTACTGAATTTATATAGAATGCCTCTGATTCCTCCTGCGCAGTCTGAAGCTGCTTATTTTCATAGTAGATATACTCATTGATTGTTTCCTGCAAAAGAGCTGTAACTATCTGAACATCATTTTCCCAGATGAGCATATTGTCGTCATATCTGTCCTCATAGCTTAAGTTTTCCTGGATTCTCTCAATATAGCCCTCCAAATTGTTCAGATATTTCTCGGCGCTCTCTATTCTCTTCTGATTGTCCTTGGTATTGGTATAATCCTTCAATCCCTCAACGACACTTCGAGCATCTGAAAGAAGCCCTTGAAGCTTGGATTCTTCAGGGGCTGCATTTCCAACTATTAAAAGATAGGTTTCAAAGTCAAAATCTTCTTTGAAGTCCAGACTGAATTCACTGGCTGTAACCACGGAGCTCAGCATCGCATTATATCTTTCGTTTACCTTCCATAAGTTATAGAAAGCAAACATCATAAAGATAATCGTAGGCAGAAGCAGAATGAAATAAGATATTCTTATCTGTCCGGCGAGCTGTGATCTGGACTTTTTACGTCTGTCCTTATTCATCAGTTCTCTCCAAAGTTTCCGCTTCTATACTGCGTGGGAGTAACTCCCTGTGTCTTTTTAAACAGATAAGAAAAATAATGAGGATCCTTATATCCAACCATAAGTCCTATTTCATTACTCTTTTTAGTGGTTGTACTAAGAAGTTCCTTGGCCTCATTCATTCTGTAATCTGTAAGATACTTAATAAAAGGAATGCCTGTCTGCTGCTTAAACACTGCGCTTAAATGATTTGGCGAGAAATTAACATGAGCAGCAAGGGTGTTAAGAGACAGTTCCTCTTCTGTATAGTGGTTTTCAATGTAGGTAATTACATCACTCACCACATCCCTGTAATGGCCCTTGGAATTCTCATCCCTGAGCTCGAGCGCCTTCCCCACAATTCTGACCATGTAGTCCTTGGTCTTATTCTCGTTTGCAAGGATATCCGGCGTAGGTGTTTCAAGCAGATCGCCAATATCCGCCTTCTCTATCAAAAGTTCGTTTTCAAGATAATCAGCAACGCAGAAATACACATCCATAGCCACGTACTGTCTGAGCATGGTGGACCTTATAGCATTTTTTCCCATGCCATTTATGAATTCTTCCAGGAAAAACTCTGTCTCCGAAGCCTCTCCGCGCCTCATAAATTCCTTAATAAGACGTCTGTCTATATGCTTGGGGTCAATCTCAGAAAGAATTACATCATCCCTTCCAGGCTGTAATACTTCCTCTGACCCTCTTAAGAATCCATTCTCATCAGTTAAATACATGTGAGCAAAAGCTCTGCTTGCCCATCCAAATGAAGATGGTATTTCTGTAATACGGCTTACAGGCTGACCAATTCCTCCAAAATATCTAATATGTTTGTAATTATCAAAAAGCTCTTTAAGGCTCTCGATGCATTCTTCAATTTTCTTATTTATGAAGTTGTCATCATCACCCTTAAATAAAAGAGCTATACCTTCCACATTCAAATCAAAGCACAGTGCATCTACCTTATCAGCAATTCTGCTTATACCATCAGAAACCTCTACCACACTCTGAGAGTATTCATAGGTATCATGCTTTGTAGACCACACTTTTATAAGCATGGTATTAAAGCGGATTCCCGCAATGTCGATTGAAAGCTTTTTGGCGCTATCAATAAGATCTGAAAAATCCTTGCCACCTGTGACAAGGCTCCTGAAGAAGTCGAGCTTTTCTAAGTCTCTGCGCTCCTTCATTTCTTCCTCGTAGCGCTTTCTGGCCTCTCGCTCTTCTTTCTTCTCTTCAATCTTTGCAGAAAGAGAATCCACCTCTTTTAATAAATTTTCTCCACTAATGGGTTTGGATAGATAACAGGATACGCCGATCCTGATTGCCTCAGTGGCAAACTGGAAATCTTCGTATCCTGTCAGCAGAATTATTTCAATCCAAGGAAATTCTTCCTTGATCATTCGGCTTAGAGTAAGCCCATCCATGAAGGGCATCTTAATATCGGTTATGACAATGTCAGGCTGTAATTTCTGTATCATGGAGTAAGCAACTTCCCCATCACCGGCTTCTCCGCAGAAATCATAGCCATGACCTGCCCAATCGATATTATTTTTGATACCCTCTCTTACAACAAATTCGTCCTCAACAAGAAATACCTTCATAACCCCATTTTTCAGGCGTAAATCTTAGCCTGTTCTTCACCATTCATAACTCTGATAGCACCCTGTGCAAGTGCAAGAAGCTCATCCTCCCCAGGATAAACTGTTACAGGTGCGATAAATCCAACGCTCTCTGTGATAGCGTCTGTAATAACCTTACCATAAGCAATACCACCGGTTAAGATGATCTGGTCAACCTGTCCCTTAAGAACAGTTGCACATGCACCGATGTTCTTGCAAACCTGATAAATAAATGCAGAGCGTACAAGCTGAGCCTTCTCGTTGCCATCTTCGCACATCTGATTTACTTCTCTCATATCGTTGGTTCCAAGGTAAGCGTTAAGTCCGCCACCACCAACGATCTTTTTCTTCATCTCTTCGTATGTGTACTTACCTGAGAAGCACATATCAACAAGAGCAAGTGCAGGAACGCCGTTTGTTCTCTCAGGAGAGAATGCGCCGTCACCGTTAAGAGCTGCGAAAACGTCTACCATTTTGCCCTTCTTGTGAACACCTACTGATGTACCACCACCCATGTGTACAACGATTACGTTGATGTCTTCATATTTCTTGCCATTCTCTTTTGCAAATCTTCTTGCAACAGCCTTCTGATTAAGAGGATGGTCGATAGATACACGCTCGATCTCCGGAATACCTGAAATACGTGCAACGGGCTCCATCTCATCAACTACAACAGGATCAACGATGTATGACTTAGCGCCGATCTCGTCAGCGATCTCTCTTGCAAGGATACCGCCAAGGTTAGATGCATGCTGGCCCTGAACACCCTTCTTAAGATCTTCAAGAAGAGCATCTGTGCACTCGTATGTACCACCCGGAATAGGCTTTAAGAGGCCGCCTCTTCCTACGATAACATCAAATGAGTTGAGCTCGATGTTCTCTGCCTTAAGGAAATCAAGGATAATGTTCTTTCTGAAATCCTTCTGGTCGATAATTGTAGCGTACTGATTGATTTCTTCAGTACTGTGTCTTAATGTCTCTTCCTTTAAAAGTGTCTCATCCTCGAAAATACCAACCTTTGTGGAAGTTGAACCGGGATTAATGATAAGACTTTTAATCATTTCTTGGCCTCCTTATTATAAATTCTTCTCTTCAGCAACAACTGCTGCAAGTGCGATTGAATTAAGCTTAACCTCAACAGAATCTGAACGTGATGTAAGAATTACGGGTGCCTTTGTTCCTGTAAGGATGTTACCGTTCTTTACAGTTGCAAGACGTACGATTGTCTTGTATGTAAGGTTACCTGCGTGAATGTCAGGGAAAAGGAGAATATCAGCATCGCCGACAATCTTACGATCCTTAGCGCCAGCCTTGTGCTCAGCAGCTGTAGGATCAATTGCAAGGTCCATTGAAAGAGGTCCGTCAACGATACAGTTCTTGATCTCACCAGCCTCATTAAGGCGTGTAAGCTCAGCAGCCTCAACAGTAACAGGCATCTTATCATTTACAACTTCAACTGCTGCAAGGGGAGCAACCTTAGGGCACTCAACGCCACATGCTCTTGCAACATTTACTGTGTACTCAATGATAACTTTCTTATCCTCAAGTGTAGGATAGGGCATGAATGCAACGTCTGTAAGGAAAAGAAGACGATCAAATCCAGGGATTTCAAATACGCAAACGTGAGAAAGAGGTCTGCCTGTACGAAGTCCAACCTCTTTATTAAGAACTGACTTCAGGAAGGTCTTGGAATCAAGCTGTCCCTTCATGTAGATATCAGCCTTGCCATCATGTACAAGCTGAACTGCTGTTGTTGCAGCTTCTACTGTATCCTTAACATCAATGATCTCATACTGTGTAAGATCCATGTTCATGCCAGCAGCGATTTCCTCAATTTTATCCTTGTCACCTACGAGGATTGCATCGGCAATGCCACGCTCCTTTGCAAGTTTAACAGCCTCCAATACAGGCTCGTCCTGAGCACATGCTACAGCAAGCTTCTTAGTGCTGGCTGTTTTAAGCTTTGCAAGAATATCATCGAAACTCTTACTCATCAGTATTACCTCCTGAAAATATATAATAATTTAATAGTTTTCATTATAGAAATGAAAGTGCATAAAAAAAAGAAAGCGCACCGCTTAAACTATACCACGATGCGCCTTGTATTTCAATTTTATTCCCCTTTTAAAAGCCTTCTCTTCTTCTCTGTGCACGAAGCTCAATTCTCTTTTCTGCTCCCTGCCATTCTGCCCTTTCAGCCTCAGTCTTAACATTGAGTCCGTAAGGAACAGTTGTAGGTCTACCCTCTTCATCAACACAGACCTCTGTGAGGTATGCTCTGTTGACTACGTGTCTCATTCCTGTACGAAGGTCCTCCACATAAGTGTCAACTCTGACCTCCATGGAAGTTCTGCCTACATGAGTGATTCTGCCCACAAGAACAACGATATCATTCATAAGAACTGACTGTTTGAACTGCATATTGTCGATCGCTGCAGTAGTAACAGGAGTTCCTGCATGTCTTAAAGCAACAGTACCGGCCACCTGTTCTATCCATCTCATGAGCTCTCCACCAATGAGCCTGTCATAGCCGTTTATATCATTATAATTTACAACCTTGGTCCATTCTGTAATGGAGTCCTCAACATTTTTACTTGCTATCTGGTGATCCACATGAAATACTCTGTTATTCATTGTAAGCCCTCCAAAGTTTGATATTATAATTATAACTTTTTACGTAGCTCATTACAAACGAATAATAGTAGTATTTTTTATGTAATCAGCCTATTTCTGCCAGCTTCATTTTCTGCTTTGCAACATACATTCTTGCGTCCGCTCTCTTGAATACGGATTCAGCATTCTTATCAGTTTCGGGATCGTATTTAACCATTCCCTTTGCTATATTTATCTTTTCCCATGCGTTATCTGTTGAGGTATTATGCTTCTCTGCCTCAGTATCAAAATCTCTCATGAGCTTATAGCAGTTATCGTAATCATCTCCCTGAAGGATAACTACAAATTCGTCACCGCCAACGCGGAATACCGGGCTTCCCTTGAAGATTCTGCAGGTAAGCTTACAAGCATTCTGAAGATAGATATTGCCTCTCTCATGTCCGTAGGTGTCATTGATCTTTTTCAGATTATTGGCATCTAAGACAACAAGGCCATATTCCTTCTCGCCTTCCTGATTATCAAGCTTGGTTGTAGCATCATCATAGGCTGTCTTATTCTTTACCCCTGTCAGAGCATCGTGATAAGCAAGTGAATTAAGACCATCAATGTGATGCTTTAAGTGGTGAACCATTTTCTCCATTGCATGAGTCAGTTCACCTACCTCATCCTTAGTCTCTTTAGGGAAAGTAACCTCTAGATTTCCCTCATTTATCTGCCTTGCAACATTAGCAAGATCCTTAAGAGGTCCTGTCACCCTTCTTGATACCATTACTGTAAGGATCAGGAATGTCATGAGGATAAGTACCGTTGAAATAAGTGCCTGTCTTACAAGTCCGTTACTTGTAGCATTTATCTCACTAACAGGAGCTGTTATGATAAGGCGCATCTCATTTATAAGAGCTGTATAAACCATCTCCTTTTTAATGCCACCAATCTCGTAAGAAATAGGCTCTGTGCCATTACTTTCATCAGCAAATGAAGTATCCTTAGCAAATCCCATTTCATCTATTGTAGATCCGCTCTCAAAGCTCGGATTATACAAAACCGTTCCATCATCATCAATCAGGGCTCCGTATCCGGTTTCGTAAATTTTTACGTTCTTCACATCTTCTATGATCTCATTGAAATCGATGTCCATGCCTGCGACACCAACAAGAACATTGCCTTCATAGAGAGGGATTACATAAGAAATTATCTGACCTTCTCTCTTCTCGCTGTAATATGGATCTATCCATGTCGGCGCACCATTCCTTGTTGTCTCCAGCCACCATGTTGCGCTCTGATCTGCACTTGTTTCATCTATACTGAGATCTGCAGGATTCTCCGGATAAAAAGCATTTTCTTCGCTGTTGTACTCATAGTACAGTCCAGAATCCGCAGGCATTATATCAGGATTGAATCTTACATAATAAGAGGTTGATCCTGGAACATTATTTGCAATATTGCCAAAAAGGTTTGCAAGCTGAACAGTATAGCTATCTCTATAGGCTTCATCGCCAGCCAGCTTCTCCACAGAAAAAAGCCTCTCAAGCGCATAGTCAGCGAGTATTTGCACCGCCTCTTCTGTGCTTAGAAGTCTGTTATTGATATTGGCTGCTCCCTTCTCACAGGTCAAATTCAATATGCGGGCAGAATCATATTCCCCCGCCTGACGTAAAGAGTATGCAGCAGTAACACCGACAGACATGGCAACCATCAGAATTGCCACCGTTATCAGCGCTGTTATTTTTTCCTGTATTGATTTCATTAGCCCCTCATTTTCCTACTATCAGACACAAAAACAGCATACACAACAAACAAAATCACCAGGAGGACGCTGTAAACGACAACCTCTAAAAGGCTGACATTTCCGTTTGAGTCCTTATAAGAGCCTGGCACTGCCCCCGCCTTTGCGGTTTGTTCATCTTCTATATCTGTTACTTCATCACTATTTTTTGAAGTGCTTCTGGATTTATTTCCAGCTTCCACAGCTTCATTTTTATATTTTTCGCCTCTTTTTGCACCCATGACAGATGAATCAGCATAGCTCACTCTCAGAGTTCCGGGGCGAAGTTCGACATTTTTAAAACACTCAGTTACATTTAGTCCGCTAGGATCAAAAATTGCATAGTCAGTAACAATATTGTTGTTTTCGCTATTATCCTCCGGATTAGTAACGCTCCCCTCAGCAACCGCCTTATATGTATAGCCCTCTGGTAATCCCTGTGCAGTAACATCTATCTGCTCTGTAAGAGGCGTTCCATCATATATTTTTTCTGCACTGGGAGCCGTAAAGATTACATGATTATAAAAGACCTTGTGGTAGGAGGCATGAACTGTGATTCCTAGACCTCCCTCAAAGAGCAGAAGAACTAAGCATGTTAGCAATAACATGCGAACAAGCATAGTTGATCTGCTGTTTGAAGAATATTTTATCATCTCCCCATCTCTTCCCCTTGAAAAATTCGTTTTCAAGATAGAAATCCACATGCATTATTATAGACGTTTTCCACCTTCAAAAAATTACTGAAAATGTAGCACTTATTACATATTTCGTACTTGACATTTGTAAAAAAAGTGTTCTCCATAAGTTTTAATAATCGTGCTATAATGAAGTCACTCTAAATATGTTATTCAAATGGGGATTTTAATGAGCAATTCAGATTTTTTGAAAATAGCTGTATGCGATGATGAGTTGTCACAAAGAAGACAGCTTCAGTTTTTAATAGAAAAATTAATGCCCGAAGCACAGGTAGAGCTGTTTGAATCTGGCGAAACCTTTATTAGTCAGTTCAGACCAGGCATTTATGACCTTATCTTTATGGATATCCTTATGCCAGGTATGGGCGGTGTTGATGCTACAAGTAAGATCAGAAGTGTAGATTCTTCTGTGCCGATAGCCTTTGCCACAGCCAGCCAGGATCACGCAATGGATGGTTACAAAAACAGGGTTATCAGATATCTTATGAAGCCCTTTAATCCAACTGAGGTTGGAGAGGTTTTAGAGCTTGCTCTTCAGATGAAGGGTAATCAGGGCGGCGTTACTCTTCGTATCAACGGAAAGGACATGACCTTTGCTTACGAAAAGATATGCTATGCTGAACAGAACTCACATACCATTTTCCTTCACATGGCTAATGGCGCTGTACTTCAGCTTACTGGTAAGCTTGACGACGTCGAGGCTCAGACACCTGACGATTCCTTCATGCGCTGTCACAAGAGCTATCTTGTAAACCTTGCTCATGTAAAAACTATCGACAAGGATTTACAGATATTTGTTATGAAGGATGGGGATTCCGTTCACATAAGACGTGAAAGCCTGCGTGAGGCTTCCAGAATGTTAACCGAATATGCATTAAAGTAAAGCTAAAGGCCAAAGGGTTAAACCCTCTGGCCTTCATTTATCATTTCAATCAGGATATCAACGAGAACCGGGTCAAATTGTATTCCACGATTTTTCTCCAGTTCTTTTATTATTCGTACAGGAGGCATAACGGGTGCATAGGCTCTCTCTGAAGTCATTGCATCATAGGCATCTGCTATACCGATAATTCTTGCTTCAATCGGTATTTCCTCTCCCATAAGGCCATCAGGATAGCCGCTTCCATCATATCTTTCATGATGCCATCTGGCTCCGGTTGCAAGCCCCGGCATTTCGGAAACATTTCTCAGAATCTCATATCCTATAACCGGATGCTGCCTTACTATCTCAGATTCTTCTTCAGTAA
The DNA here is from genome assembly GCA_015056655.1 of Butyrivibrio sp. Lineage (GTDB taxonomy): Bacteria > Bacillota > Clostridia > Lachnospirales > Lachnospiraceae > Butyrivibrio. The sequence continues at coordinate 44,306 of SVFV01000018.1, forward strand.
GTGAATCAGGCTTTCTAAGAATCTTTTCAGGGATTACAAGCTTTCCGATATCATGCACAAGTCCCATGAAGTAGACATCCTGCTGCTCATCATCATTCTTCCCTAGTCTTCTTGCTATTTCAGCCGAATACTTTGCTACTCTCATGGATTTTCCATGTCCATTCATTTCTCTGGAATCCACTGTATTTGCAAGAGCAAGGAGAATCTGTGATGACAGACCTGCTTTCTCTGAAAGCTTCTCGGGAGATAGTCTGTCTTCCTGTGAATATTCGTCATTACTCTCTATCACTATGGAATCAGCACTGTTGTACTCTTCTATTCCATGTTTTATCTTATCCGCAAGGGTTTCAAAATGTTCCTTCAAAGTCGAATGCCTTGTCAGAACCTCCTCCGGCTTTCCTTCTTTGAGGTAAGTTTCAAGTTCAAGTGCCTCGTCAGCTATTACATCTGCTCCTATAGTCCTTGCTGTACTCTTGAAGGCATGAACTGTAATAAGATAATTACTCCAGTCCTTATCCTTGTAAAAGGCTTCCAGCTCATCACCTTTTCCACTCTCAGCAAACATCTGAAGCTGGGAAATATAGAATTCTTCATCCTCCATGCAGAATGAAAGGCCCGCTTTAGTATCAATACCTTCAAATATCTCTTCCATGCTTCTTTTGGGAACTTTTCTGACTGCTTCAGAAGCTCCCTGATTTTCCTTATAAAACAGATGATCAAGGGTAGCTCTTTGCTCGATAAGCTCAGCAGGCATGATATCACTAAGAAGCTCATACAAAGTATTTGCCACAACAGGCTTTGTCAGATATGCATCAAATCCAAGCTCCTTGAATCTGCTCTCATCACCTCTAAGTCCTCCTGCGGTAAGCATAACCACCGGTGCTCCGGGGCTTAACCTTTCCTCTCTCATAATACTCAGAGTTTCGACGCCGTCCATAATAGGCATCATATAGTCCATGATGACAAGGTCATATCTTCTTTTCCTTAATTTCATTAAGGCTTTCTGACCGTCACCTGCTGTATCTGCAGTCATCTCTGTCTTCTTTAAAATTCTAAGAAGAAGATCCACATTCATGGCATTATCATCTACGACCAGAACTGATGCCTTTGGCATAACAGGCACAAGGACTTCTTCTATTTCCTTATCTATCAGTGAGGAATAATCAAAAAGCTTCTCGAGATCCACATCCTCTCCATTATTCTGGGCTATAACACTCAAAAGATTATTAAAGAAGGCTAGCAGGTTCTCTCCTGCCCCTTTAATTTTTCCAGCATATTCAGAGGTTTTGATTTCCTTTGTGTTTTCAAGAATCAGGTTGTTAAAGCCAAGAATTGAGTTAATGGGTGTTCTTATCTCATGAGACATCTGAGATAAGAATTCACTTTTTACGTCGTTGGCTTCTTCAGCCTTTCTTCTGGCCTCAAGGGCATCCTTCTCAGCTTTTTCCAGCTTCTCAATGGTGTTCTCCAACCTGTGGAAATCCGGAGTCTCCAATGTAAAAAACAAAATAAGCAAAGCCAGAGATGCTGCGAAAAATACGAGGGACATATCATGGAAAAACAGGATCTGTACTCCATAAACAATGAACAAAACTACAGTAGATACTGCAATACTTGTAAGCTGCAATATTGAATATCTCATATAGTTGACCACAACGAATCCGGCTGAAAGAAGCACATAATAGCAGGGAATTATTATTGAGCAGGCCACAAACATAGGACCATGAACGTATCCATGTTCAGCTGTATACACGAAAACATTGCCTGTATAGAGGTTTTGTACAACAAGGAAGGTCTGAACAACAAGTACAGCTATATTTATCTTGGGGAAAAAGAGACCTTTGATATCAACTTCCGTACAGCAAATGGCATACTCCGTATAAGCCTCTGCCGCCAGTGTTGAACTAAGTATATTAAAGCTGTGAATGAAATAATGCATGAACAAAGAAAAGCTCTCTTCTCTGGCCATGACTATACAGGTTGCAGCATCTCCGGCACACGCAACTGTAAGCAGAATTGAAAATCTAAGGAAGCTTTTTGTAGCCTTAGATGAATCATTATATGTTAGTCCAACAAACACGCAGAGTACTATGTCAAAAAAGACTGCTGCTATTTCATAAGCGGGATCAATTACCATTTGTTTCTCCTAATTTATGCATACATGGATACTGCTGCCCTTAGCATATTGTACTGAATAGGTTTCTCAATATAATTTACGAAACCAGTTTTTTCCAGATATTTATCATCACTAAAGTCACTCGCACTGCCCAAAACTATAGCATTTGTGTATGTATTTGGCTTGGTTTTATGAATGCTTTCAAGTAAAGCCTCAGGCTCTCCATAAGGTATCAGATTATCAATAAGTATCAGAGCATAGGAATTTTCTTTACATAATTCCAGTGCTTCCTCATGAGTCCTTACCACTGTTTCTTCGACATTATCTATTCTTTTCAAAAGGCCTTTTATATACAGGCCTTCAACTTCTGAATCCTCAACAACCAGTATTTTTCTTATCATAAAAGAACGTCTCCTAAAATCAGATATCCTCTATCTGTTCGCCAAGTATGTTTTTCTCAGCAATAAAAGCTCCTGCTCTTTCACGAAGCAGCTCATATTCTCCCTTTTTAAGGAGAACCTCCAGTCTCTCAGTGATCTTTACAAGGGTCTCTGCACCGATGAATTTTGCGCAGTCATGCTGTGATCTGATCATCGCAAGACAAAGTGAGTAATCCCCCTTCCTGATAGCGGCAGAAAGCTCTGTCCCGATTCCATTATTCGCAAAGGCTCTAAGAAGCTCCTTGTAAAAATCAATATCATGCAGGAAGTATTCTCTAGCGTCAGCCACTCTTACAGTAGGCAGCTTTTCCTGAAGATCCTCCCATGCACTTATTCCAACCTCTCCCTTCCACTGACTATCAGTGATTGGAAGGAATTTTCTAAGAATTTCCAATATGGATTCCTCAGTAAATGGCTTGGTAATATAAGCCGCAAAACCGAGGTTTAAATATTTCTCTTCTTCACCAGTTATGGCATTGGCAGTCAGCATGATGACCGGTGTATCCTCGCACAGCTTTTCGCTTCTTAGCTGCTTAAGAGCTTCTGTTCCATCCATGACAGGCATCAGATGATCCATGAAAATAAGATCATAGTGGAACTTTCTGACCTGAAGTATAGCCTGCTTGCCATTGTTGGCTGTATCTACTGTAAAGCCAATAGGTCTTAGCATCCTGACCATAAGGTCTATATTAAGCTCAGCATCATCCACAACAAGGATTCTGACATCTGAAGCACCTCCCAAAGCTTTCTGGTGAGCACCGTCAGAATCATTCAGGTATATTTCCTCATCTGTCTGCTCGATAAGTTCAGCCAGTGAAGGCAGACGTCTTGATGAATTGTCCTCAGATTCTTCTGATACAAAGTTAAGGACATTTTCAAAGAAAACAAGAAGTCTTTTAGCTGAAATCTTCACACGTTGTGAATATTCTCTTGTGCTTTCCTCCTTAGTGTCAGCCAGAATCAGATTGCTGTAACCCATTATGGCATTTACAGGAGTTCTGATCTCATTGGACATCTGAGCCAGGAATCTACTCTTTGCCCTACTCATCTCAGTAGCTCTTATACCTGTAGCTTCAAGCTCTCGTCTTGAAATAGACAATTCCTCAAGTGTCCTCGTAAGCTTTGCGTAGTCAGGTGTCTCAAGAGTAAGGAACATGATAAATAATCCAATTGATGCTGCAAAGAATGTAACCAAAAGATGTCTGTCTATAAACATCTGGATAGCATAAAGGATAACCATAAAGATAAAAGCTATCAGAAGGGACAGCTTCATTCCTCTGGTGTAGGTTTTTGTGTGGCTTAAGATAAATACTCCACCAAACAGGATATAATACAGCGGATAGACATATACGATCATTGTGTATAAGGGGCCTGTATATCCTCCTGTTGTCCCAGTGTATGTAAAAACATTTCCAGTGAAAAAGTTCTGAATCAGAATAACTACGTAGATAGCAAATATAGTCTTATTGATTATGGCAGCCACACTATTTCTAAACTCCATTCCAACATAGGCTGTCACATATCTTACAAACTGATATGCCGCTATAGTTGCAACCGCATAATCCAGAGTATTGTGCAGGAATCTGATACCCCCTGGAATCTGATCTCCAAAGCCTATTATCACTGCATCCATGACATCCACCAAGGTTCCGAGCGTAACAAGGACAGAGAGCAGTCTGAACTCTCTGTTGATTCTCGTATTATCTCTGTACTTATGCCAGAAATACACGCACAATATGATATCCAGCGGCAACGCCGCAAGTTCAAGATAAATGTTAAATACCAGATTCACGTTCTACTCCTGCGCTCTAAGACTTCCATAGCTTCAATAAGCTTGCCTTCTGTCATGAACAACGGTTTATCTTCGTTCTTTTCTTCTACATTTAATAACTTGTCAGCCGGAAGATAATGCATAAGGATCATCTCCAGCTCCTTGTAAGCAATAGGCTTTAACAGATAATCAGCAAAGCCCTGTTTGATATAGTCAGCATTTACCTCCTGCAATGCTCCTGCAGTAAGCGCAATACAGGGTGTATCTGCGTTCTTTAGTCTTGAATCCTCATTTGCATCATTCTCAGACTTTGTATCCTTTGAATCTTTTATCAGATTTCTGACTTCTCTTGTCTTTTTCTTATCTTCAGCCTTATTTCCACCCTTTAGAATGTCACACATCTGAACACCATTTATTCCAGGCATTCGAAGGTCAATGAAAATAAGATCATATTTATTCTTCTCCGCAAGCTCAAGACCCGTCTGGGCACTTAAAGCAGAATCAATATGAATCCTTGTATTTTTAAGGAGTCCTTCCATAACTGAAAGGTTCATCTCTGCATCATCAACAACAAGTATTCTTACTCCAGGTGCAATAAAGCGATTTCTGTATGCATACTGTGCAACTATCTTTTCTGTATAGAGCTGTTCAAAATCTCCGATAGGATCAGAGCTCAAAACCTCCTGCTTTATGGTGAAATGGAAATTACTTCCTTCGCCGTAAACACTTTCAACCTCAAGCTTTGAACCCATCAAATCCAGAATCTTCTTAACAATGGTTATTCCAAGACCTGTGCCTTCTACAGACTTTATCTTTTCCTCATCGATTCTCTCAAAAGGCTTGTACAGCGTCATCAGATTGTCTTCTTTTATACCAATTCCGGTATCTCTTACTGCTATTTTAAGTAAAATCTCTTCTTTTCCATTTTCACTTTCATCTAAAAGCTTCTCAAAATCCACAGCAAGAACTATCTCACCTTCAACTGTATATTTAACAGCATTGGTAAGGATGTTAATTACACACTGCTTGATTCGGTCTGAATCTCCATAAAGAACCCTGGGAATATTCTCATTGACATAGCATTTAAGCTCAAGTCCCTTAGTAAGGGCCCTGGGCCTTGTCATGTTAACAAGCTCCTCTATCATTATTCCCAAGTCATATTCAGCAGGAAAAAGCTTCATTTTACCTGCCTCTATGCGGGAATAATCAAGTGAATCATTTACTATTGCAAGAAGTGAATTGGCAGCTGATCTGATGTTATTTGCATACTGCCTGAGAGCGGGATCATTATATTCCCTTAAGATAAGTTCGTTATATCCCATGATTGCATTGATGGGTGTTCTTATTTCATGGGACATATTCGCAAAGTATTCGATTTTTCTTTCTGCTTCACGTTCCACTTCTTCCTTTTCATGGCGAAGCTTCTCGTAAACACTCTGTCTTCTGACGGAGACATAAATATACACTCCGAATACCAAAAAGAGTGCGAAACTGAAAGTGAATAAAAGAGGGTAGATCATGGGCCAGAAATATAATATCGAAACTGCGCCCATGAGAAGTGACAAAAGCATTAGGACAATGCAGGAAACAAAGAGTATTCTGTTTTTATTATTGCCACTTATCCCCATATAAGACTACCCGTAAACTTTTTTCTATATTGTATCACAATTACGAAAATAAACGCCTTCTCTTAATTATCTTGATAGTTCTATTACGCAGTATTTTCCAGCATTACTTAGCCCTTCATCAATGGCCATCTCTATGCTGTTGTCATAAAAGTCAGCATCCCTCATTGCTATGGCATCATCTGTAAGTATGCACATGAAGTTGCTTCCATAATATCTGTCCCTTAATGAATCCATAGTATCATCAGGATTAATTGTTCCCTCTACGACATCTGGTCTGTAAAACAGGGATCTGTAATCCAATGTGCTGAATATCACAACACTGTGATCAGGTATCTCAGCATAATCCTCGTCCCATGACATCTGCACTATATCATAGTAGGAAAGCTTGTTTTTTGTAATATGGTCTGTAAGATCGCTGCAGGCAAATATTGCAAAAAGAACGATTGCTATAGTCAGGATATATTTACTGAGGTTCTTTTCCTTAATGTCATTTATCAACAGCTCAGCTACTCCAAGTGTAAAAAGGAAGGTGGCCGGAGCAAAGAAGCGATAGTAAAAGGTGTCCATAGATGAGAAGTATCTGATCACAATGAACATACCATAATAAATAACAGATGTTGTTATAAGTGCCGATGCCCTTGTATGACTTTTACATCTCCTGACAACAAATACTGCCGCTATAATAACAAGCATTATCACAATCAAAGCTCCCTTATCATAAGAAAGCCCACTGATGTACGCCGGTGTCTCTAAGTGGAATATATTAAAGAACTCTGCAAGGAGAGCCTTTATCAGATCATTGGTAAGGCTCTGGTAGTCATCCCACCACATGGATCTGCTGACACCCGATGGCATACCGTTCTGTATCTTATTATTTATCATGTAGGCAAGACATCCAAAGCCAGATATAACTGATGTTATTATCAAGGCTATAGTCTGCTTAGAAAACAGCCTTACAAATAACGAGTTGTTTTTATTTCTTTCATCTCTAAATCTTCTGATCATTGAATCCAGGATATATATTCCCATGACTCCAAAGCAGAACATTCCAAAATATCTTGTAAGGAAGCACAATACTATTGTTATCCCAAGGCATGCATATCTTTTGATATTTATATCCTCGTCCTTAATAACAGCAGACAGGCTAAGACAGAACAATACCATAAATAGTATGAACGGCAGCTCACTCCATGAATACCAGTACAAATACATAAGTCCAAGGTTGGACATGAACAGCGCATAGAACCACGCATCCTTTTTATAGGTAAGTCTGAGCACAAGAATCAGTATCGCCACCAATATCATTGATAAGATCTTAGAAGCAAAGTACACTTCTGTGCCTGTGATTTTCATCACGAATGCTATCATCATGGGGTAAAGAATGGGCCAGTTTGCAAACCACGTGTTATTATAGCCAGCTATTCCATCGTACCTAAATCCATTTCCAGCTGCCATATTAACAGCTTCTCTAAGATACCCCGCCGAATCAGCACTTATGTTAATTCCTTCCAGATATCCATTAATCATTATTGAAAAGCAAATGGTAATAAAGAGGATCACAAGAAAAATATCATTACCTGCTTTATCAAGAATCATTTCAAATGGTATTTTGAGCACAAGATTCTTTACTCCATCTGTGCCCAGGATTACAAACATAATAAATACTATGGTCAGTAAAATTACAATCGGAATCGAATAGTAAAAGATATCTCCATAGGTCAGTGCCTTATCAGATATAACAGATGTTCCTATGGAAACACCATTCTCAAGCTCGTCAGAAGTAACGTTATCTTTTGTTATTTTATAAACCGCCTCTGAGAAGGGAAGTGACTTATTAGTAGCTTCCTTCTGAGTCTTAATGAAGTATGGATTGCAACCATCCGCTTTTATGAGAAGCTCGTAGCTTACTCCCTTCTCCAGATCAAATTCAGGTGTTCCCAGTTCTGTCCAATCGCCAACAGTTATTGAAGCCTCCTCCATTACTGTCTCGAATATAATCTCTCCATCATCCTTCTTAAGGGAAAGACTGATCTGTCCAGTTCCCTCAGCATCAGTGTTAACCAGTACAGCCGAGAGACTTCCCAGCTTACAGTTAATATCTCCTGTTATTTTAACCAGAAGGGATTCGCCTTCATTAAGCTCTATATAAGAGGGTGTATCAAAAAGCGGAGGCTTTACATCCTCCGACTTATTCTTTAATCCAGTCTGTCTTGATAATCCAAAAAGAATTCCGCATGACAGCATCAATGCCATCATGCAAAGAATAACTTTCATTATTTTTTTCATTTATATCTGCCTTTTCTTCTACTAATTACAGCTTATCTGCAAGCTCCATTGCCCTTTCCATGACAACATCTGAGTTATAATGCTCGTGCTCTCCCCATCTTCCAAGTCCTATAACTCCATATTCTGAAGCTCCCTTTAAGATAGTAGCAATGTTCTCTCTCTTATCTATGGTATTAAGAGGATATGCATACTCGTTCATATAGGCGAAGTTTTCGCTTATATCTGAATCTCTATAGCTTTCAGCTCTTTTCTTTACAGTCTCAATCCAGTAACCCTTGCTGTCAAGGCAGAAATTGCATCTGCAAAGAATTCTGTGGTACGGGATATCGGGATCCGGAACATATATCCAATGGGATTCGCTTTCCGGAGAATCCTCCACATACCTTATTTCTACTGATGAATGCTTGAGTTTTGAAATAGCATTTGTTATTTCTTCTGGTGTATCTACAACCGTGACTGCATCCCATGGGATAGTGGTTATTATTTTATCTGCATAATACTCTTCACCATTTATATCAGTCACTATTCTATTCTTTAATGAGATTTTGCTGACAGCTGCATATACCATGTTCTCAGACATACTCTCAGCTATTCTTACAAACGGCTCTCCATAGCCATATTCCTTTGGATAATAGAACCTGGCATGTCCAGGCTGGGTTCCAAGGCTCCTATGCTCCCTGCAGGATTGTAAGGTTTCCTCGAAGCTTACGTTAGGAAGCTTCTCAAGCCAGTAGGTACCAAGCTCATCCAAAGTCTCTGAAAACATCTTCCTATTATATGGAAGCATATAGTTCTCAGCTATCTCATCTCCAAGCTTCCATCTGATCCAATCTGTGAATTTCTCAGGCTTTGGCTCTCCATTGTTACAGCCAGCCTTCTTTATGGAATCAAGGTACTTCTCCTGAATATTCTCAGGAAGCTGCCAGATGTTCGCCTCAAAAGGATGCTCTATCTCACAGCCATGTACTCTTATTCTGGAATCCCTGTCAAAAACATTCCACTCGTTTTCAGGCAGGAATCTGAACATAAACTCACAGACCTTTGGTCTTCTGACATCAAGGAAATGTCCTCCACCTATATCAAGAGGCTTTCCATCAACATCCATGGATCTGCAAAGTCCACCTGCTTCATTTTCTTTTTCCAAAATAATAAAATCTGTAATTCCTTTATCCTTGAGACTTCTTCCAAGAGTAAGTCCCGAAGGTCCTGCACCCAGGATAAGATATTTTGTCTTTACCATGCTTCGATCACTTTTCTTTACATTATAATTATATCGTCTAAACGTTTATTTCTGTTTCTTTTTCCAAACACACTTTTCGTGCTTTTTTAGCTTGAATAGTATAGAAAGCGCCTCCATTACTGTGGAAGCTTTAAGTCCTGTGGATGATCCCACATAATGAATCGGAACTTCTATGCAGTTAAGCTTTCTGCAATAAAAACGCATCTCTGTCTGGTACATATGACCTGTGGACATTATCTGATCAAGGTCCATCGACTCAAGAACTTTTCTCTGAAAAGCTTCATAGCCACTGGTCATATCCTTTAATGTAGTGCCAAGAACAAGATTAGAGAGGATTGTTCCGCCTCCGCTAAGAAGCCTTCTGTACAGCGGAAGATCACTTACTCCGCCGCCCTTAGTGAATCTTGATCCCCATACACAGTCGTAACCTTCATCAAGCTTTTCCATAAACTGAGGAAGCTGCTTGGGATCATGGCTCAATCCACCATCCATCTCTATTATCCTGTCAGCCCCATCAGCAAGAGCCTGTCTATAACCCTCTAAGTAACAACTGATTACACCCTTTGATTCCTTATAATATATAAGCTTGATGTTAGGATTTTCTTCTGCTTTTTTTCTTATTATCTTTTCGGTATCATCCTTGGAAAAATCGTCTATCACCGGATAGTAATACAGATTTTCAAACCCCTGTGCAAATATCTCGTCAATTACCTGCTCCATTGTGTCAGCTTCATTTGCTACAGGCATGACAATTATTGTCTTTAAACTACTATTCTTCACCTCAAAAAACTCCAATCAATAAAATTCCCTTAAGATAATAATGCATCTTTATATATTTTGTATACAGCCTCAGCATCAAGTGGACGTATTCTTGTAAGCTTAACAGTATCATTCATTGTTGCATCAAGTGAAAGAGCCTTCAGATCCTCATCAGAAATTTCTACTCCAAGATCATTTAAGGTTGTAGGCATGCCAATTGACTTAATGAACTCAACTGTCTTTTCAATACCCATAAGGGCTGTTTCTTCGTCATCACCCTCTATGTTCCATACCTTATTTGCAAATTTTACAAATCTGGTAAGTGCTTCCTTATATAAGTCCTTAGCCCATGCTCCCCAAACGGATGCAAGTGATGCGCCATGAGTTACGTCATATTTTGCTGACAGGGCGTGACCAAGCTTATGAACAGAGAAATCCTTTCCTCTTCCACACTCTGTAAGGTTATTGTGGGAAAGGCTTGAAGCCCAGAAAATCTCTGCCATTGCATCATAATCAGAAGGATTCTCAAGAACCTTTTTACCATTGTTTATGACACATCTTATAAGACCTTCTGCAATTTCGTCTGTCATATCGCACTTGATTCCAGGGATAAAGTATCTCTCCATGGTGTGCATCATGATATCAGTGATACCTGCTGCCAACTGATACTTGGGGAGTGTGCTTCCAAGCTCAGGATTCATGATTGCAAAATGACATCTGTTAAAATCTGTGTTTATTCCGGCCTTTTTACCAATCTCTTCATTAGTAAGTACAGCAGAATCACTCATTTCACTTCCTGCTGCCGGCATAGTGAGAACTGCACCAACCACAAGCGATTTAGTAAGAGGAACCTTCTTTGTCCAAAGATCCCAAAGCTTTTCATCAGGGTTTGCTGCGCCATGAGCGATAGCCTTAGCTGTATCAATGGCACTTCCTCCGCCAATTCCAATTACCATCTCAGCGCCAAAATCTACTGCCTTTTTAACACCCTCTTCTGCATGGGCAAGTGTAGGGTTGGGCTTTGCTCCGCCAAACTCTTCGTAAGCTACACCTGCCTCATCAAGAGATTTCTTTACTCTATCAAGAAGCCCAGACTTAACCACGCTTCCCTTTCCATAAACGAGAAGTGCCTTTTTACCATAGGAAGAAGCCACCTCTCCTGCCTTATTCTCTACGCCTTTTCCAAACACAACTTTTGTAGGTGCAAAATACATAAAATCGTTCATAGTCCTGTTCTCCTATACGTATGTCAGTTTATCCCTGATAAATTCCGGTCGGAAATATCTTTTTTCATCAACAATCCTTATTATATCTAACGTTATGGGCTATGAGAAGCATTTATTATGTGATACACTACTTTAGTAATTTTTTTATTTGAAAGGAGGACCCTACAATGGTTGCATTTTTAAAGCTGAGAAATATCTAATTGCATGAAGCTTTTGAATAATAGTTTCATGCTAGCATTTTTACCCGATGACTAAACTATTATTTCAAGGAGAACAATTATGATATTTGCAGACAATATAATTAAAGAGTATTTACGTAACGTTTATTTTATCGCAGGAACCCCCTGTGGAGGAAAGACAACCATTTCCATGGCACTTGGCAAAAAATTTGGTATTGAAGTTTTTGACATTGATGAAAGATTTCCTGCTCATCAGAGAATGTCTGATCCTAAATATCAGCCAAACATGAACAAGTGCTTTGCAAACGCAGATGAATTCTTTGGAAGAAGTGTAGAGGAGTATAAAAACTGGCTTCTTGAAAACACTCGCGAGCAGCTGGATTTTGTAATCTTAGATCTCATCAGAGCTTCTGAGAATAATCCAATAATCTGTGACTGTCACCTCACTTTGGATCAGGCCAAGCTACTTTCAGATCCATCTCGAATTGCCTTCATGATAAAAGAGCCCAATGATATCGTTGATGATTACTGCAATCGTCCTGACCATCAGGATTTCAGTGATTTCATCCACAGTGCTACTGACTTTGAAAAGGCAAAGAGGACTGTTAATGAGACACTCACTTCGCTTAACCTTGATCACTATCATGCCATAAAAGAAAGCGAATTTTTCTGGCTTGAGCGTGATAACAACAGAAGCGTCGATGAAACTGTTGATTTAGTTGCAAAACACTTAGGATTGATAAAATAAGCTAAATGATATAGCCCTCATCCGGCAGCCTATAGTCGCCAGATGAGGGCTCTTTTATACCTTGGCGCAGAGCGTTCTCTCGCTCTCTCTGTATCTGTATCATGTTCTAACAAAAGCATTTTTAGGAAAAATGGCATATATTTCTTCACGTCATCAAGCGTAACCCTCTCAAGCTGCCTCGTTGCTCTGTTCATAAGCTCAAGCTTTCGCTGGGAGTACTGATGCTTTTCTATGGAATTTCTTGCAGTTGTGGCAGTTGGTTTATCAAGACTTACAAGCCTAGGATATGAGCCTTCCGTTCTATCAACAGCAGAAGTTCCAAGTCCCATGACAAGACGAAGCATGCCTGCTGCCTGGTCGATCGATTCCATGAACTTATATGGGCTATAGGAATAGCCAACTCCTGCTGCGCAGGGCATGTAATATTCTTCATAGTAAGAGCCTGAAACCCTCTGAATAAGAAGTGCCATCTGCTCATCCCTTGCCTGAAGCCCACGTCTGCTTCGGTAATCAAGAGCTGACCTGCTCATGGTGCTTGCATAAACTATTCGGATAGCATTTTCCAGCTCCTCAACTCTTTGCTCCATACTTCCGGTATTTGAGCAGAAAACAGACTCATATTTCCCCGCAAAGGCATTCCCAAAGCCATCCTCCAGAATTGAGCTGGATCTTACAATTATAGGATCCTGTCCCAACTGTCCATATTATCACTGTCAGTAAGTGAGCCATTTTTTCCAAGAACCTGATAGAAATGGCTAGCCATAACTCCATCAAGAATTGGCTTAAACTCGCCTGTTTCAGGCTTATAAAGCTGCGGCAAAAACATGGTCTCAGAATATCTGTTCCAGATTTTATCCGGTCTTACATATACATTTTTATCATCGGAATATACATCAAGAAAAAGCTGCGTTGTGTCCCTGATCTTGGCAATAGCCTGAAAAGAATGATTTCCTCTGATAAGCGGGAAGAACGCCACCGTATCAAGAATAAACAGATATGGGCATGTCACCTGGAAAAAGTTACCCATCATAAGGTCCGTCGCCCAGGCAGTCTGAAGCTCAGAAAGGCAATCGAATACATAGAAAGCATCCCGACCTTCCCTGCTAATGATTTCGTGAATCTCCACAGTGAAATTCTCAAATCTGTGGTTCAGTTCCACGTTCACAATCTTGAGCCCTTCCTGCTCCTCTAAAAGCGGTTCATGAGCAGCAAATCTGATATAAATCAGGTTTCTTTTATCCTCTATAGCCTGCTTTACATAGGGCTTTACAAAGAGCCCAAACTCCTCAAGATTATCCACACGCCAGACTACGTTATCCCCAAGTCTTATATTGTCAAAAACCTGATCCATCTGCGGTATTCCGGAACACACTCTGTCAAATGCAGCCATATTTTGCCCCCTTCATTAGATGAAGTTCTGCCAATAGAAAAAGGCAAAGGTACTCCGCTTTAAAGCACCTTTGCCTTATATATATGATACCACATTTTTATCTGGAAATAAAAACTCCGTACTCTTTTGGTATGTTCAGAACTCCGTCAACCATGTGGCTTTCTAAAACTCTCTTTACATCCTCCCTCGGAAGTCCCTGAATATCTGTCATACTCACAAGTGAATACATGTAGGTAACGAGGTCGTCAATGTTTGTCACAGCAAGTGAATCCTCGTATTCCGAAAAACGGACATCGTCAAAGAACTCCTCAAGCTGCGCCCTGCCATTTTGTATTGTGAATCTGGTGTTAAGTCTTTGCTCAATGTTGTATTCCTTTAAAAGTGAGCACACATAAGGCATTATCCCATTTTCACCATAGGTTGCACTGTAGAAAGTTCCACCTGGCTTTAACACTCTTCTGACTTCTGATATTCCCTTTGCTATATCCGGCACATGGTAAAGCATCATATGTGCCATAACTACATCAAAACTGTCATCCTCAAAGGGAATATCCTGAATATCTATTACTTCATATTCAATATTTTCATAGTCTGCAAGATTCTTTTTTGTTGTTTCCAGCATGCCTTCTGAAAAATCGGAAAGTACAAGCTTCGAACACTTTGATACCAGCTCATCTCTTCCCATCCACATATCGCCTGTGCCGCAGCCAAGCTCTAACACTCTCATTCCATCCTCTAGCTCATAATGAGAAATGATAAAATTCGTAAATCCCTGTTTATTAGTTGAATATTTATCGTGAAGACTAATTCTGTCCTCCAGATTCTTTGATGTTTTGTAGTTCTCCTTTTCTAAAAGAGCTTCCTGTGCCATTTTATGCCTCCCAATGATGTCTTATCTTATTCTTACAACTTTGAAATTCTCTTTATCTACAGCTTCGTAGAGATCCATACCCATTTTTTCTTCAAAATAAGTCCGAAGTTCAAGGTTCTTATCCCATTTTTCCTGATTATATCCGCCATATCGCCTCTTCACATCGTTCATTCGGTCAATCATGTCCATAACACCATCTGATCCTGATATAGCATCACATATATTTATGAGAAGGTCATAATCATCCTGTACAAGGGCCTCTAGTTCATCCTTTATAAGCTTTGTCTCTTCTTCAGTTGTGTCGAAGTCCCCCACATACTTATTTATGTCTCCGTCATTAAATGAATGCGAAAGGCACACCCTTGCGACCTCGTCGTATCCAAGTGACATCATGTATGAATAACCATCAGATACATGTCCCAAATGTCTTTTTCCAAATCGCCTTCCAATATCGTGCAAAAGCCCTAAGACATAAGCTTTATCAGGATTAAGTCCTGATCTTTTTGCGATTTCCTCTGCACAGTGCGCAGCCACTCTGCTGTGATTCCCCCAAGGGCCTGGATTACATTCCTCAGCCTCAATAAGCAGTCTTTCTGCTTCCTCCCTAGTTGGATACATACCTTCTCCTCCTATACGTTTTATTTCCCCTCTATAATTTTTTGCTTTTTTTATTTACGCTATCATCAGCTCCTGAAGCTGCTCATGGATTTTATCCGTAGCCTCGGCAATAAAGTTAAGAAGATGATCGGATTTATAGTACTTGTGATCTGAGACATCTACGGTCCCCTGCAGATTATACTGCGTGTTAATGAGATAGTCCTTCAGTTCATAAAGCTCCGCCTCATTTACATAGTCCTTAAAGCCCATCACCTTGGCATTATTAAAAAGCTTCATGATTTTCTCTGACCATCCGCTTACCTGATATAGCCACCTGTCCAGCCTCTGTGCTTCAGGATAATAAGCCTCTTTGAACTCATCAAAGTTCATAGGCGGCATCATCTTCTTTTGACATACCTTCCACACCATAAGGTCGTTCCAGTAATCCGTAAGACAGTGCACGCAAATCCCCATTAAAAACGCCTTTTTCTTTGCGTCAGTCTCAGTAGTAACATACTTATTCCAGAACTCTCTGATGTTCCCCAGCCATACATCATAGTTCTCCGCATGTCCCCACGCTCCGACGTTTTCACACAGATGCGTATGAATTTTCTCTGTCCTGAAAGGCTCAGTATAATGCACTGCATCAGGTGCCACAGAGCCCATGATAAACTCTTCTCTGCCTTCATCCATATGAAGCCGGCTTGCCAGTTCATATGCAATTTCCATATGTGTCATTTGTCCTGCCATAACGTCCTCCTCCATATACATATCACTTTTTTATGATGATATGGCATGCCCCAAGGGCAAGGTCAACAGACTTTTTACAGATTATTCTTTTTCTTTAACTTTTTACCAACTGAATGCAGGAAAAAGCTAAGGCAGATCGCAGCTATTGTAATTATCAGACAGGTATAAAACACCGGTCTGAAAAGCGGTGAATACTCCTCAGGAGCATATATTCCCTGACTGTGGAGAACCCTTGAGTAATTGATCCAATAGATTGTTGATCCAAGTGCCACAATCCACAAACATATTCTTACTACAAAAAGTCCCTTAATTATGTTTTTTGCTTCCATACTTATCTCCTCAAAATTAGTAATGGCATATCACCTTCTCCTTAAGATACTTATTTGCATAGTCAATCATATCCCCACTGATTCTCTGTCCGCTTTAGTAATCAATTTAATTCCTCCATGTCCTTTCCTTACAGGTTATACATCATAAAATTCCCATTATGCTTAAATCCAAAGGCAGTATAAAGCTTAACTCCCATATCCGAAGCAGTGATATGTACCGCTCCGCAGCCGTAGGCTCTTGCCTCCTCAACAACGCGGCTAAGGAGTTCCTTGGCTATACCTTTTCTTCTGTAGTCTGGGTTTGTGTACATGCTTGAGAGAAGTCCAAGTTTTCCGGATGGGCATGTGAAATACGGCGGCTTCTCCACAAATGACATTCCACTGGTCCCAATAATTTTATCGCCATCCATCGCAAGCCATGACACAAAGGTTCCATCAGCCATATGCCTGTGATAAAAGTCAAAAAGAGCTGACTTTAAGTCCACTCCCTCTGGAACCTGTCTCCCTGAAACCACATACTCTTCCGTTAACTGAGTGATTCTCATATCAATGAAAGTCTCAAGTTCTGCCTCTGTAAGTTTTTTGTATACGATACCCATTTTATCCCCCTTATCACTCTGGCAAATAATTAGTCATCCTCTTTTGGACCACTAACTCTGTCTTCTTAATCCACAAGAACTCCATTAAATATACATATTTTTACTGTTTTATAGCCCATCTCATTTTTGTAGATTTGCTTCTGGGATTAAGTCTGCACTCCTCCTGAGAAGGTCTTATAACATCGCTTGAAACATCGCTGTATACGCCCATTTTCTTCAGTTCCTTAAAGGACTTTTTAACCAGTCTGTCTTCTCCGGAATGGAAAGTAAGTATCGCTACACGTCCCCCGGGATTAAGTATGTTCGGCAGCTTTTCAAGGAAAGCATAAAGAACCTCAAACTCACTATTTACATCTATTCTCAGTGCCTGGAACACTCTCGCGCAGGACTTCTTTATTGCCTGGTCCTTTTCCTCTTTGGGAACCTTCCACAATGCAGACTCTATCGCTTCCCTAAGCTCTGTTGTGGTGTCCATGGCCTGTCCCTTGTTCATAAGAGAAAAAACTTTATCTGCTATCTCTTTAGCGTAGGGTTCATCTGAATTTTCTATCATCATTCCTATGAACTCTTCTTTAGTAATGTTGTGAAGCCTCTCTGCAGCGGACTCCCCATGGTCAGGGTCAAGGCGGAGATCAAGCGGTCCATCTATCTTGTAGGAAAATCCTCTCTTAGGATCATCAATCTGCATGGAAGATACGCCAAGATCAGCCAGAACAAAATCAAACTTTCCTACTTCTGCTGCAACCTCATCTATGTTGGCAAAATTAGTGAGTCTGAACTGAAATACATCCTCTCCAAATCCTGCTTTTCTTATTCTTTCCACAGTCTTTTTAGATTCTATGGGATCGACATCAAGTCCATAAATGCATCCGTTTCCCTCTAACTTTTCTAGCATTTTGGAGGTGTGTCCGCCATATCCAAGGGTGCAATCCAGTCCCTTTTGTCCCGGCTTAATATCAAGGAACTCAAGGATTTCCTTTACCATAATGGAAATATGCATACCTGCAGGAGTTGAACCTTTGGCAATTACATGCGCCACAGTATCAGCATATTTTTCAGGGTTCTGCTCTTTATATTTTTCCTCAAACTTCTTAGGGTACTTTCCAGAGTAGTGAACCCTTCTCTTATGTGCCTTTTCTTCCATTAAAGTTCCTCCAATAATCTTGTAATCACATGTACAGCACTGCTTCCTTTATGCTACAACTGCTTCTTGCAAAAATGCAATAATCGGTTCAATGAACTTAATGTCAGATTCATCATAGGAGTGATCAACCATTTCTCCCATACCTCTTTGCTTTGGATCCTTACTCTTTTTCAAACTACCTGCAAAGGCTTTCATTGCAAGTTTTGATGCAAGATTCATCTTTTCATAGTTGAGACCGCCCTGACAGTAGAATGCCTTAATATAAGTCTTCTGCTCATCAGTAAGAATATTATTAAGCGCAATCTCAGTCTGCTCAAAATCATTAGGAGCTGCTCCAACTGCCACTACCGCAAGCTTTTTGCCCTTCCATTCTTTTGCCTTCTCAAGATACCAGTTAGCCTTAGCAACTTTCCCTGCCATACACCAGCCAGCATATACGATTGCTTCATATTCTGCAAAAAAACTGTTGTCCTTCTTCTGAACATCTTTTACATCAAAAATGTCTGCATTCATCCTCTCTGCTATCCACTGAGCATATCTTTTTGTAAAACCTGTCTGTGATGTGTAAATTACTAATGTTTTCATAATTTGCTTAAATTCCTTTCCATATGCATGATAGTTTCAATAGTTGTCATAAGGTTCTTTTCATCAATTCCTTCATAGATTTTACTAATGATTGCCTGACTGTTTGGATTCTGCCTGTCACTCTTTTGCGAAAACTCCCGACATTTATCTGTTATAAATATCCTTTGCTTTCTCTTGTCCTTCTCATCCGGAACCATTGTTACAAAGCCCTTTTTCTCAAGCTTTATCAAAATCTGCTTCACATTCTGATGAGAACTTCCCATTACGTCTGAAAGATCATTGAGTGTAGGCGGTTCCTTGCAAAGGTTTATGCAGATAATTGCAAAGAACTGCTTCCAGGTAATCTCTTTGAAGTAGTTGTCAGCTACAGCCTGGTATCTGTTGTCAAATGCACTTAATAAGCCCAGCAAAAACGCCTGTGGCGGCATTTGGCCAAACTCCACCTTGCCAATATTCATAGCTTCATCATAATTCATTCTTTATATCCTCAGTATTTGCCGCAAATAAATAGGTAACATATTACATGTTTGAGATAAATGTAATATGTTACCTATATTTTGTCAACCATTTTTTTCTGAATTCTTTCGTCTGTTACTATATGTTCAACACCAGTGTGCTCTGTTTGCAGATAGTCCTTCATAAACGTAGGAAATGCTTTGTAATTATCAAGCTCGGAAATAGGAAGCCAGTGCATGCTCTCCCTCACTCCCTGCGTATAGCTGTCACTGTTAAGTTCCTTTGTCCCTCTAGGCTTCATCATGAAGTAAAAAGCAATTTCATGACAGTCCATTCCCTTTAATGCTCCCATGTTTTCATTAAAGAAATTCTCATGAATTACAGCAAGGTGGTCCAATTCATACTTTATTCCAGTCTCTTCAAAAACTTCTCTTTTCACTGCATCCTCAGCGGTCTCTCCCATATGAACAGCTCCGCCTATAGAATAGTAATAATCATCTTTTTCATTCCCGGCAAATAAAACGCAGCCCTCTTCTACGATTATTGCCGCCGCACGATATCTAAACCACTTATTATCATTAGTAAATCCACAATTGTATTCCATATTCCCCATGTAATCCAATCCTGTTAGAAAGAAGATTGGATTATTCCTTTCTCCCCTATTCTTTTTTTCTAAATATAGTTATTTCCTATTCTATAATGACCTTCCACTCACTTACCAGCCGTTCCATATTCCAAGCAGCATTGGCCGGGCTTGTTGAAGGAAGGCATATTGCATCCCGCTGAATGAGTGGCTTTGTGTACTTTTCATAGTACTTGTAAGCCGTTTTCCCATTTACATAAATATTTCTGATGTTGGCAGCATTCAGTATTATACCAAGGTCATTAGGCACAACATTCCTGATACTGGCATCTGATGAGCCTGTTATGTCACAGGATTTTATAACATCCCATACTGCTATGTTATGTCGTAACAGAAACGCTCTTTTCTCCTCGATATTCTCTGGAAGCTTATCTTCAAATATAGCAGCCATCAGCTTCCAAAACCGATTCTGCGGATGCCCATAGAAAAAGCAAGCCTCCCTTGATTTCACAGAAGGGAAGCTTCCCAATATTAACACTTTTGAGTTTTCATCATACACCGGTGGTATGGGGTGTGTAATCATATTTCTTCTATATCCTTAAATTTTTTATAACTTGGTGCAGGAAGATTCTTCAATACCTGGCAAATATCTTCCTCAGTGATCACTATATAATAACTTAGGATAGCTATAGTATTCTTAGATATCTTTTTAAAGTACTTCCTCTATTACATTTTTTAATGTATCAGCAGAAGCTCTTAAAGCCTCTGTTTCTGTATCATTAAGGCTTATTGGAACTGTGCTCTCCACGCCGTCTTTTCCAACTATTGCTGGCATACTCAGTGCCACATCAGAAATGCCATGGTTGTCATGCTGCAAACTCGATACCGGAAGGATGGTCTTTTCATCGCGAACGATTGCTTCGCATATCCTGCGTACAGACATTGCAATGCCGTAGTAAGTAGCTCCTTTCTTCTCGATTATCTCATAAGCACTGTTCTTAACATTCTCAGCAATCTCCTTCATAGCAGCTTCATGGTTGAAGTGTCCCCTCATCTCACAGAAATCATTGATTGGAATTCCTGAAACATTCGCACTGCTCCAGGCTGCAATCTCACTGTCACCATGCTCTCCGATTATGAAAGCGTGTACAGACCTGCTGTCCACAGAAAGATGCTCCCCAAGAAGATACTTAAATCTCGCTGTATCAAGAGTTGTTCCTGATCCAAACACTCTGTGTTCAGGATAACCAGAAAGCTGCTTCGCAGCATAAGTAAGGATATCCACAGGATTAGCGACTATCAGCATTATGGCGTCTTTGTTGACTTCAGCTATCTGGGGTATGATGGACTTGAAGATGCCTACATTCTTTTTTACCAGATCAAGCCTGGTCTCTCCTGGTTTCTGTCCGGCGCCTGCTGTCACCACAATAATATATGCATCTGCTATGTCCCTGTATTCACCTGCATATATCTTCATCGGCTTGGCAAAAGGAAGTCCATGACTGATATCCAGAGCTTCGCCTTCAGCCTTTTCCTTATTGGCATCTATCAACACCATCTCAGAAAAAAGTCCACTTTCCATGATTGCAAATGCTGAAGCAGCACCCACAAATCCGCAACCTATAACAGCTACCTTTCTGTAATTTAATCCAGCCATTATTATTCCTCCTTTTCCACTACCTTATAAATTTCATTTATTCTATTACTTCACCGTTTCTTGATATTGTTACAACCTGCCAGGGAAGGAACTTGCCACTGTTCTTTATTGCATTTTCAGCAGCTCTCTGAAGCCCGCCGCAACAGGGAACTTCCATCCTTACTATCGTAACACTTACAATGTCGTTGCTGCTGATAATTTCTGTCAATTTCTCAGTGTAATCCCCTTCGTCAAGCTTAGGGCACCCTATCATTGTGATCTTGCCCTTCATGAAATCCTCATGCATGTTGGCATAAGCATATGCTGTGCAATCTGCAGCAATAAGGAGCTTTGCCCCCTTATAAAAATCTCCTGTTGTCGGAAGAAGCTTTATCTGACAAGGCCACTGTTCAAGTCTTGAAGGATGCGAAACGAATCTGTCTGCCAATGTAAAGTTTGTATCCTCCTTTGGATTCTTTTTTTTCTCAAGCTTCATAAATCTTGAACCTGGGCATCCACCTGTGTGACCCTCGTGATGGCCATCCGGACAAGCTTTTAGCTCTTTTGCCTTATTAACAGCTGCTTCATCGTATTCAGGAGCTTCCCTTTCCTCAAATGTGATAGCTCCTGTCGGACATCCCGGAAGACAATCGCCAAAGCCATCACAGAAATTCTCCCTTACAAGCTTGGCCTTACCATCGACCATCTCAATAGCCCCTTCGTGACATGCATTTGCGCAAATCCCACACCCGATGCACTTATCCTCATCTATCTTTATTATCTTACGTACCATATTTTCCTGACCTCCTTGCTTTTATGATGTCAGTTTAATATGATTTACTATATAAGTATGTTGTTATAACCACATTTTGAAAAATTCAGAGCCAGGCTCGGGACTATGTTGGAGAGTTCAAATGGATATTACGATTCTACAGAGAATTCCCCTTTTCAGAGGAATGACAGATAAAGAAATTCAAGATTTGCTTAAATCATTGAACGCCCAAATACAGTCTTATGAAAAGAACGATATTATACTCCACGCCGGCTCCAAGCCCGGAGTCATAGGAATCGTATTATCTGGTAGTGTCACGATTCTAAGTGATGATATTTGGGGGAACAGGACTATCCTAAGCCATGTAGAAAAGGGTGGGCTTTTTGCAGAGGCCTACGCCCTTCTTGAGGATGTTCCCATGCTGGTTGATGTCATAGCCAACGAAGACTGTTCTATTCTTTTGCTCAAAACAAAAGGAATCCTGAGCTCATCTGAGAGCCAGAATTCCTGGGATTACAAATTCCTGCGCAATCTTCTGTTAATATCTTCAAAGAAAAATCTTAATCTGTCCGGCAGAAGCTTTCACACATCTCCTAAGACAATCCGTGAAAGAGTGATGTCATATCTGAACACTCTTGCCCTTCAAAATGACAGCACCGAATTTGACATTCCCTTTGACCGCCAACAGCTCGCCGATTACCTCAACCTCGAAAGAAGTGCCCTTTCTAAGGAACTAGGCAAGATGCAGAAAGAAGGAATAATCGAAACAAAGAAAAGTCATTTCAAGCTGCTTACACCTTAACCGCAAACTCCGCCTCTTTCCATCTCCTAAATTCATCTCTGTAATCTCTTTTCATCCTATTCTCCTCTGCTCCTTCTGCCCCGGTGTTGAAGCTATAATCTTCATGTTGCCTTTAAGGCTCGCCTTCTCATATCCCTTTGGTAAGATAAAACTATCTCCCTTTGAGATGGCGCATCCATCTACTTCACCGTATCCTTCCACAACACTTACCAGCATGAATTCAGACACACCTAAAATCTGTGCCCGTCCTTCAACCTTCATCTCATAGACGTGGTAATACTCACATCCGTAAATACTGTGAAGGGTGTTTGCTCTTCTGTCCCTTTTGCATGCAGGAACCAGGCATTCTTCTATTGGTCTTGCCGGAGTCATGATGACGTCCTTACTCTGCTCAAGGTGAAGCTCCCTCTTCTTCCCGTCTTCAAGTCTGTCGTAATCATAGACGCGATAGGTGATGTCACTGTTTTCCTGAGTCTCCAGAATAAGACAGCCCTTCGTAAGCGCATGCACCGTTCCGGGATCTATCTGCAAAAAATCACCTTTCTTTACGGGAACCCTATTTATAAGCTGTCCCCATCTGCCCTGATCTATAAGCTCATCCAGTTCACTTTTGTCTCTGGCGCTGTGCCCGATGACAAGACTTGCTTCCGGCGGACAATCAAGGACATACCAGCACTCAGTCTTTCCAAGAGCCCCGTTTTCATGTTCTGCAGCATACCTGTCATCGGGATGAACCTGTATGCTGAGATCATCTCTGGCATCAATGATTTTAACCAGGAGCGGGAACACATCACTTTCTTCATCTCCAAAGAGCTCTCTGTGCTTCTCCCACAGTTCAGATAAATGCATGCCATTATACTTTCCTGCCTTAACCGTTACATCACCGCTTGGATGGGCCGAAATTCCCCACAGCTCTCCTATATCATTTCCTTCTTCATTGCATCCAAACTCATCCTTTAGCCTTGTCCCACCCCAGATGGTGTGCTTACAGACAGGCTCCAAAAATAGTATCTCAAGATTGTTTTCTTTCATTCTCTCCTCCAATTTTTAGGCAATAAAAAAGTGCCTGCGGCACCTCAACTCCCCTGCCCCTCACTCATGAGGGGTTGGGGTTGTTTTTTGCCCTA
>SVFV01000092.1 GCA_015056655.1 Butyrivibrio sp.
GAAGATAAAGTATACTGGAAAAAGGGGCCTCGCCCTGATGATTTAATCATCTTGAACTGCTAGAGCGACAGCCCCATAAATACTATTTTTATTCCAATTCATCTCATACAAATTATCTTTTCTTACACTGAAACCTGAAATTTTACGTTAATAGAAAGGAGCCTCTTATGAGCATTCCGGAATCTATCAGAGAAACTCAGAGAATACTTTCCGGATATAGTTTTCACTCAATCCAAATTTATCTTAATATAAGCAAGTAAACACGCATATTCCATTGTAGCATTCATCTGAGTGTATCAAATTCAGCTTATTTCCTACGTAATCCCCTGATCAAACACTAGACTCTATTGTTTTTGCTATTCTGCGTGTCATTATTCTATATTATTATCGCTATATAGATAATTATTATTCATATTTATGATACTAAGCACGCATGCAGCAAATAAATAACTAAATGCGTCACAATTTTTATGAGGTCCAACACGCAAGTGCTAAGATAATTCTCAATTACGTGCTCACATCCGATTTCGTCATTATTTTCAGTCTGGCCATCATCTCATATCAGCAATAATCTTAGTTACAATCAACAAAATCCATTACAAACCATACCCATGTCAGCCTTTCACCATCCGGATCTCGGTAGCTGATATGCTCTCCAGGTATTGCTCTGTGCCGTCCTCTGTAAAACCAAACTTCTTATAGAAACTGATAGCTCTTGGATTGTCCTTTAGAACCCACAGCTCAACCCTGGCCTGCTCAGAGAGCTCAGAAAGGCCTGCTTCCATCAGCTTCTGCGCCACCCCGGTTCCATAGTAATCTGCCAAAACATAAATAGCATTTATCTCTCCGACTTTGGGATCATCATCATGAACATAGTAGCAGGCAAAGCCAACAACCTTATCCCAATCAAGAGCCACATATGTGTTATCAGGCCAGCGAAATGCCATCTCCTCACACTTCTCTAATGAAAGCTTCTCGAGATATTCCTTACTTACAATCTCACTATAGGCTTCGTGCCAGGATTTCCAGTGCACATAAGCTTTCCCCTTTTTATCACTGTCTGATTCCAGCTTTCTAACCTCAAATTCCATATCCACTCCTCCAAGCATCCACTCGCAAGCAATTTCCATTCACCCTCAGCACTGATTCCAATATCAATTTTCATATACGTATACAGACCATATTCAATCTACTTCAGCTAAATATCATAGTGAAACCTGCGAGCAGTAATCCTTAAATACCTCATTTATGTACTCTTTATTGAGGTTCTCTCCTATAATAATAACCACATTCCTGCTACTAACTACTGGAGCTATCTCAATGCCCTTCTCTGTAGCATTTATGCGAACCTGCTCATCTTCTGAAGTCTTTACAAATCCCTTAATTCTTATAATGTGGCCAGCCTTATCATCCTTAAATAGTCCATCTGCTATCTCAGAAAGCTTTTCCTTAGGCATCTCAACATCAAAGTAAAACAGCGGATTATACTGCTGATCTTCAACCGGTATCTTTACATATGAAGCGTGCCTGTACCCACAATTCTCAATCGCCTCAAAATCCTCCTCCGAAAAATCAGAGAACGGTTTTGCAATTATATCTTTCTCCAGGGCAAACCAGGGCTTCTCACCACCAAGGCCAAAATCTGCAAGGATTTTATTTATACCATCAACAATCGAATTAATATCCCCTCTTATCGTTGTCTTTACAACTTCCTCAGAGCCCACTTTACTTCCATTATTCAAATTGCAATCTTCTATTGGAAGTTTACTAAGAACTATCTTTCCAGCGCCTGCAATTTCAGACATAAACACATACCGAGATATATCTCTGTCATCATTTCCATCATTCTTGTCAGACTTGATATTGCCCACACCATATACAGGCTCAGCAAAATCCGCATCAGGCAATTCTCCCACCAATGCCTTCACAGTATTTACATCAACAATCGAGATGACACTCCCTATCTCATACCATCTGTCCAAAGGCTCGTCATAGAGCACGTCGAAAAACTCATCCACGTCATAGATTCCAGAGGGCTCGATAATAACCCTGTCATAGCCACTCATTCCCATGGAAATCAGCTTGGTTCTAAAGCGTCTCCTGTGGGCTTCCTTGCCATCTCCGCCTACTATCATCTCGAGATTGCAATTGTCCCCATAGAGGTCCTGCAAAAGCACCATATCGATATTCACAGCACCATAGTCATTTTCGATGATGCATATTTTCTCACCTTTTTGCATAAGGTATTTTGCATACTCCCTGATGAAGGTGGTCTTGCCACTTCCAAGGAATCCTGTTATCAGATCAATCTTTATCATACCTTCGCCACTGCTCCCTCAGGGATAGGACAAACATATCCATCCTTTGTTCTCTTTTCAAACTCAGACCATGCCTCCTGCAAAAGCTCCGGATTCTCATACAAATCTATTGCTGTTGCTGCCAGAATCTTTCCTGCATGAACTGCTGCCTTATGACCAATTGTGCTGCCAGCTGATGAGACATTCTGCCAGCTATGTCCCGGGCAGCCATCAGGCCAGGCAGATACATGAACCTGAACTGTCGGGCACTGCCAGCTCACATCACCCACATCTGTAGAAGAAGCCTCAAAAGCATCTCCCATAAAGTGAGGCAGTAAAAATGCGTTCATTCCAGTGCTATCACCCTTCAATGCTTTTACTTTTTCTGCATATTCAAAATCATGATCAGAACCTATTCCACATACCTTGCCACCATTGTCATAGGTTTCTGAAAGCTTCTTAGCATACGAAAGCTCATCCTCTGTATACTTAGGAACTCCTAGCTCAGTAAAATTCTTATATGCAACCTTCTCCAAGGCTCTGTTGGTTACTGTATCCGAAAGACCATCCACAAATCTTCTCTCAAAGCTTGTCTCAGTCATAAGAGCCGCGCCTTCCGCTATCTTATCAACTCTCTTTTGGAGTTCCACTGCTTCAGCCACGTGATTTGACCTTACCATGTATAAAACCTTAGCCTTGGGCTGAACCACGTTGGGACTTACTCCACCTGCATCAGTAATCGCATAATGCACTCTCGCTCTGTCGCTCATGTGCTCACGTAAGAACTGTACACCGATATTCATAAGCTCTACCGCATCAAGTGCACTTCTACCTCTCTCAGGCGCTCCTGATGCATGAGATGCAATTCCATTGAATGTATATTCAATCTGTATGCATGAATTGGATGATCCAGTCACAACCTCATTACAATCAGCCGGGTGCCAGGTAAGAGCTGCATCGAGCTTTTTCCATTCTCCATCCCTGGCCATAAATGCCTTGGACGCACAACCCTCTTCTCCAGGACAGCCATATAAAATAACTGTTCCTTCTCTGCCTGACTCTGCAAGATATTCCTTAATTCCGATAGCCGCTGCCATTGCTCCTGCACCAAGCAGATTATGTCCGCATCCATGACCGCTTCCTCCTGGCACAATAGGTTCCTCTATCGCAACACCACACTTCTGAGAGAGCCCTGAAAGCGCATCATACTCAGCCAAAATACCAATTACAGGCTTGCCATTTCCAAAGCTAGCAGAAAAAGCTGTAGGAATATTATCGATACCCTTTTCTACCACAAAGCCTTCTTTTTCCATAACCTCGCAGTATAGGTCACAGGATTTATACTCCTCAAGGGAAAGCTCTGCGTACTCCCAGATTTTATCGGCAGTATCGCTTATCAGTTTGCTTTTACTATCTATAGCATCCGTTGCCACTTTTTTATTATTCATCCTGAATTATTCATGACAACTTAAACCTCTGAAATCAGACTCATAATCCGATTTTTTTGAAATGGATGCCTAGAA
>SVFV01000019.1 GCA_015056655.1 Butyrivibrio sp.
ACTGAAATTCAAAGTTTTATTATCGTCGCAAGTTTCTTTCCGCATAGAATTCCAAATATGCAGCAACAACAACTCAGTGCCACATATAATCCGCCATTCATATATTGTTTCTTCTCAAACAAATTAAAAGCTTCAAGGGAAAATGTAGAGAATGTGGTAAAACCTCCACACACCCCTGTCTTCCAGAAAAGAATGGTATTATCAGATACACTTTCTCGGTTACTGGTAATTCCAACAACGAATCCAATTAGTATGGCACCGAGGATATTTGTAATCAGAGTTAATATCGGAAAATAAGTCTTAACAGGAATCAGACTTATTGCATATCGCGCTACTGCACCCAAGGCACCACCAAGTGCTACAAATAGAAAATTCATATCAACCTCTCTATTGCCATATATACTGAAATATACTCCTACCGGTCACTCATACTGTCCATTCCGTCCATTCTATGTGGTTGTATTTCATTACTTCATCAGCCTTTTTCATTCCAGTCTTCTTATAAAAGCCTGTCTGATCTTAGAATTGCATACCAACTGGAATCATTAAGTCCCTGGTTGTTAATATCTGAGCTACGGAGTGTCCCTTCGTACTTCATTCCACATTTTTTCATGACCATACCGGAGTGTGGATTATTAACATCATGCCTTGATTCGATGCGATTTGCTTCCACCTTGTCAAAAAAGAAATCTATGACTGCTTTTAATGCTTCAGATGTAATACCCTGATTCCACCAGCACCTTCCGATACAGTATCCGATATGAATCATGTTTATACTCTCTTTCATACCAACTGCAGAGATACTGCCTATTGGTTCATCTATTTCTTTTAGAACAATAGCCCACTGATAGTACTTCTCATCCTTATATGAATCCACCCACTGTTTTAAAATCTCTTTTGTAACATCCACCGTTCCATGAGGTGGCCAAGTCAGATACTTAGTAACTTCTTCATCATTTGCCCAGTTCTTAAACATGGCATCGGCATCTTCACTCTTGAATTGCCTCAGTATAAGTCTTTCTGTTTCGATAGTCTGTGTCCCACAATGCTTCATCTTATCCTACTTTCCCTTTTCCCTATCATCTTTTCCGACAACTTATGGATTATCATACCTTTTTTCAGACAAAAATAAAATAGCCCCGGACATCAACTAATCAAATCTTGATTCCAGAGCTATTACAATCATCCCTCTTTTACTGCGTCCAGAGGAAAGGGTATTACATTTGATGGTTCATTTTGTTGTGCTATCCATAGCGTCAGTTTCTGCTGCATATTCATCCAGCTTTCTG
Organism: Butyrivibrio sp.; assembly: GCA_015056655.1. Classification (GTDB taxonomy): domain Bacteria; phylum Bacillota; class Clostridia; order Lachnospirales; family Lachnospiraceae; genus Butyrivibrio. Next base: position 1,290 of record SVFV01000019.1, read on the forward strand.
GAGATGTATTAGTTGCCTTGCTTATCCTTATGGCCATTTCCGGGCTAAGAGAAGCTTTCTCATTAACAAACTCTGACAAAGCTTTTCTACTTACTCCTAGCATTCTCGCTGCATCGGTAACTGTGAGATTCAATGGTTTCATTACATCTTCCAAGAATACATTTCCTGGATGTGTAGGTCTTCTAGTCATGTATCTTTCCTCCTTCCTCAGTGATAGTCCATGTAGTCTACAAGAAATGCATCCTGACCCTCAAAGTAAAAAGTCATTCTCCAATTACCATTTACAGTAACAGCCCACATATCCTGCTTATCACCTTTAAGTGAGTGTAATCTATACCCAGGCAAGTTCATATCTTGAGCACTGGTGCTGGCATCCAATCGGTCAAGCATTCTCGCTAATTTCGGTGCATGATCTGGCTGAATTCCCTTCTTTGAACCAGTTTCATAGAAGTCTTTTAAGCCTTTATGTGCAAACGATTTTATCATGTCATCATTATAACCTGTAACGTTACAGGTGTCAAACTTCCTTTCTTTATTATTTACCTTCTCCAGAATCTGATATTAAGCAAAATAGTTATAACTGTTCCAACACCAGTAATTATCAGCCGCGTGTTCATAGGTGTCACATCACTAAATTCATAGCATAGAAAAGCGACAACCAGACAGCCGATAATACTTCCCAAAATCTTGGCAATAGTAAAACAGTGCTCAAGAACAAGCGTAACAATTACAGTTACTCCATATATAATTAGGCTTGTCTTTGAATCCAATCCCATGTTCCGAGTAAGGAATAATGGAATAAAGCCAGCACTGGCAGCATTGAGGATATCAATCCTCATAATGAGAATACCAACAGCTGAAATGACCAATGCCAACGGAATGGCTGCAATGCCTGCAAGAGCGCCGGCAGTGCTGCTTGAAACGCTGTCTGATACGCTATCATGTCTATTAAAGAAAAACTTATCTTCATCCCACATTATTTATCACCCTTTTTAATCTGATTCAATTTGTTGACATACACTGCAGCCCTGCAATAGAACTTGAGCTGCTCCTCGCCATCTTTTATAGTTGTAGCTCTCTCAACACCTTTTGCTGTACCCTTCTTGACTGCCTCATTAAACATCTTGCCAAGACGGGCTCTTATCTGAGCCGGTGATTCCTTGATCTTGTACTCTACAAGTACCTCATTCACATCTGCAAAAGTAGGAAGATCTGCCAAAGTGAACTCTTTATCCATCTTCTTGGCTTCCTTGATCATCTCACCAACGGCCACTGTATAGTCGTAGGTAGTTCTTTTACCAAAGCGCTCTTCCAGCATCTCGCAGATAAAATAGTTTACTGTGATGTTCTGCTTCTTAGCTTCCTTCTCAATACGATCATACATATCCTGTGTAAGTGATAGATTTACTCTTGGCATGTCTTCATCCTCCTATGAGTGTTGAACAGTTATGTTATATTTTGATTATATGAGTGTTGAACATATATGTCAAATGCTCTACATGGCTCTGCATGCCTGATCATGACTTACCTCGGACTGATAGTAGCTGCCCATGGTGGTAGGAGCATTGAAAAGAGCTGAAAGCAGATAATTCTTTATATTCCGAACCTTGGTAGTATTTCCCCTCATGCAGTCCATTACGTACTCTAGATGCATGTGGTTGAGCTTAAGGAACTTGGACTTAACCAAGTTTGTAGGATACTCGTTCTTGGAAATCCAGATTGTTGGATTCTGGCAAAGAACTGTCTCAAGCACCAGATCATAGATTCCTTCGATGATTTCTGTATCATGAGAATATCTTTCAAGCATGGTATCAAGGCAGAGATTCTCCCTGACTATTTCGGCATAAGCGTTATACTCATCATTCAAATCGCTTTTCATCGAAGAGATATGATTAGTATTTATATCTCTTTTAGTATTATTAATATTAATATAATTAGGGTCGGATTCTCCGTGGTCTAGAACCGGATTTTTGCTTGGTCTAGAACCCGAAATTTCCGTGGTCTTGACCCCGATATTTCCGGGGTCTGAAATTTCTATGTTTGTGCCAGAACTTGGTTTTTCCAAGGTCTGAACATCTTCATTTTCTCTTGAAGCAAAGTTCTTGAGATAGATCTTGGTAGGCTTCCCCTGGCCCTGCTTTTTGCGCTCTATGAGCCCATATTCCTCAAGACTCTTAAAAAGACATCTGATCTTATCTTCCCCACACCCCAGCATTTCTGCTGCTTCCTGCTGTGCAAAGTATATATATGCCCTCTGAAGCTCATCAAACCACTTATTTTTGAGGGATAATGACATTCTATCAAGCATAAGACCGTAAAGAGTCTTAGCAAGCGCATCAAGCCCACTAAAATAGGTGTTTGTGAACAAAAGCTTTGGTATTCTGTAAAAGGCAAGCATTTCTGATTCCTGACCGCTGAAATAGTCAAAAATAATTCTTTCGCTCACTCCTTTTTCCTCCCTTCAATGATTTTCTGCGACGTTCCATGGATTTAAGTGGTGCAATTTCTGCACTACCCAATCAGTTGAAATCTGTATCTACGATTGAAATTTTTAACGTAGATCTTGCTTGGCTTACCTTTTGCCTGAAGCTTATATATAAGTCCAAATTCTTCCAGTTCATTCATACAATCAATAATTGTGTGCTTGGAGAAATTGATATCTTCCTGAATCTTGCTTAATGGGTATATGATGTAAACTCTGTTTTCATCATCAAACCAATTGTGTTTTTTAGCTTCGCCCATGCGGTCCAAAAGAACTGCATAAAGCATTTTTGATGAAGCCGACAGGGAAGAAAAACTCTTCCCTGTAAGCAACTCCCTTGGTATCTCTACAGAAGCAAATTGCTGTGCCTGGGTATTATAAAAGTAGTCCATCATGTTATTGTTCCTCACTTTCCTGCGATGCCTTCCATTGCTCCAATAGACTTACGATTACTCTTTCAATCTCTGACTGTGAATAATATGCAGGGAAGTATTTGTTAAGCTTACGTTCTGTGATAAGGATCTTCTTCCTGGTCTGTGGCGTGGATCTCTTTTGGATAAGGATGTCTATCATCTGTTCCTGTGTAAGAGAGTCATCATCACGATATTGACGAAGATCCATGAGCTGTTCCTGTTTGATCATGCCGTTTTCATGGATGTATTCCCATATCCATTGCTGATACTTGTGATTCAAATACGAAATCTCAACAGCGACAAGAAAAGACAACCTGCCTTCATCTACCATGTCCAAAAGCTTAGGGATAAGTTCAGTAAGCCTGATATATCTGAAAACTTGGGTTCTATTCAATCCATTTTCCTTCCCAATCAGATCTCCAGAATTTGACTTTGTTGCATCATGAAACAAAGTTCCTGTAACTTGCTTTCCCTGATGTTTAATGGCATCCATCTTCATTTTGAAAGCAAATGCTTTCTCACTGGGCAAGATTTCTTCCCTCTGCATATTTGCATTAACCATGGCGATCGTTGCATCATCATTTGTCATTTCCTTGATGATTGCCGGTATCTTTCGAAGTCCAGCTCGTTTAGCCGCGTGAAGTCTTCTATGCCCTGAAATCATCTCGTAAGTTCCTTCATCATCCGGTCTTACTAGAACAGGAGTAAGCACTCCACTTTCCTTGATGCTTTCAACAAGTTCTTCCATCTTTTCATCATCAACGACCCTGAAAGGATGGTTTTCAAAAGGATAGATAGTCATTACATCAAGATCTACAGTCCCCTCGGTGCTTGGAACACCGAGGAGCTCATCTATACTAGATAGCTTTACTTTCTGACCAACTCTTTGTGCCATTGTTCATAACCTCCTTGATAAATGACGTGTAAGCAAATGCTGCTTTTCCTTTTGGATCGTACTGATACAAACTGCTTCCTGAAGCACTTATTTCTGCAGCTCTTACTGAAAGAGGGATCTCAGTTTCAAAAACATTTATGCTTGAGGAATATACTTCGTAGATCTGAGCCGCTATATCTTTTGCATAATTGGTTCTGTTATCCACCATAGTGATGAGAATCCCCTCTATTTCGAGTTTTGGATTGAGCTGACGTTTTACTCTTCCAATTGTCTTTATAAGCTGCTGAAGGCCCTTTACAGGAAGATATGCTGCCTGGCACGGAATAATTACCGAATCCGCACAGGCAAGTGCATTGATCGTCATCATTCCAAGGGATGGCATACAGTCAATAATCACAAAATCATAAGTATTTCTGGCGTTATCCACATATTCTCTGAGAATTGTTTCCCTGCTGATAACTCCGGTCATGCTTATTTCCAAGCTTGAGAGCTCAATATTTCCCGGCATCAGATCAACACCTTCTGCATGGTGGATAATTCCTTTTGATACATCCACGGGCTCATCATTGATAATATTTACAAGTGCGTTGGCAAGAGAATAATCAAGTCTGTCCGGTTCATCGCATCCAAGACTTATTGACATGCTACCCTGAGGATCCGCATCTATCATGAGTACCTTGTAACCTTCTCGTGCAAGCCCAATACCAAGATTCACACTTGTTACCGTCTTCCCTACCCCACCTTTTTGGTTTGCTACTGCTATAACTTTAGACATCTCTTTTCCCCCTTATTCATCAAATGACTCAATAAACGCATCAATCTTTTCTGTGTTGCAGAGGACCACTCCCTTTACCTTTCTTGTTGCCTTGGCTTCCTTTGCAAGGCTTTCAAAGGTATGAAGCCCCATTGAATAGAGCTCTGCTCCCTCTGCGTACCTGACATATTTCTTTTTGCCTTCCTTAACGATTTCTGCTAAATCTTCGATTTTCTTTCTTCTAGCCATGAATACTTCCTCACTTTCGTTTCCTTCTTCACAAAATTGTTCAATGTACTGTTCGATCAAATCTAAGTCCACAAGGGCAGTTTTCCGAAGCTTTATATTGGCTTTAGCTTCTTTTGCCAGAGTCACAAATGACCAATATGCCATGCTGTAAAGTCTGGCTCCGTCCTGGTAGGTGCAATATCGATGTTCTTTTCCTTCAAGATACTTGTCTAAGTCAACTGGTGGGGATTTTCCACGATTCATCTGTAACCTCCGTTTCTGGTGTTACGAGATGCAATTAAGAAGATCAGAATTTAGGGTACAAAAAAACCACATCTTCTCTTCCTTCGAGAAATGTGGTCAAATGTGTGATGTGTCTGAACCGATTATTCCTTTGACAATTACCCTGGGATAGAAACTTTTAAAAGTTCCTATCCCAAAATGCGTTTTTTTAGCAAGTAGAAATTGTCTTTTGACACACCACTGATGTCCTATTTATTTTGAATAAAAACTACATACAAGTCCAAATAGCTCCGTACTTGTCCAATGAATTCGTTGTAAAAATGTTGCATTTTTGGATAACATAGTACGTCTATGGATTTCAGTGATTCCTAATGAGTCCGTGTGTTACTTACTGGATTTCAAGGTCGGGATTTTTTCCATCTCATAACATGTATTAGGCTATAGAAGTTCGTAGAATGTCTATCAGACATAAGACTAATGCCGGACTACTGTCCATTTTGTTCCATAGGGTTCCCGTGTTCTGTAGTATTATTTGTGTCAGTACGGGTTCTATTTGTACCTCTATGGATTTTATTGCTAAGTGCCAGGTGAAAACATGTCAACTATTTCAAGCAGGTGACAACACGTTTTCTTAAATGCATCTCGCAATTGATTTACTACTATATTATATGCTTTCTTGATTTCGCTGTCATTATTATTTGATCCTTTTGTCAAAGATTTTTTAAAAGCAAATATATCGTGTTTATAATGACTGTAGCGCTACACTCATAAATTTTTATCCTTTAGCAAATCCAGCAAAGTGTATTCTCCCTTTTTGATCTTTGATATCTCAGTGTACTTCTTTATCGCTATGAGCAGCATTTTCGTATCTCCAAAATACTCTCTGACATAATCATAGGACTTCACATTCTTCATTCCAAGGTCCTGCTTACAAAAGTCACTCGGCTTCTTTCCAGACTTCTTGAAATCCTTGTATTTATCCTCTGCAAGGATTATGAGCATTTCTATCTCTGGTGCAGTTATAACATTTATTACATCCACCTTGTGCTGATATGCTTTGCTCAAACTGAACTGTTCTCTTCTTGAATCAAGTATACGGATAATTGAGATCTTATCATCAAATCCCTTTCTCAAATATCTACTCTCAAACTTCCTGGCATCTCTGATTCTGATCACTTCGCCATCAAGCATTTCCTCGCGTTCGAATATCAGTAAGTGCTCGTCTACCAGAATATCAATAATGGCATTTTCTGCAGAGCCTTCACATATGCATGCCTTGTACTTGCTTAGTTTAAGTTCCATCACACATCCCCCTTAAACATAAGCTGATATACTATTTTTAAGCTGCATAAACGCTTCATATGCAGGTGTTGTTCCCTCGAGAAGTCCACTTTGGTATGCATCGCTTCTCTTGATATCATTTCTATTAAGTTTTTCCGTCAGGCTCTGTAATTCTATTCCATCCTTATTTCTTGTAATGTAAATACTATCATTTCTATCATATTCATCAAGAAGTTCAGGATAATGCGTAGAGAATATCAGGACCGCACCGTGCTTATTGAGCTTTCCATCCATAAAAAATCTCATAAGCGTAGCTACTATTTCCTTATTAAAATGGTTTTCAATCTCGTCTACGACCATGTATCCGCCTTGCCTTAATACTTCCATTGCTTTTGTAAAGACAATTATTCCCTTAATAGTTCCAGATGAAAGATAATTCTCAAGTTCTCTGGAATTATTGAGCAATATCTCATTCTGATTTTTAAATCTCAAATGAATCAGTTCTTTTCCATTTTGAACTTCAAACGACAATTGCTCTACAGTTGGATCCAGAAATGCAATCACCGGAACAGGAATTGCTTCAGATGCAGGCAGCACATTCACATTTGTAAATGAAAGCATATCTTCTATAAACATCTGATCCTTATTCTTCTTATTTAAAGCAATGATGATACTCACATCTTCAGAAAGGAATTCCTCATCATCATGCCTTGTGGCAATCACCATGGAATCATCAAATTCTTGCATTGCTTTTCTTGTTTTGATAAGCTCAACCTGCTTCTTCCACAGTTTCTCATCAGTTATAATATATCTCCCATCCTTACAACTGATTGATGTCGTCAGTTTATATAAGCATTTCTGAGAGTAAAAACATATTGTAATCACTGCATCACGCGTCTTTCCCAGAATGTCCTTAACCTCAATATGATTAATGGGCTCATTGTTTACAATACCAAGCGCTAAAAGAATCAGCTTCAAAACAGATGTCTTACCTGATGCATTAATTCCTATAATAGCCTCAGTAGGATTAAGGTAAACATTGCTAAATAAGTTATGCAAAACCATCTTATCGTCTTCAGTTACTCTCTGGGTAGCTGTAAAACCTATTTCTATCCCGTTTTTAAATAAAGGAAGACCTTCTGCTTTTATGCTTATTATTTTCATAGCCAATCACTCCCGAAATTTATTCTCGTTTTTTACGTTAATAGTTTCTTTATAGCTATATTATATTGGTCATCAAGGAAATTATCAACATGAATCTCGTTAATAATTTTCATGGAGGGTTGCATTTGACCTGCATTTGACCTGCATATTACAGTATATGAGCCGAGCGGCTTTATTTACCATATGACCAGTAAAATCTAAGCCGCTCGGCTTATTTTTATACTTGCGCTATTATCATTGGCTTATATAATCCTTCATATTCCGTTCGAAAACCTTATAATTCCTATCATCATTCGGGCTGCAATATACTGCAAACTCTATGTTTTTAAAAGACTGAAGATAGTTTTTGATTACATTCTTTGCTGCCAATGCAACAACTTCCGGTTTATTCTGAAAAGCTCCACAACCAAATGCTCCAAGGATTACTGTTTCAACACCATTTGCGGCAGCAACATCCAATATGCGCGTAAGTCTCTGTTCATGTATCTGCAATAATTCTTTATCGCTTACCTTAACAGGCCTGGATCCATCTCCGCTGTTATACTGATTTGCAGGCACTGGTCTTAAATTAGGCGCTGCACATGTAATCACATTGACATCATACCACTCCTCTTCATCCACAATAGTAGGATTGGCCGTATCTGTTTTAAACACTATAACTCCCGGCGTATATATAACATCATCATTATGAATTGGATTTTTCTCAGCCCTATGTGGATAATAAAATCCCTCCAATATTTTCTTTGTATTTAGGGCAAAGTATAAAGTAGAACATCTGCAAAGGCATTCTTCCTGCGCGCTTGAGCCTTTTACCACGCCACCGCCTGGATTAGTTGCAGATGCAAAGTTATGAACCGCTATTTTTGTTCCTTTATAATCAGCTGCAGCCTGAAATGTTCTCTTTTTAGAGACAACAACCTTTGCCGGAGTATCATAATGATTCAGCCCTTCTTTAGAAACTTCTACATCTGTTAATATCAACTGCTGGTCCTTGACAGACATAGCTATAGAATCAGAAAGCTTTTTATTCTGATGACACAGCCTATCCGTATCTTCAAATATCAGCACATTTTCATTTTTCCCCATAATTATCCCCTTTTCATTATTTCCAATCTCAACTTTGTCTCTTAAAGAGATAAAGAACCTATCACTTCAACCGGCACTTCCGCTGACCCTTCACCGGATTATATCTTTTGATACATATGAAGGGCTATTCCTAGAATTCCTTCCATTTAGCAGATAAGTTCTGCATAGCCTCCTGTTTTTTATTACCTGTTGCTTCAGCATACACATCCATAGTCGTACGGAAACTCTTATGTCCCATCACCGACTGGATAACTTTAATGTTTGTCTCATTTTCACAGAATCTTGTACAAAAAGTATGTCTCAAATAGTGGACTGAAAAATTTGGCAACAATAAAGGTTCTCTCTTTTCCCTTGCAGCCTTTTCCTCCTCCTGCACATTATAAGAAGCAACAATCCTCTTAATTGCTGCGTTAAGGTTCTGTTCATTCAGAACGCTTCCATTGGCATTTTTGAAAATAAATCCGCTCATGCCTTCTATCACTGTCTCATTGAATCCCGTGACAAGTTGCTCCTCATACACCAGCTTGAATGCCTCATATACTTGATCCATCATAGGTATAACTCTCTTTCCCGCTTCTGTTTTTGGAAGAGATACCCCAAGTCTTCTATCAGGCTCATCGCGAAGCCTCTTGACTCTAACCAAGCTATGGTTGATGTCAATATTCCGTTTTTTCATATCGATGTCTTGCCAGCGAAGGCCGATAAATTCGCAACATCTGCACCCAGTACCCAAAAGTACCATGAAGGCCGGCCACCAATGACCAAATATTTCATGACCATTTATATAATCAATAAATGCCTTCTGCTGCTCTATTGTAAGTGCTTTTCTTATTCCTGTATTTTTTCCAAAGTCATTGGAAAGCTCTCCTAACACTCCCTGACAAGGATTCTTTCTGATTACATCATCCCTAACTGCCATCTCAAATGTAGGATGTAAACAACTGTGGATTGTCCCTACTGTATTTGGCTTAATACCATCTTCTGTAACTAACTGATGATAAAAAAGCTTTACATCTGAAAACTTAACGCTTCCTATCACCCTCTCACCAAAGCCATGCCTTACATGCTTGTTATACATCAACTCATAGTTCGCTCTGGTTGTCCTTCTCAGATTGGTTTTTACAGCCATACATCTATCAAACACTTCATTAACCGTTATGTGCCCTGCCACATAATTGTCTATCCCCTCCAACTGATCCCTCTTAATCTCTTCCTCACGTTCCCTGAGTTTTGCTAGATCTTTAGCATAGATATATCTTCGCGTTCCCCTTGAATCTAAATAAGTATATTGATATCGCTTATCATTCGCCCTATATCCTTCACCTTTTCTTAAGACTCTGCCTTTATTATCCTTTCTGGACTTTTCCATCTGTTTGCCACCTTCTTATATCAAGGAAGAGACCTTTGCCTTGGTTATCCTTTGGAATAAACCATCTCTATTCCTTCCATGATAATCTGTGTCATCGTCTTGGAATGCTGTTCTGAGTATTCTTTCAGTCTTGAATAATTATTTGAAGTTAATCTTATTGTGACCGGGCTGCGCTTCGGATTCTCCTCTGCTGGTCGTCCAACTTTACGTTTATTCTCGGCCAAAATCACTACCTCCTTGCAACTGCTGAATATTATGTATTGCACATTTTCGAGAGGTCTCTTAACATCATTCAATAATTCTGCAGGTTTCAAGGTACTTATCAACTAACCTAGTGTTTACCAGAACCATCTTCCCAACCTTATATTTCGCTTTGGAATCAGCTGCAAGTTTCTCGAATGATTTCTGACACATGTCATAAAGCTCTGCACCTGTATCATAACGAACAAACTTCCTGTCTTTAGCCTCTATAATTACGAAATTCCCTATTGTTTCCATTATTTATAGTGCCCCCTTCCTTATTACCAATCTCAACTTTGTCTCTTCAAGAGATAAAGTTGAGATCACTTCGCTTTAACTGGCTCTTCTGTTGGCAATTTCTCAGAGTGCATTTTCATATCTTCTCTTATCATAAAATACACATCAAAGAGCCACATGCACCCAGTTAATCCAGTTCCTCTTCCAACAAGCTCGCAGGTTCTCCTTTAACTCGTTCTACAAACCTTACTTCTTCCGGGGTTAGGGCAGAAGCATCAAATGTCTCTTCTCTTTTTTTCTGCATCATCCTGAACCACAGTGTACTCGTAATCAGGCAATCGCCACATGTTCTTTGACTCAACACTCCAAAGACGCCTATATGAGGCGGATAATCCCATCCATTATTAAATGCCTGCTCCGCAGTAATATACTCTTTCTTTCCACAAACTTCACAGTAGTGCCAGAATGGTCTGGTATTCATAGATTCAAGAAGCTGCTTTTCTTGTTCTTTTCTTTCTATTACTTCATGAAAGCTTTCTGCTTCCTTCTGCAGCTCCTTTCTGGCCACATCTACAATTTCCGGTCTGGGCTCATCCATTCTTTTTTGGCATCCAGAGTCAGTAACTTCATAAATAGCGTCAAAACCTTCACTAGGATTGGGAAATTCAATATTCTCAGCCATACTCTTGAAATAGTCTAAATCATCAGTAAACTCACGTTTTTTTATATTTGATTTCCACAGGTCATCCCCGGGAGACATAACATAAACATCAATCTTTACATCTCCGTTTTTCCTGATCTCGTCAATGTATGATATACGCCTTTTGGCTTTAAAGAATGTATTTTCAATCACAATATCTTTTCCCGTTTTAACTGTCTTTATAACATCCTTAATAAGCCTGTCATTTGCTATTATCAGGCATCTCTTCTGTTCTTCTATAGGAATAGAATCTCCATAACCCTTTTCATCATAAATCCGAATTTGATAGTCATAGGCATTAAGTATAGTTACATCCTTATTATTAAAATATTCCTTTATAAAGTGCGTTTTGCCGGAAGCAGTAGCACCCATCACAAAAGAAACTCTGTTCATTTGTACCTCCCATTTTCAAATGTATCTAAACCCTTTCAACGTGCGTAAATAACAGGTCATATTTGGATGCTTACCCCTGTTATCGAAAATAGGATCATCAAAACCTTCTTTTACTCTCATGATGGCTGCAGCCACTCCAGCGCTTCTTGATATTCCGCCATCACAATGTACAATTATTAGCTCTGTCTCGTTATAATGCTGATTTACAAAATCAGCTATCTTTTCTCCGTCTTCATATGACATGCAATACTCTGGCGTTTGTTCAAATTCACAATCATCAAAAGACAAAGACAGAATATGTTTCACATTGTTTTTATCATTCATAGGCAAGGACGGCAGTTCTCTATCCCATGAAGATTTAATTGAAATAATAATGGATGAACGTTCATGTTTTTGATGGCAATACCTTTCGCAACAATGCCTGCTCATGACCTTATACCTATTCTTCCGTTTATAATCCATTCGTATCGGCATAATCGTTCTCCCAAACAAAGAATTTCTTGTTTATGTCATTGTCCTTTGCCTAAATTAATTACTCCTGCCGGGTATAGATCACCATCAGGAAGTATCGGCTTTTTCTCTTCAACATTTTCTTCTGCCACTTCTTTCCTATCACCTGGCTCCAACCGGATTGTCCCAACATTAGTACTGGCATAAAGAACTACATCGCCGATATTTTCAATAAAAAGTGGATGTCCACTCGTTCTCAAAGCATAAAAATCTATATTTTGAAAATGAGGGAAGTATCTCAAATCAATACTTTGATCTTTTGTTCCAACAAGAAAGCTGTCCTGGAATGTGCCTACATGCGGCCAGCCTATGTATTCTAACGGTTCACTTGTCTCCGAGTCCGAAGGCACGTAATAAAGCGAGTGAAAATAGTATTCGCTGAAGTTTGACAACACAAGAAGGACATTCCCAGGGTCAATAGTGGGATAATCTATAGCATTCTGATATCTCTCCTTTATTCTTTCATATTCTGGAATAATATCCGAAAACTCGTCCTGCTTCTCGAAGTCGCAATATGAAAGCGGGCAATGATACACACTATTTCTAGTTGTAACAACTAATTCTTCTGCAGCTTCATCAACATGAACTGCCCTTACTTCTGACGAGTGCATGTCTATAGCATCCGGAATTCTCTTGTGGCCAGTTACTATACCATGAGCTATACGGTACGTGTTTCCATCACCGTATTCATGCTCGTCAATATGCCAATAATGCAACTGGAGCTTTCGTCCATCACTGTTGGAAACCAGATTCGTAATGTACGATTCAATAATGTCCCTGCCCAAATCTTCAAAAGCGATGTCTTTCAAGGGATTATTGTTTATTCCCATCTCAATCTTTTTGTCGTCATAAGAAAAATACAGATTTGTAACAACTCCAAAGTCTCTAATAACTCCGTGAACACCATATTTTTCTGAATAAACCGGTATCTCATTTCTGATCATTGTATCTGCCATTACCTCACCTCGGGTATTATGTCTGCATGTATAGGAACATGAAAGAAATTATGCAATCTCAGATTATACAATCCGATGCCCTATTACCTGATATAACAATGATATGCTCAAAAGAAGACTGTGTCATTGAACTTGTCGTTCAATTAATCAGTAAAGGCCGGCACAAAGCCAGCCTTTACCAGTTTCATATCATGCACATGTAAGTCCGCTAGAGCATTACAACCCCAACATGCCATTCAGATCCTGTCCAACCTCCTGCTTCTTTTCATCACTATAATCCGCGTAAATGTCCATAGTGGTAGAAAAATCAGAATGTCCCATGACACTCTGAATAAACTTCGGATTTACTCCTGCTTCACAGAGTCTGGTGCAAAAGGTATGTCTAAGTACATGGGCTGTAAAATGTGGAAGTAAAAAAGGCTCTCGTCCTTCCGCCTCAGCCTCAGCAGTTTCTTTAGCATTGTAAGACTTGATTATCTTTGCAATTGCCTTATTTACCGCACTGGGGGTAACCATCGTATGCTCAGTTGTCGAAAAAACAAAGTCTTTGTATCCACAGATTTCCTCTTCGCAAAAACCAATGCATTTCTGGAACTGATACTCAAGTAGAAAAGCGTCGAATACTTCCTGTACCATAGGAATAGAACGGTTACCTGCCTCTGACTTTGTACTTGTGATGCGGCGCTCGCAATGACCATTCTCATCAGGCCTATTATTAAACTCATGATCGACATAAATCATACGATTCTTAAAGTCTAAATTGCCCCAATTAATCGATACGCATTCACCAATACGCATCCCAGTACCCAGTAGTACTGTAATAATTGGTACCCAGCCTTCAAATTCATGGTTCTCCCTAAGATGTTTCATGAAGGCTTTCTGTTGGTTTACACTAAGGGCTATACGTTTTTCTTTATCAGCTTTTGTACCTTTTACATCTTTCTTCAGATCAGCCATGATGTCATCTGTAGGATTATTTCTAATAAGTCCATCCCTCACCGCCATTCTAAACGCTGGGTGCAAAAGAGTATGAACTCTGTCCACAGTTGATATTTTAAGTTGCTTTTCATCCAGCAGAGAATAATAGAAGCTCTTCACATCAGTGTATTTGACATTGACTATTTTCCTGGTTCCAAAGGTACTTCCCTTAATGTAGGTATTGAAAGTCTTGACGTATCCGCCCTTAGTCGTAAGCCTAAGATTACGTTTCTGATTCAAATAGTTCTCAACCATATGATTGACTTCTATTGTTGCTGCCATGCACGGATCAAGACCATCAAAATAATCTCTCTGGATATTCTTTTGCTTTTGGCGTAACTCAACCAAAGACTTGGCATAAACAAAATGTCTTTTCCCAAGCCTGTCCACATATGCGTAAACATATCGTCCATCCGCACGTTGGTACTCACCCTTTTGCAATGCGTACCCTTTTTTATCTTTTCTTGATGCCATGTTTCCTCCTTCAAAGATGAGGAATGGCCGGTTCATAAGCAAATTATAACCGTGCCATTACTTGCATTCAACAGTTCTTTTTCGGTCCTTCACTCTGAAAGGTCGATGTATTCTGGCGTTTACCACCCTATTTCATCAATTTCATCTGATTACTTTTTTGGGCCTTCTAAAGTTCTCCAAGAATTCATCAACAATCTGAGTGTTAACAAGACAGCACCCTCTGTACTGATATACTGCCCCTGCCTCATCAGCCAGATCCCGAAAGGTTTGTTTGCCCATTGAATATAGTTTCTGACCTTCCTTGTACCTGACAAATTTTTTCTGACCTGATTCAATAAGTTCCTCTAACTCTGGTATTTCTTTTCTTGCTCTTGGCATAAAGTATTCCTCCTATGCTATTTTTCCTTCAAGATAACTAACCATCTGGCTTTTAATCTTCATCTTTGTTCTGTGGACCATCTGCACAGCAGTATCAACCTCCACCCCGAGTTCATTTGCCATGTCTATATACCCTTTGTTGCCCTTAAGATACGGAACAAAATATGATTTTTCCTTGTCGCTCAACCTTGAAAGCTGCTTATTGAAAAGAAAATAATGTCTTCTCATATCATCCAGAAGATATGCTTCCTTAATAAATTCGTTTCTTCTGCTGCTTTCTTCCAGAACGCCACCAGAAAAATCACATTCAATTATTGCCCGTCTGATTTCATCCTCTCCTGCTACTGTATTACCAGTCGGATCAGAGTGTCCTGACGTCTGAACCCTAACCCCCAATGCAAGCTTCTCAGCTCTTCTTGCGTTAATCTTCTCATCCTCGATCAGAAAAACGAGCCCATCTACACTGCTTTCAATGATTCCAATGAATACTGCATAATGACTGCATATAATATCCACCCTTCCGGAAGCATCCGCTTTCGCATATCTGTTCACAATACTATCCCCATACGACTTGATCATACATCCTCCCTTACATGTAAAATCTATGCATAGACCCAAAAAACATACAAGGGGATGTCTCCCCTTGTGTGCTTTACAGGATCCATGTAGTTTAATTGCATTTGCACCGTAACATGTCTCCAAATGTTAGCCACCGCAAAAGTATCTGTGCATTTTTAGCTGCGATCCAGAATTTTTCTTCTTCAGTTACCGCATCATCAATTTCCTTCAACAACCTCTGCAGCTCCGTTTCTAAACAATCGTTAGGAATAAATACTCTTGGTGCAGCATTTTCTTCAACAAACAGTTCAAATCTAGTATCATCTGCCAAGTATCTATCCAAGCATACTCCATATTCATAATGAAGCCTTGCATATTTAATAGCGGATGCAGCCGGTGGTTGATATTTAATGTTTTTTACATATGTCTTTTCTGTTACAAAAAAACACTTAGCCATCGCATCATCTGAAGCATTCGCATGTTCCTGAATTTTCCTATTATAATGCATTAGTCTTTCTAAACGTGCCTTATCAAATCCTGGTAAATCGTTATATGTTTTGTCCATATCGTTCTCCCTATTTCTATACTTTAATTGCTAAATATCAAAATGAAAATTCCCCAGTTTTTATGGTTTACCGTGATTTTTATGGTGGTGCTCTCGGCCATCGACTATAATTCATAAAAATGTACATACAAAAAAGGAGCCTTGGCCATAGTCGTGCCAGACTCCCCACTATCCACGTTATGAAATTAGTATTTTTACTACCAATCATTAGTACATTGATAGCTAAAACACTTACGCCTAATACAATCCTGCCATTTTTAACTCCTCGACCTCTTTAATGGGACATTGCTTCCACTTTACATCTTCATCCTAGATCCTATGCTGTCCGATAAAAATGCCAGCACAAAAAGAAGACACTGCCTATGTCAAATAATGCAGTGTCTTTGTATCTTATTCACTTCTTTAATCCCGGATTAGGCTTCAAAAGCCATACGAGATTTCCAAGAATATCATTAGTAAACAACAGAATTTTCAGAATACTCTTTGATAAGCTTTTCAACATTGGATGGCACTAATAATGCCATAATATCGGAGGCATCTTTATCATTTCCGATAGCCTTAAAGCCAGCCCATGCATATGGCGAATCCTTTATAGCCATGGCTACTGCCTTCCTGTCGCAGTCATACTCTTCGAAAAGCCGTCTTGAATACAGTATCATGTTCTCAGTTTTATGCCTGACCTCAGCAAACTGCCAGTCATAATACTTGATAACGTGCGCAGATGAAGGAAAATCTTTCGCAAGTTTAGAGAAATCCTCACCTTGGCAAAAAAGCTCTGACATCCGTTTAGCAGTAAAAACCTTATTTGTAGATATTCGATGCATAGCTACATATGAAAGGGATTTTATCTTCACTCTGTTATGATTTGCATCAACCACAACAAAGCCTTCATCTTCTATGTCCTCTCCTTTGTTCAGTTCTAAAGCGGCGGACATGCATTCATCAAGGGATTTTAGAGAAAAACTGCGTGGTTTCCTAAAAGTACCTAATTCTGTATCAAATTCCTCTCCTGTCACAACATTTCTGGCAGCAAGGAAGAATAATGCTGTCATATCATATTTGATAACAACCTGTGTAAGTGGTGATACCAACTCAAAGATATAAGTACATTCTTTATTAAGCTGGCCAAAGGGTATGTCCTTTATGTTCTCCGCTCTGGCAATAACATCCGCATATGTCAGCTCCTTATACCCCTGAACAGATGCCTCTTTTGCATCACATGTAGAGCTTGTAGCAAAATGCCACTCACCCTTATACCAGAAAAGTTTTATCATAGATCCATCGATTTTCTCTAACACCCTGGCATTCTGCCAGTCTATGTCCGCAGCATATTGCTCCTGGACATTAAAAAACTTGTCAAAAGGCCAGCAAATCACCTTTTGTTCTGCGATATCTATGACAATTCCCCGCGCTTCACACACCAGAGGATTAGAGAAATCCGCTTCTACACCATACTTAAAACACACAAGATCACCGCTGCGATTTGTGCGTATAACCATTTCATTAAATTTTTGTTCCCAGTCATTGGGATTATTCTTTATATATTGCAGTATTCTTGATTTCATTTCATATTATCTTCAAGCAATGCCTCTATGAAAGAATTCATAATAATAACTAATTCGACGAAAGGAGTCATCTCTTTTAAAGCTATACCTCGCCTCTCTGTCTCCGGACAGCAGTTCATCTACAGGCACTCCAAGAAGATCACTCAGTCCATATATGTTATCAAGCGTGGGAAGGCTTTTCCCCTCTAACCAATGATAGATACTCTGCACGCTCGAGAAATTAAAATATTCCTTGATGTCTTTTGCAGTTATCCCCTTCTCTTCCATCACGCTTTTGATCAGTTTCCCTGTCTTGAATCTGTCAATTTGGCTTGTCATCCTTATTCTCCGTTTCTTTGCTTTTCCCCAAGAAATCATCCATTTCTATTGTTTGTTCTTTGGATAAGTCAACCTTCCCAAACAGGCGTTCATATAGTTCAAACGCCATGACAACTATATATCCATTTTCAGTTCTGACTTTTACAGGATTTCCAAACCTCCTGCAAAAATCGTCTGAATCCAGATTTCCCATCAGTTCTTCTGGTGTTATTTCTATCATGTCCATGCTTTTATCTCCGCTTCGCTAAAATAGCCTTCCTTCTTGCACTCTTCAACCCAGGCTTTAAATTCATCAGGTTTGTTCACTGTCCATTCCACAAACTGCCTAAGCCCCTCTTCAACGGTAAGACCATGTTCTGCAAATGCATCCTTAAGTCTGTAATATTTCTCAGTTGGCAGTGTCACTTTCATAAAACCATCTCCAAAAGAAACATCTATGTCCAAAGCCTGTCCTGTCTTTATCATATCTTCTATATCCATGTTTCTGCGCCGGTTCTTATCCAAAGCTATCCACTCATCAAGAGAAAGCGGCACATAGTCAGAAAACTGGCAAAAGCAGTTGATCATATTGCAGGGAATGTTATGATATTCTTTATCCCTTTCAAACCGCTTATAATCCCTTGTTCGCTGAATAAAGTCATTTAGAAGATACTCATCAAAGGTATTATGTACATGCCCATAAAGCATATATACCAGTGGGTTATCTCCCACGTCTTTTCTGTATTGCCCGTTATAGCAAAAGATCGGATAGTGCGACAAAATCACCTTCCTATTGTCATCATTCAGTTCCTTGTAATGTTCTATCCACTTAAACCGTTCCAGTTCAAATTCCTTATCCTTCAGGAACCTGTCATGATTCCCTACAATTAGGTATTTTTTCCCTCTAAGACGTGCCAGTATTTTGTTTGCTACTTCTCCACTCCCAAAACAAAAGTCACCTAGCACCACCACTTCATCCCCGGTTTTCACCTTAGAATTCCATTGCTTAATCATATATTCATTCATGGCCTCAGCGCTTTCAAACCCGCGTTTGTCCATGTTTTTATTCATATTCCCATGGTTAAAATGAAGATCTGCGATATAGTATCTCATACCCTTATCTCCTACCTATACTGAATTTTTCCGGCATATTCCGTAAGATAAGAATCCTTTTCAAAATCAATTTTCCCTTCAAACAAGAAAACATCCCTGAACATATTGGGATTAAGCAATCTAAAAGCCTCTTGCGAAGATATGTATAGCTTTACCCCGGAATCTTCACATAATAAAAGGTCCGCGCCAGCATCTTTTACACTTTTACGAAGCAGTATATAGAATATATTCTCAAAAACTCCAAACAATCTATAATCTCTACCATCGTTATCATATCCTTTATTACAGTCCTCTATGTCATCTCCATTCATGTTAAATTCGGGTACGATCAGGTTGTTATCCTCTACTCTCAGCTCCGTATATATCTCGTCAGAATCATATGAAACATGATAAAAAATACCCTTCCCGACTATAAATTCCTCGTACCACGGCCTTCCGTCCTTTATCTTGGTATATCCCTGCAACTGTAATCCATATTCTTTTAGTAATTTAACATCTATATTGTCCTGATTATTGGACTTATCACATTCATCTCGATATACATCTAATACTCCTGAGTCTTTTTTCAGATTATCAAATGCCTTCTTTACCTCATTGGGATAATCAACCTCACTTATATATTCTGATACTGAGCTGTATCCTGCCATTTTAGCACCATGTTCAAAAAGTTCTCCCCCAAACAAAAACTTCAGTGGATAAATACTTTTCTGTATTTCTGTTTCAAATCTCAGCGTATCAACTCTAGTTATCTCAAGATGCTGAAGATTTTCGAACAAATCATCATTCTCCAAAACCAAAGCATTAAAGTCTGTTTCCAGTACAAGTGGAGGCATACAATCAAGATTACATAGAATTTCCCTGTAATCTTCAATAAATTGAGTTTCTCCATATCCCATAAGTTCAGCTATGTCAGAAGCAAGCAAATATACCTTATTATCGTGAAAGACCCTTGTTTGCAATAGTTTTATCTTTTCCATGGTCATTATCTTCACTCTTTTCCCCTATTTTGCTATTTCCATAAAGAGTCCATTACCAGTTGTTGTTCATCGGCCTCTTTATCATTCTTTGCTTCAGTTATTGACGTTAGTTCTATTACACAGACATCACATTGATGCATATATTTGTAAATATTTCTTTTTTCTGTTTCCGTTAATTGGTCCAATAATGCATCAGCATCTAATGCCTTGGCTACCGCCTTCTTACATAGTTCATCTGTCTCGTCATCAATACAATGCCAATCGCGGTTAAGCTTCTGACATTCTCTTGTATATCTATCCCATATCTGTTCAGCTACTTTTCCAAACCTCTGTGGTATCGGATCTTCAACTTCATCAGACTCGCATATTTTACGTACAAATTCCTCGATAATTTTTTCATTAATATACTTCAAATAAGCACAGTCTTCAGTAACCGCATAATCATAATCCTTATCCAAAAAAACACCCGCAACTACATAGGGATCTTCACCTTTAATCAAATTATAAGTGTAAATCGGGTTACTACCTGGAACAAAAAAATCCTCTAGGTACCCATCTCTAAGATCTTCTCTCCAACACACTAAGTAATCTTTCACTATTTCTCCAATAATGCCCACAGCACAGCCATGAGGTATCACTTCAGGACAACCGGCTTGACACCAAACCTTCCCATGGATTTCAACATATCGCTATGTCTATATAAAAGTTTTCCACTGATAATTGAACAAAAATCGCCAAAACAATTAAAAGTTTATGCTTCACATATAACAGAAAAAATAAAACCCAAAATAGATTGAGGCTATCTCACAGCGAGCCTTACTGCCAATGGAATCATGTAACCATCGGGTCCAAAAGCAGGATTTGAACCTGCATATCAAGCTTATAGGGCTTGCGCCGTATCCATTTCGACCATTTCGGATTTTTGCGGTTAATGCTAACCAGCTTGTAACTTAACCCTGTTACAGGGAAGCCGGGTTTGAAGTTTTCGTGCAGCAGGCAATTTTTCTTTTTTATATTTCTACAAAAGTTGTAGCATTTGAAACCTTTATCTGTGTATCAAGCTCGGTAAGCAGCGTGTCTCTCTTCTCTTTAAGCGCATCAGCTTTTTTCTGAGCGTCGAGAGGATCTACTACTTCTGTCGTATTCTCTTTTACATAAGCATTGACAACCTCAAGGGGCTTATCATCTTTTACTTTGGAATCTTTTCCAAGAATAGACAGTCTCATATTCTCGGCGGTACCCTGAAGCTGCTTATTTTTTGATTCTGCAAACTGAATCATTTTTTGAAGATCACTTTCAATCTTCATCATGAGCTTATATTCAAAATTTGCATCGCTATTAAATGTGCCTGTGCTCTTAAGTCTTTTTCTAAGCGCTATAGCACCTGCAACCGTATACTCACCATAAGATGTCTTGATCATGGTATTTGCGTTAGATGCTACAATTGCTGCATCTATCTTCTGATACCTGTCAATCAGATCCTGTATCTGCTGATATGCACTTTCTGCATTCTTTGCAAATTCGTTCCTTGAAACTCTTTTTTCAAAAACCTTATCTTCATTTGGTTTAATGGTATCAATAAAGCTTGCTTTGTTGATCTTATCAGTTATCTTACCAACAAGAAGATCTCTTTCATCAAGTGCCTGCGTTACTAACATTTTCTCTGCCATATTATCCACGCCCCTTCATTCATCATTTTTAATAAGATACTTGTTATTAATTACTTTCATGGAGAGCGGTCCGCTAAGAATATATGAATGCACCGGCTCTATAGGTCTAATTACAATTCCTTCCCTTACAGTACCGTTATATCCAACTCCTTCTGCCCTTGCTAAAAGCGCTTGTTCATCAGGATATCTCGCAGGAAGGTCATTTCCTTCTTCCTCTACAGGAACCATTTGGCATCCGACATATTTGCAAATATCCTTTAGAGTTTCAAGATTTGTCCTCTTATCATCAATTCTAGCTGTAAACACAAACCATTCAGGAGACTTGAGCTTTAAGTGATTTTTCTGAATACCTTCTCCACACCATTCCCCCTGAAGCACAAGCGTGGCAATCTTATTATCATCCACATACTGCTTCATCTTTTCAGGAATTCCTCTGTTCTTCACATATTCAACAAAAGAAGACTTTCCATCATCCTTATATGTAAAATTATGTCCAGTGAATGAAACCTTCCCATCCCTTATTCCTATGGAGTGGCTTGATCCATCCATTTTTGTTGTTATGTAATATGGAAGCCCTGCAAATTCCTTTAATAGTTCCGGCGCAGACTGTATCCTTGTCTCATCTGTCTTCGGAATGAAGCCTGGCCTGTCTCCTATAATTGTTCCCGAGGAGCCTGCTCGCTCAGGCATTTCCCACTCTTTTACACCGAGGATTTCAGTCACATCCATTCCTTCACTTAATTCCAATCCATTCAATTTAGGTAGCTTGTCTGTACCCAGGCAAAGCCCCTGCGATATCTCGCCCCTAAATTTCATTGTCTTAAGCCTAAATCCCTCACCCATGAATTCATTGTTTTTATATGAGCTTTTCCGCAGGAATTCAAACTCTTCACAAATCGGAAGGAATGAATCAATTTCAAAATAGACCACTAGGTCACCCTCATGAAATTCATTTTTTCCTCCCACACATTTCCAACCAAGAACCTGTACAAGTTCCAGTCTATCCGCATCAGGTATAGGCAAAACTGCCTTAACCCTCTGAATCGAAGCCAGTTTCCTCATGATATATATACCTTTCCTATTTCGTATTCACAATGAAGTCGTATAATTTCTCTGCGGTGCTGATATCCACACTCCGTCCGCCCGCATCTTTAACCATTCCAATCTTGAAAGATCGCCCATAATCAAGACCATTTACAAAATAGTCAACCCAGACATGGTTATCTTTCATTAACTTTTTCAGTAGCATCAGAACGAGACCTTCATTAGTAAGCAACATTCCACTACCACTACAAGGCGAAAGATCCATTTTGCCTTTACTACATTCAATCAGCCTGTTTATCTCTCTGACTACATCTGTAGTATCCTGAAGCTTATGCATTATCGCCACAAACTCTTCCTTTGTTAATTCCAAGCTATTGGCCTCAGACTTCTCATGAACAACCCTATGGATTATTTTGTCGAGTCTCTGATAATGAACTATTCCAATAGATCTTGGCGAAATAAAGCTGCTCCCTTCTTTTGCCTTGATATAGAATTCGTCTGGAGATTCATTTATAACGTATACATAATCCGTCCAATTGTCAGAGAGGTCTATAACGCAATTCTTTGTTTTTCTATATAAATCAATCAGATCATCTTCATATTCATAATGCTTGCCATTAAAATCATGTACAAAACGATCAAAATCCTGATATGTAGCCAGACCGCCCTCTTCGAATCTGTCGATTATTTCAACTGCGTATCCTTCCGGATACATATCCCCATTAAACTCACGCGTTTCATAGATGTCTAAGCCAGAACTTATATAGATAATTCTCCCTCTTGTCATGCTTCCTCCAGTTATTCCGCCTCTTTATAAGTTTTATTCTCTGTATCAACGATATAAAACTTCCTGTTTCCAAATGGCGTTCCATCAGAGTATGTTGAAAAAAGATCTAGTGAAAGCACTCCACTTGCTTCAACCGCCTCCTCTACAGGAGTATGCCCTACAACCTGATACAGATCCTCACGAAACATTCTGTAAAACTCCATCTGCGGTCTAGCCCATATTGGAGAATTATTTCTCCATAACTCTCTCATACTCATCCTGTTTATGCGGAATAATATGTCTTCAATATCTGTTCCATGTCTACCACAAGTCTGTAAAACAAAGCTTTCCGTAAGCCCAGCATGACTGAAAATGGTGTTTTCTATTTTATGTACAAATTGAAGTCTTTCTTCTAATACTCTTTCCAGTCTAGTCACCCCATCAATGGCTGCCTGCCTCGCCTGTACTGAGTAACCGGATTCCATGGCATCCCATAAATATGAAACATCATGATTTCCATAACACCAAAGGGACTCCTGATGTTCAGACGCAAACCTGGCAGCCCTGCTAAGAGTATCCTCATAAGCCTGAATATCATTCCCTTTGCCCCAGTCATCTACCAAATCTCCAAGGACAATAATTCCATCATAAGAATCACGGTCAATTTTATCCGCTTCGTCAAACATCCATGCTTTCAAATGAACGTCTGGTATAACAAGTACTTTTCCCATTACAAAATCTCCTCAAACACTGCCAATTCTCAGTAATACATTTTCAAAGTTTTAGTCCCCGCTCCAGACTCCATCAGGTCTCAACTCTGCAAAAGCCAAAAGCTGATACAATGGCTTGATTGCATTTGCAGCCGTGGCAATCCAATAATCATCGTTTGGACCCTCATTTATCAGCTTTTCAACTGTCTCAGTTGAATACTCCGTAACATGTTTTTCAAAAAGGTCAATCAAATCTATCTCTTTTCCGTCTTTATCCTTAAAAATCTTCTCCGTTCGACTATTTGTTATCCACTCTCCATCATGTTTATATTTTGTTTCAATTCGTTCAGCCAAATCCTTCAGCATTGGTATTGTCTCTGCACCTGTTTTTCCATAAATTCCCCTTATGCCCAGGTTAGCGTTTCCACCATCAGAATCGTCGCCATAAAAACGCTCATCGCCATCAGCTGCTTCATAATAGTAATGGCTATAGTTATAAGTGATATTAAGCCATGCATCCGTTATAGCTGCAGGAGTGAATTGACCAGTTTTTTCATCATAGTCTGCTCTATAGGTTCCGCCTGTCATAACATGTTTTATTGGTAACTGTATTGTTTCTCCAGATACTCTTTCTTTTAAATAAATATCATAGCTCACTGTAGTTTCCTTTCCGAATCCGACTTTCACGGCAAGGCCCAAAAGGTGGACCCCATCTGATTTTCACACCTCCTCCGGATTATTGTGTCGGCGCACAATTAAATGATATCCCCAAAAACACTGGCTGTCATTGAACTTGTCGTTCAATACCATCGCATTTATCAGCCTTTCTTACTCTCACTGTCAGTTATTCTCAGCATCCTTCTTAGCTATGGCATGATCAATTGTTACTCTATGAATGCTATCAATGTCAGACAATATTCCACTCTTAATAATTTTCCCAAGATTGATTGGGGTATAGCCACAAACATTTGCAGCCAGATTCAGATGCTTACATCCATCTTTGTAGGCTTCTATGTTGTTATGATCATGCCCATGAATATTAAGACACCAGCGTAATCCGTAAACCGGCTCATGAGATAATAGTATCTTTTCTGCAATAAAGAGCGGTCCAGCATAGATTTCATCAAAGTAGTCATGATACTCTCCACGTCTATCATGATTTCCGAGAAGAAGGATTTTTTTCCTAACCTTAAGTTCCTTCAAATATTGAGGTCTACCCACATCTCCAAGGCACACAAAAGTGTCGTTCTTCATGATGTTCCTATTGATTATTTCTATCTGTTCCTGCGGAGTAATCCAATTTGGATCCATGAGCTTGCAATCTTTATCATCAAAATGCATATCCGAAAGAATATAAACGGATCCGTTCTCAGACCAATTTCTAAAAGGTTCATAAAGTGTCGATATCATTCTGGCTCCTCCTCGCATTATCATTAACTGTTTTAGATTTTATAATCGCGGGGACAGGAGTCGAACCTGCTATCTCAGAGGTTATGAGCCTCGAATGGTAATTCCGTTCCACTCCCCCGCAATATAAACGACTCTACAGAGAATCTAACTCTTATCTCCGGATAGACAGTCCGGCATATTAGCCTTTATACCATAGAGCCATGTAAGGCCGGATGAAGGATGTGCGCCCTCCTCTGATGATTACAGGTCACCTGCATCGCTATCTATGCTTATCCGGCGTATGGTTCCGATAACAGGGATCGAACCTGTGGCTTCTTCCTTGTAAGGGAAGCACTCTCCCAGCTGAGTTATATCGGAATGGACCGCACGGGAATCGAACCCGCCATCTCGAGTTTGCAAAACTCGCGTCACCCCATTGCGACTTCCGGCCCAAGTCGCAGAAAGCCGTGCCTGTGGCCTCCTGCTTTATTAAGTTGTTTTGCATTCAGAAGTAAGGAAGTGCCTGCTTTCTCTCTTCTGAAAGCTCCATGTCGGTGCTGCCCCGACTTCCTTAGCTTGGAAGGCTAATACACTAGCTGATGTGCGAATGGAGCTGATCGGGCAACCGAGAATCGAACTCGGATCAGATGCTTATAAGACACCGGCTCTCACCATTGAACTATTGCCCAATATCAATTTGGGTATTAAAAAAGGACCCATCCTCTTGGACAGATCCTAAAATTCTACAGTATATTCCGGTGTGCCTGTTTACCAGCCTAACATCGGACTTTACCATCTGTCCTAAAATATTTTTCTATGCCAAAAGCACGGCCTGATGTTCCTAATACGGGCGCATCAATAACAAACGTATCGACTGTGAAGTCATACGCTTTTGTCGCGGTTATGCCTATAAGATTAGAAATCATCATCTGTCTCATTGAAAGCTTTTTACCTTAACCTTTCTTAATATTTCTGATAAACAAAAAAGGAAGCGCTCGCATATTTATGTTGATGTTTGCATCAAAATAAATAGGACAGGCACTTCCTATGTACTTACATTAACATCATACCGTATATTTGTAAAGCACTTTTTTTAAAAAACAAAATACCTGAAATTGGGATCGAACCAATGGCCTTCTGCGTATGAAACAGACGCTCTTACCAACTGAGCTATTCAGGTAAAAAGCGGATACAAAGGGACTTGAACCCACAACCTCCCGGTTAACAGCCGGGCGCTCTGCCGATTGAGCTATGTATCCTTAGCTGCGGTAGTAGGATTCGAACCTACAACTTCCTGAGTCAGAGTCAGGCGCTCTACCAATTGAACTATGCCGCATTAGTGCTGCCACAGGGAATCGAACCCTGAACCTATCGCTTAAGAGGCGAGTGCTCTACCAATTGAGCTATAACAGCTTAGTGCTGCCTATGGGATTTGAACCCATGACCTACGGTTTAAAAGACCGTTGCTCCACCAACTGAGCTAAGGTAAGCGCGAAATAATCCGGCGGATGTGAATGCGTCCCTAAATCACGCATAATGGATTTGAACTATAAACTACATTTTAGTGTGAACACTTGAACTTATGAACTTCATTTTGGTGTCACATGGAAAGGATAGCTTATGTCAGATCCCAAGCATTATCGTACTAAAGATGAGTGGTTCAAGCTCGTCCAGGAGTGCCGTAAAAGCGGTTTATCGGACGCTCAATGGTGCGCATTAAATGGTATCAGCCGTCATTCATTAAACACTGCTATCAAAAGGCTGCGGAAATGTTCTTATGCAATTCCTCCTCGCAGCGCTGATGATATATATGACCTGGCCATTCCAAAACAGGATGTGGTCAAAGTGGATATCGTTCCTGATATCCAGCCGCCACAGAAGATCATTCCTGAGGCGGCACCGCACATTGACAATTCACATATGATAGAGATAAGTCTTGGAGATGTACATATTTCTCTCTGCAACGGAGCTGATCCGGATCTTGTAACCAGGACTCTCTCAGCCTTAAGGAGCTTCGTATGATCGGCGATATAACAGCTGCAGATGAGATCTACATTGTCTGCGGCTACACTGACATGAGAAAGTCTATCGATGGCCTCTGTGCCATAATCGAAGACAAGCTCCACATGGATCCAAGAAGCAGGGCTCTGTATCTCTTCTGTGGGAGAAGGGCTGACAGGTTCAAGATGCTTCTTTGGGAGCCGGACGGATTCATACTGTTCTACAAGAGACTATCCGCCGAACAGGGACGATACCGCTGGCCAAGAAACAAGGATGAAGTACGCAACCTGACCTGGCGTGAGTTTGACTGGCTTCTCTCAGGTATCGATATAGAGCAACCTAAGGCCATTAGAGCCTCTTAAGGTCTGTGTATCAGTTTTTGTGCATAATTCTGAAATCGCCTTATATCGGATTAATTAGATGCCGGTTTTCAGATCACTTTGGCACTTTTACCGATATTAATTGCCTTGTAAGTCTGATAAAATCTATATATCAGATGTAAGGAGGCTGTCGTGGCGAGAGATTCCAAGGACCAGCAGCTCATTGAGCTGAAGGACACTGTGAAAGAACTGAATATCACCATCAGAAATCTCAACGCACTCATTGAGGCTGCTAACAAACGCGAAGAGGAGCATCTTCTGAAAGAGCAGGAACATATCGAAAGAGAAAAAGTCCTGCAGGAACAGATAGATTACCTCACCAAGAAACTCTTTGGCAGATCAAGTGAGAAACGTGATGATTTTGAGGGACAGCTGAATCTCTTCAATGAAGCCGAAACTCTAAAGGCTGATCCTGATCCCGAGGAACAGGAATTCACCACCGTCGAGAAACATACCCGCAAGAAAAAATCCAAGATGTCTGATAAGTTTGCAGGCCTCCCTGTCCAGGAGGTTATTCTTGATGTTCCTGAAGATGAGCGCATCTGCGATGTCTGTGGCACTCCTCTTGAGAGGATTGGGAAAGAATTCCTTCGTAGAGAGATCGAATTCATTAAGCCAAGTATCAAGATCATTGATTACTACAGTGTCAGCTATGGATGTCCTAACTGCAAGATAAATGCTGAGGTCCCGCACATCGTAAGAGGACGCGACGGTCAGGCACATATGCTGCACGGCATGGCATCTGCCGGAACAGTTGCGTGGGTAATGTATCAGAAGTATGTCAACTCTCTTCCTCTTTACAGACAGGAAAAAGACTTCAAGATGTACGGAGCCGAAATCTGCAGAGGAACCATTGCCAACTGGATAATCAATAACGCTGAAGAGTTCTTCAAGCCTATGTGCAATTACTTCCAGAGAAAGCTTGTTGCCGGAAGATATGCAATGGCAGACGAAACGCCCGTACAGGTGCTCAAAGAACCAGGGCGCAGGGCTGAATCAAGGTCGTACATGTGGGTTTTCCGTTCGGGAGAGTTTGATCCGGAGCAGATAGTTCTGTTCCACTATTCTCCGACACGGGCGGGAGATACTGCAAAGGAGTTCCTTGAAGGATTCCACGGGTACCTTATGACTGACGGGTACAGTGGATACAATAAGCTCAGGGACTGCACGAGGAATTCCTGCTGGGCGCACATAAGAAGGTATCTTATAGATGCCATTCCCAAAGGTAAGGAATACGATCACAGCCAGCCGGCAGTATAGGGACTTGCCTATGTCGACAAGCTCTTCGAGATGGAACGGAAAATCCATGAAAAGAAGGGCTCTGATTTCGATGCCATAAAGAAGTTCCGCCTTGAAAAGGAGAAACCTGTACTTGACGGTTTCTGGAACTGGCTTGACTGCCAGACTGCAATAAAGAATTCCAGGATGTACAAAGCCCTTGTTTACATCCAAAACAGAAGACCATTCCTCGAAACCTATCTTGAGGATGGTGGCTGCAGTTTCAATAACAACACTTCCGAGAGAAGCTGCAAGGCCTTTGTTACTGGCCGCAAGAACTGGCTGTTTTCAGACTCAGTTGATGGCGCAGAGGCAAGTGCTCTTACTTATTCCATTGTTGAAACAGCTAAGGCAAATGGCGTTGATGTTTATTACTACCTGAAATATCTTCTCATGAAATGCCCAACATCTCTTACCAGCGATGAAGATCTTGAGAAGCTCTGCCCATGGCATCCTGAATGCAAGGAAGCCCTGGATGAACTTCACAGACAGCATCAGAAAGCGATCTTCGACGCAATGTAATCTTTATCATATGTGAATTGTCAAGGTGCTCCAGTCTCTTATGAGGCTGGGGTATATTTTATGGGCAAAAAACCTTGTACCTGTTAACATGCCTTGCGGGATAGCGCAACCCACCGGATTATTTCGCGCTTACGAGCTAAGACAGCATAGTGGGCCCGGGTGGAGTTGAACCACCTCGCAGGGATTTTCAGTCCCCAGCTCTACCAGTTGAGCTACAGGCCCTTAGAGACAAGGATGGGAGTCGAACCCATGCTCCCGGAGTTGCAGTCCGGAGCCTTTC
Source organism: Butyrivibrio sp. (assembly GCA_015056655.1). Lineage (GTDB taxonomy): Bacteria > Bacillota > Clostridia > Lachnospirales > Lachnospiraceae > Butyrivibrio. The sequence continues at coordinate 31,186 of SVFV01000019.1, forward strand.
CAGCTTGGCTACCCTGTCTTAACTACGGTACTCAGATTTGAACTGAGACCACCGGAATCAAAGTCCTGCGGGCTACCATTACCCCATACCGTAAGATGCAGTCTTACTCGACTGCAATTATTCTTTCTATAGGAACTTCAAGGTATACAGAAAGAGCCACCATCCTGTCAACGCTCGGAAGCACCTCACCTCTGATATATCTGTAAACAAGAGATGTGCTTGTCCCGAGGTATTCCGAAACCTCAGTAACTGTATGTCCGCTTTCTCTGATCAAATCTCTTATATGTGTTCCTGTTCCTTCGATATCAATTACTGGATAATCCATTTTTCCAATCTCCTTTTTCGCATAAAAAAACCACTTAACCTTTGCAAGCTAAGTGGTTACAGATCTCATCGACCTCATGTATTTTAATGCTCCGGATTATCCATCATTTTCTGGACCCAGGACCACTTTCCACCAACTTGCAATTTGCATAACTAACAGAGCACTTCTGATTTTTGCAGAACTGCATAAACTGTTTGTTATTAAATTGCTTGTTGATAGTTACGTAGTACATCTAAAATAAATCCTCTTAACTTTCTGCTGCTCTCTTGCAGCTCTCTTTTTCTGTTCTGTTTGTATTATCGTCCCTATAGACCATTTTGTACAGTGTCATCGGACGACACTTCTCCATTGGCCATTAAGTCAAAGTACAGACATCCTGACTCGAACAGGAAATACCTCCGTATCAGAGAGGCGTGATAACCAATTTCACCATATCTGCAAAATATCCCCTGCAGGACTCGTACCCGCGTATGTGAGATTAGAAATCTCATGCCTTTTCCACTTGGCGAAGGGGATATTAGTGTTCCTCAGGCGACTCGAACGCCTAATTCCCGGTTCGTAGCCGGACAGTTTCTCCATTAGCTTAGAGGAACATAGCGCCGTGAACAGGGATCGAACCTGTCTTCCCGTGAAGGAAACCGCTGATTAGCAATCAGGTGCCTTACCGCTCGGCCACCACGGCTAAAGCGCTGCATGAAGGAGTCGAACCCTCTCTCCCGTAAAGGAGCCAGCGGTTTTCAAGACCGCGGCAATCCCGTTCTGCCAATGCAGCTTGAGCATAACCCGTAGGACTCGAACCCACACAAACTGTTTTGGAGACAGTTATGCTACCATTACATCAGGGCTATATTATTCTTTACACCTCTCTTTCCTCGTTATTTTTGTCGGTTATTCATGTATAAAAATCTTCTGCCTCTGGCAGAAATACAGGCGGTGGAATTCGAATCCACACATTAACGAGGTTTGAGCTCGCCTCCTCTTCCATTTGGGATACACCTGTGTAGTGCAGGATATCAGATTCGAACTGATACGAGCTAAGCCCAACTGGTCCTTAGCCAATTGCGTCTACCGCTTCCGCCAATCCTGCAAGTACGCCCTAAGAGACTCGAACTCTTACGCTTTCGCAACAGATTCTAAGTCTGCCGTGTCTTCCATTTCACCAAGGGCGCAGATGTGACCGGCGAGACTCGAACTCGCAACCAACAATAGGAACAGAGACTTAAGCTCTGCGTGTATACCAGTTCCACCACGGTCACAGATAATTCAGTTGTAAGCTCCTAAGTCGGAGTCGCAATAATCGTGTCATGTCTTTTCTCCTATCAAATAACTAAGTGGGCAAGATGGGTGTCGAGCCCATTACCTCCGAAGAGAACGGATTTACAGTCCGTCGCGTTTGCCGATTCGCTACTTGCCCTGATGATCCCCGCCGGAGTTGAACCGAGCATTTCAGCCTTGAAAGGGCTGTGTCCTTGCCATTTAGACGAGGGGACCATATGCGGAGCTGTTTTTAGTCACAGCTCCTTTATTCTATTTTTCTTTCAAGCACCTACCTGTGCCTGAACTCCATTGTCAACGATGATTATGTCATCTATTGGAACATCAAATACCACCGCCAGTACAACCAGGTTGTCTATCGTTGGCATTGCTGTGCCGTGCTGCCACTTGTATATAGCTTGCGGTGTTGTGAAACCAAACAGCATCTGCAGATCCTTAACAGACAGTCCGGCATCCTGACGCAGCTTTGTTATGTTCCTTCCGGTTGCCGCCATATCTATGGCAGGTATTGTTACCATTTCTGCTCCTTTCCGCTTATTGCATGAAAAAACCGCCCACCTTTTTCACTTAAGGTAAGCGGTCGCTAAAACATGTTAATTTATATGCCAGACCCTGGATTTATTCTCACTGAGTTTGCCTATCAACAACATTTTCTCGCAATTGCCTACCCTTAAATGAGTACATGAAATATAATCCCCACTCTGATCTTTTCAGGAGTGATGATTCATAACTTTCATTATTGAGGCAATAAATTCGATTCATTGTTGTTGTCATGTCTCTGTTTTTCCTTTCCGGGAGCAGATTATTTTTACTCCGCTTATCTCTTTCTATATCGAATAGTAACACTAAAATCTTTAGCCGTCTATTATACTCATAGTATAAAGTCATTCAAGAACCATATTTAACTCCATGATGTCAGGATAGCCCCTTCCAAAATGGATTATCTAAATTTTCGATTTTTCAGTATTTTAGCCGGTTTCCCTGTTTTTAAATACCAAGAAATCATCCATTTTGACGTTATCTAAATCAGTTTGTCCAACTAATATTCATCTGATCCACATTTCTTGTCCTTGAATATAAAAACGCACCTAATCCGCCCATAATAATTGCAACAATAGCACTTCCAAGGATGGTCAATCTATTGAAAAGACACGCATTTCCATTGCTATCTTTTATATCAGGAATACTTTTTAAGTTGTCATATTCTTTTCCCAGCCATTTCCCCATAGGGTAATCTCAACCACTTCACTGTATGAGTTCCTCAGGCTCTTCAGGAAACCAAATGATTTTATCAAACCAGCCATCCTTAATTCCATCCGCATACATACAATCATCAATGTATCCAAATTCTTCAGGAAGCTGATCAATAAACTCATACTCAGACATGTGCACCGGAACAATGCCTATATAATCTGCACCTTCCAAGCTGTCCACAAACATTTCAGCTCCCAATAAACTTATCGGAAATCCAGCATCCTTTATGGCAAGATATGCGCTTATGACTTCTCGGCGGCACCAATGTGATCCAGACAGATTAAAGTAATATCCCCCCGTTTCAGATTCTGTTTTATCTTGCCAAACATAGAGATGATAATATCCAGGCGCAACTTCAAATGGGTGCCCTGAATCACGCTGTTTACGATGGAAGTACCATTCATCCCATGCCTTCGGATCATCAAAATCGATACCCGGTTCATCATAAGGGTTAACTCCCCTTCCTGTAAGTCCTTCATCTCTTCTGTCAGAATACTGAATATAAAGCTCTGACACAGAAAAGCCCTTACATTTATATCCGATTGCTTCATAGCCAATTTTACATGCCCTAAAGAAATCATTTGCTGTAAAATCCCGAATTCGTCCAATTCTGTCTTCATCATTCTCGCCGGAAGCAATGATGGCTTTAAGCCTGCTAATCATTTCATCAGATATCCCTCTATAAACTTCTTCCTTGTATTCAGGATTAGCAATCCAAAGATCCGAACGTTTAATCACTCCTTTCCGATATCTATACGGAAGCTCTTTAGCTATAAGATCATTGTATTTATCATCCTGCAAAAGATTAATAGATTCCATTACAGCAGGTGTAATAAGCTTGCATAGCTTTTCAAAAGCTTTTTCCTCAAAATATTCCGGTTCATTAAAAGATCTCCATTTCATAACCGCCGAAATTACAGTTTCCTCATTTAAATTCATTCCGTAACAGCGCAGCTTACCGTTTGTTTCATAATATCTGACTAACGTAAGCCTGTACCATTTATACTCATCAGGATAATCCCTGAGCCATTGTTCATTAAAATTATCGAAATCTCTAACTTCCCCTATTGATTTCAACCTTTCAAAATCGTCATAATCCTCTATTGAGCCTCTGGGAATCCTAATCCAGATTTCCCTTATGGCATCATTTCTTTTTATTGGGGCCAAAGGATTAAGAATCTCAAACAATGGCTCTAGAGCTGCAAGAATAGTAGGCGTAGAAAGGACTTCATGCGCTGCACCAATGTCGCAAAAGCTAATAAGCTCATCAACATCAGGTGCTACTAGCTTGTATTCTTTTTCAACATCCTTAAAAAACATATGCTGACCTCCTATACCGCATAATGAAGCCTGTTATCGGAGATTCTATCAATTAACACCTTCTTAATTCCGCGTTCTCTCAAGCTTTTCTCCCTCTTCTGATTCTCTTCATCTTCTAACGAATAATCCTCGTAGCTGAGAACAATATCATCTGCATCAAGGTACAGCTCACGAGTAGCCGCATTATATTTAATCCTGGAAGGACTAAAGCTGATATCACCTGCATAACCACCACCTATCTCATGTAATCGATACTCTTCTACATCACTGCTAAATGAATCCATAGAAATCTTCTTATTGATCAAGCATGATCCATCTTTAAACAGAGCCTGTAACCGGAATTTTTCTGATGTGATATTAACAATATTCAAATCCTTGATAGCATCGGAAAACTTCTGCCCTCTGTTGATTTCAAATGCAATTGCCCTGAGACAGTCATAGTTAAGAGCCACTCTTTTGGAAAAATCGATTACATTATTGACTTCAGAACTGTAGTTCTTTTTCAATACATCTGTCAAATATTCTCTGATATCTTCCTCTGTAGGATAGTCAAATCTGAAGTGATAATGGAAACGTCCCGGTCTGTTAACTAGGAAATCGTTTAGACCTCTCAGTTCATTACATGTAATGACAAACAGTTTCTTTCCCTGAGCAACACCATCGAACAAGGACAGCATGCTGGTTTGTGCGCTACTTCCATGCTCCTTCTCTGAAAAGGTCTTATCAAATTCATCAAAAAGAACCATTACTTCCTGCTGAATTCTGTCCAGAAAGCTTCCTATTCCTTCCCAATACGTATCAACTATAATTACTGGAATGTCCTTTTCAACAGCTTGTCTTCCAAGCAGTCTTGAAAAAAGTGATTTACCTATTCCCTTATCTCCGCTCAATATGACCCCAAGATTTCTGTTAAAGATTCCAAATGAATCAAGAACTTTTCCGACCTTTTCCAAATGGATACCATATACTTTAGCGTCAGTAATCTTAAATTCGTTATACCTTTCCAGGAAAAAACCTTCCTTCTCACTATATCTAACAACATAATAATCAGCCGGAAGCTGATCATAACTTCTAAGATCATCGGGATATATGTTGAATTTTGACCCAGTACTGATAACTTTCATATACTCAATTCCCTCTCTTACGCTTCTTTTCTTACCTACAAAAAATATCATATCCCCAGTATTTACCTTTGTCATTGAACTTGTCGTTCAAAACTCATGGCGGGCTTTTTACAGAACGCGTCCTATTATTAGGGCCTTATCTGCAACATATTCATTTGTATTGACATGCCAAACTTCACCAATTGGTCTAACCCTGTACACAACAGGCTTTCCATTGTATTTTGCAGCAGCTTTCTTAGCATAATTTTCTGCAGATAAAAGCGAATTCGTGAAAAACACCTTATTTGTCAGCTTTTTTCTCCATTCTTCTCTTTGATTTCCTGTTTCTATCGGAGGAAGTATTTCTTTCATATCAAACGCATCACATGTTCCATGGTAAAATTCCATTTCCACATTCCTATATTTCATGTCAATAACCCTGTGGTTGAATAAAAAAGAACCTTTGGCAAATCTACCTCAGGTTCCTGCAATCATTCCTATTAACTTGTTTCCACTTTAAGTAATAGTTTCTGCTATTACGACGCCTTGTATACTTCATCATTCACTCAAAAATCACATATAAATACTTCTCCTATTATGATACAAAGGTACAGCAGAAAAATCATTGAACTTGTCGTTCAATATAAAAAAGCTGATGCATAAGCACCAGCCCTTACAGTTTCACGCATATAACATTGACCCATTTTTCATCTTCTCTACCAGGTCTTGAATCAGTTCCCACCACATTACTAACAATTTTAAAGCCTGCATTTTCAAAGAGTGGAATAACACTCTCCTCTGTAAAATCACTGAAGACACGATCTCCACGTATCTTGGTCCCTTCACCATACTTAAAGGATGCATATACTGCACCATTAGTTCTCAATGCCTCATGAAGTTTTTTTACAATTTCTGGTAGCTTCTCAAATGCAACATGAAGCAGTGAAGCGCATGCCCATATACCATCAAATTCATTGGCAAAAGACATTTCTTCGAACCGCATCTTTTTAACTTCCCTGCCAATATATTCTGATGCCCTCTTGCACATTTCTTCTGAAGCGTCAAAAGAGACAACATCATACCCAGCTTCCATGAATACCTTACTATCTCTTCCGCTCCCGCATCCAGCATCAAGAATCCTCCCACCTGCTGGAACATAAGATAAAAAACGCGCTCTTACGACGGACATGTCAGCATTTATTGATCCTTCAAAAAAACTGTCTGCATTTCTATTATAATAATCTACATTTTTATCTATCATCATTTACCTGTTCCACACCTCATACCCCTGCCGTTTAGCGGAATCGTATACTGGGTGCATGTTTTTCTCAAGAATCCCAAAGAACTCATCTTTCGAATTCCCTTTACGGTATAACTCCTGTCCCGCCCAGATAGAATGAAGGTTGTCACGCAAGCATGACTCAAATAGCTTGTGTACACCTTCTTTTTCATGAATCATTGAATACATCCGGTATTGGTTTTCTGCAAATCTAATAAAAAACGGATCCCACTTTGGAAGCTTATTGCTTTTTGAGGAATTCAGTGATGAATCCATCGGCATCAGATTCCACAGTTCATCATTCATGACAAATGACCATGGTATAAAATGATCAACATCATATTTTCCAGGCTGTATCTCCTGATCTGTGAAGACATCCCGAATCGCATTCTGCTCCAGTATTCCATCCCAAAGTTTATGAACAAATCCAAGTTTGCGCATCTTTTCATCCATCGGTGCAAGCTTATATACAAGCCCCGGAACCTCAGGATTGTTATTTTGGAGCCACTTTACCTTCTCATACTGAATCCATCCAAGAATTGCCACAGTATTATCTTGGATCATTTCTATCCAAGCAGGCTCAAAATGTATTTCCTTTTTCAGCTTACTTGATGATCCAAGAGTATAAGGCAAAAGCACCACATCCCGATTAATTCTTTCGATGTATGTCGTAATTCTCTTTATGCTGCCCCAATCAGCATTCTCTTCAGATCTAGAAAAGAACCCTGCGAGGGCACGGTACGGAACCATATTTGTTAGCTGTTCCTTGGCTTCTTTCAGGATTTTATCATACTCTTTTATAGCATTCTTAATCTCAACTTTTGAAGCATTTGACGGAAGGCCACTAAGTTCAGCAAGCTTTATCACCGCCCTCTCAAGGCCATCTCTTACTTGGCCATCCAGCTGCATTCCACTCAAATGGATATGATATTCACGCACTGAATACCAAGCGTTACTTATCATTTCATTAATCACTTCATCAAAGGTTGTATCTCTTACTCCTTCTGATACGAGCTTTACAATAGCTTCAAGCCAGTAAAACTTATAACAATAGGAAGGATCCTTCATCATCAGAGAAAAACCTTCGATATCCAGCGAGTTGTAATACTTGCTATCTACCTTCAGACTGTATTCAATTTTATTTGAATATAGTTCGTCACTCATAAACTCTCTTTTATCTTTTCTACCAATCCCTTATCAGCAGGAAGCCAATCGACATCGGATATGGTATCCTTTGTCAGCCATTTGGCAGCTTCATGTTCCAACAAATAAAGCTCCCCATTTTTTACTGTTGCCCAAAAGCAGTGCATATGAAGATGGAATTTTTCATAGTCGTGATCAACGACCTCTACCAAGTCATGAACTTCAATATCCGCAGCTAGTTCTTCCTTTATTTCCCTTACAAGGGCCTGCTGTGGTGTTTCCCCCTCTTCAATCTTTCCACCAGGAAATTCCCAGCCGTCCTTGAATTCACCATATCCGCGCTGTGTTGCAAATACTTTTGTTTTATGTTCATAGTTGTCGCATATTATGGCTGCGACCACGTTTACTGTTTTCATACCTATTGTGCAATTCCAAAATCATACTGAAGATATTCCGGAAGCACTTCCTCCATTCCTATATCATAAAGATATGTTACATTTGTTTTGCCGGTTGTCTGGTCAATTTTTTCCTGTTTCCTTTCGTTGGAAAAAACTCCAGTCCCAACATAAGTATATGGCAATCGCACACCATGCTCTTCTGCAACCTTTCTTATAAAAAGATGCGCATATTTGGATAATCGTAGCGACTGCAGATCAGATGATGATATATTATTTTCACATTCCCATTGGAATAGGTTATCCTCCAGGAATTTATCCTTATAATTCAGTCGTTCCTCCAGTGAGGCGTCCTTTTTCAGGGAAGCAAAGATTATAACCTCATCGCCATAAAAATATGTCCCCTTCTGATTATGATCCGGGTCCTTAAGCATTTTTAACTGAACCTGATCCATTCGGTAATTGTTCCACAGCACAAACTTCTCATGATTCATGTATTCCGAATCATATCTGACAAGGCCATACTCAATTAAGTCTTCCAGATATTCTCGAAGCTGATCGTCCATAGTAACATTAAGTGCAAAGCTACTCCCATCTTGGACAATAGCCTTGTTTTTCATCATAAATCTTATGGCATGCTCTACTTCTTCAGCTTTAAAATGGTCAATATCCTGCTCAAAGAAATCATAAATCGCTTTTTCTTCCATACCACCGTTCATAAGCATCTTTATTATTTCATACTCATGGCATCTCACTAATGGGAGCAATGACGAGGCATATTTTATAAATGCCATCTGAGAATCAGTGAACAGTGGCAGGTTTTCCTCTCCTATCCCCACAAGAAAACTATAATAACAGCATGTCTTTCTTCCACCTATTTTTGTATTAAAGAACCGCATAATATCCGGAGCACAGTCATTGTTAAGATAATCCATGTGCTTAGGATAAAACTCGCTATTACTATACTTTTTGAAGTTGTAATAATCCTGCTTTAGGTAGTTGATACCATTAAAGTTCTCATTATCAATATACTTAATAATTTCAGTCTGACTTTCCTCGTCAAAATGAACCCTAACACCATAATCAGATAGTCCCAGAGCCTTGAAATCATCCTTTACAAGGCTCTGCATAAGCCTCTTTTCCAGAATAAAATTCTTTGCAAGACTACCCAACGCAAATGCCACCTGAACACTTCTCTTATAGCTATTACCGATAAAGTCTAAGACTGTAACATATGATTTGCCTTCATATTTTCTAAGTCCACGCCCAAGTTGCTGAATGAAAATAATTGAGCTTTCTGTTGGCCGCAGGAATAACACCATGTTGACTCCCGGGATATCAACACCTTCATTTAAAATATCAACTGTGCATATTATCTCGAGTTCTTTGCCATCATCCTGCAGATCATCATATGCACTTTTTCTTTCTGTAACAGTGTTAAGTCCTGTAAGATATGCAGTATGGTAATACTCTCCCAGTTCTTCAGCCATCATCATGGCATGTGTCCTGTTTTTACAGAAAGCGAGTGCTTTAAGTTTTCCTTCTGGTCTGTACAGCTCTATCTTATCTCTGATGAAATCGCAGTGATCAGCCGAGGCCAACTGTGAAATGAGTTGCCTCTCCTTATCTTTGGTCAATCCATAGTCAACAAGGCTGTCTCTAATGCCATAATATCTGAACGGCACAACCAGATCATTGATTATCGCATCGCGAAGCCTAAGTTCATAAGGAACATTTGAGTCAAAAAGGTCGAAAACATCCTCATTATCCATTCGCTCCGGAGTAGCTGTCAGCCCTATAAGAAATTCCGGATCAAAATAATCAATAATCTTCCTGTAAGAATCTGCTGTGGCATGATGGCATTCATCCAGGATAATATAGTCAAAATCATCCTTTCTAAACAGCTCCAATGATCTGCTAAGTATAATGTTTCCTGCAAATAAAAAATCCGCATCTAATTCTTTCGATGACTGACTATAAATGCCATATGTCTTCTCTGAGCCAAAAACATCCTGAAATGTTTCAAGGGATTTTTGCATTATTGAACCTTCATGAACAACATATAATAACCTTCGCGGATCAAAATTTCTTGCATCAAACGCTGCCAGAAATGTTTTCCCGGAGCCAGCCGCAGCCACTACAAGGGCTCTTTTCTTCCCCATCGTTCTGTATCTATTGAGTTCCTTTAAGGCTTTATGCTGCATATAGTTAGGACGGACATTCTCAATTTTCTGACCATAGTCCATATCCCAACATTCAATTGCAAAATCTATTTTCTTCTTATACCTGTTAATAATCTCCCTGTCTAAGGCAAAGGTCCCTTTCCACTTATCTTCAAACTCCTTTTGCATTTCCAGGAATACTTCTGACTCAGAATTTCTTATAACAGCTAAGTCCCATTCCACATTCTTCTTAAGAGCATACTTGGTAATATTGGATGAGCCTATAATCAACTCTGCTCTGTCATCAAATTCAAAATAATAGCCTTTGGAGTGATACCCAATTACAGAATATCCATTATCATGAAAACTCTCAAAATCGAGATGGCATTCAAAATTATCATAGCTTTCCTGCAGCTGAAGAAAGCGGATGAGCGACTCCACATCCGTAAAATTCTGATACGTTGAAGTTATCAGCTTGCCAACACATCCACGTTGTAATGCAGATTCAATATCTTTTATTATATAAACAAGTCCTGCTTTTTTTATAAAACTAACAGAAATGCAAAACTTATTACAGCTCCTAAGATTATCCTTAAGACGTTCCAAAAAAGTTTGTTCTGTGTAGTTCGTTAAAAACAGATTCTGTTCCATGCTCTATAACTCCGTATACTTTTTACTGCTCCCGTAACTCTTTTCAACAGGATACTTCTCTGCGTTTTTCTTGATTTTAGCCATAATAGCTTCTTCGATATTTATCCCCATCTTGTCAGCCATTTGAATGCAGTAGTTCATGATATCTGCAAGTTCTTCTGTTGCAGCTTGCTTATCATAATCAGGACTCCACTGAAAGCATTCAAGAAGTTCTGCCGCTTCTATTGAAATACTTTTTGCCAAATTTTCCGGCGTATGAAACTGATCCCAGTTCCTGTCCTCAGTAAACTTTATAACTTCTCTTTTTACGTCATTAAAATCCATGTCCCCTTAAAACCTTTCCACATATTTCATAAAATGATTGCGAAGCTTATCATCACACACATAAAGATATGTCCCCATGATTCCCCTTGTCATGAGAACGTAATATATATTTCTGATGTATAGATCAAGTTCTTCGTCTGTTGCCGACTGCTTTCCTCGTTTGTCATAATATCTTGATCTGTCTACATATATTTTGTGATGAACATCATCATATTTGATGTCCTTTCCAAGAATAACAAAGGCATAGTTAAGATCATAACCGGCGCTGGTATGAATACATCCAACTTCATCAATTGCCCCATCACTGTTTATCCAGTTGTTAAGGCAATGATTCCACCTCTTTCTGATTCCCTCTATTTCAATATCGAAAGCAGTTTTGTCATTCTTCGTCTTCCATTCCCATGCATAACCCGCCAGCATGCGACAGAGTTCCATATCATTTTCTTTAACATATAGTTCCCTGTTAAAACTTCCAAAATCAGAAAAGATCTTGAAATCATACTCAGCAAAAGTCTTCTTGGGTACATCTATATCATGAAGAATATCATTCACATAATTTATGTATTCTTCTCCACCCTTGACGCGCATTTGCATTTTTAGGAAATGTGCCACATAAGCACCGATTCGTTCTCTCCTGCCAAGTTCCAGCTTTACCTTATCTTCAAATACTTCTATTGTTGTCCCTGAAGGCCCTGATAACTGATCTGGGTCAAAGAAAAATACCGGCGTCTTTGCAATCTTAAGAATCCAGTCGAGCTCTGTTGCATCACCTGGAAGTCCCAGCTTTTTATTATTGTTATCATAAGCCTGGTAACCCACGATGCTTCGCCTTACCTGAAGCTTCTGTGCTTCATCAACAAACAGGATATCCCATGATCCTGCCTTCACAGCTTCAGATGCGCCGATAACATCCTTTGATGCCAGGCCTTCAATCTTTTTGAAAAGACTTTTCAAAGTTGCGCGCAGCGATGTCTGCGGAATGATAAGCCCCATCTTCATACTACGAAATGTATACTCATGAGTCCTTTCATCCTGATAGTCCCTTAGGTACTTCATAAGATAAACCGCTACGATCGTCTTTCCAGTGCCGGGACGTCCTTCCACAACTATCGGAAGCTTTTTGCCTGCACGTATTTCAAAAATAATATCATCGGCGAGTTTCTTCTGATCTTTATTCAATTCTTTAAATGGTGAATACTTGTAGAACTCGCTGTTTTTTATCTGCTCAAGAGTATGCTCAGCAAGATTGTATGACCTGAGTTCATTCCACAGTTCTTCAAAGGTATCGTCATAATCTGGCTTTTTAAAATAATTCTTGTTAGCGATACCGTCATTTTTATTTGTGATTGTGAACTTCCGATCAGCAGAAATAAACTGTATAAGTTTCGACTCATAGTCGAAAGTAACAGACTGATTAAATCTGTCAGAATATATGAAATGTACCTGATTAAACTCACGCTTTTCATGATTGTTATAATGCTGCTTCATTCTCTCTGCAACATTAGTAGACTCGCCGATATAAACTTTATCTCCATTCTCGAGGATATAAAGCATTGGCCAGTTATTAAGATAATCAGCGTTCCCATAATTATCACTTGGGAATCTGCGATTTGTTATGACATAAAGGTTTTCCTTTACATTTTCCGTTTTTATCATAATTGCTCCAATCGAAAACATTTCAAAGCAACTACAATAAGTATACTACAAATTCAATTTTATATATTTATCCGTTCCTATCCTTAATAAATGTTTCAGACTTTCCCCCACACAAAAAAGCCTTCTCACTTGCAATGTGCGCACTAACGCTGCAAGTGGTGCATCATGCGCCCATGATGCTCACTTGTTGAGGCACATCCCCAATCCCCTTAGCATCAGATTGAAAATCTGACTACGCTCCTACGGAGCTAAATGAAAAAAGTCGCCAAGATGATGGCATGGATTTGGACACTGCCTTAGATGACAGTGCCCTGATTCTTAACGTGTGTATTCACGTTCCTTATTTTCTTTAAGCTGACCTTCGATACCAAGCATCTGGTCGATGTCATATTTTGCTGTCTGATATAACTGCATATCTTTCTTTACTTCTTTGTATTCTGCATAAGCAGCTTTCTTTTTAGCCAGGACTTCATCATACTCTGCAGTTAGTTCTTTTACTGATGGAAGCTTTCCTTCATAATTGTTAAAAGAATCTTTGGCAGCTTTATGAGCCATGATATCTTCCTTGTGCTCTGCAAAAAACTTTTTGCTGTAACCGGACTTGCGGTAATCAGCATAGACATCTCTGGTCCTTGCATAAGTGATGATGCTTCCACGAAGCTCTGAGATTTCTTTAAGCTTTTTTTCATAAGCCTTTATGTCAGAGCTTAGTTTGCTGAAACGATCCGAAGTATCTCCTGCTCTTTTCTCCAGCTCGTTATAACTTCGAAGTCCCTGTTCCTGAAAAAACAGAATTGCCTTCATGACATTTTTTACATTGAATTTCTTCGCCCACATCTCATAGCCAGGACCTTTTCCTTTTGCAATGATGTCCTGGAGATTAAGGAGAAGGTCAAAACTGTCATCTCTGTAATAAGGAGTGCTGTTCTGTTTAAGTTCTGCACCTTTAGCAACACCCTGGGTCTTTTTTACCAGCTCATCCTGAGTATATCCTTTTCCAAGCGATCTAAATCTGATGAAGCGCTGCTGTCCATTTCCTCTGACAGAAATATGTTTTCCCCTTTTAATCTCATAGCCCTGCGCCGATAATTCTTTCAGAAAATCCTCAAAAGTCTTTGGCTTTTTTGAAAGGGCTATATCTATCGCCTCACGTAACTTGTCACGAAAGCTCGGTCCATTATCTTCATGGATGTAAGTTGTCTTACTGTGATATGGAGCCGGTGCGATAACGGAATAACCATTTTCCATGCAGATAATGTTGGAAAGTTTTCCTAGAGCAATGCCCGATCCCCAGAAGTTTCTAAACTTCCTGCAGCAGTCAAGTGTAGTAGAGTTAAAGATCACATGATTATGGATATGCTTTTTGTCAGTATGTGTGGCAACTATGAAAGCATGATTGCCTTTTGTAAATCGCATTGCTGTTTCATATCCGATTCTGTTTGCTTCCTTTGGAGTAATTTCCCCTGGCTTAAATGACTGTCTTATCTGATAGGCAATAACATTGTCGTTCCTTTTGAGTCCTGTTATCTGTTCGTACTCTCTTTTGGACAAATAGAATTCTTCACTGACAGTCTTGGGATCACAGGCATAGGAAGTCACATATGTTCCATTTTCGGTTTTATCAGGGTTCATTGCATAATCAGTCCTTTCGCCAATGCACTTGGCAAGGGTTCTCCCCTTATTCTCATGTAATGCTATAAGTCTTGTCGCTGCCATAATGCTCCTTAAGAATCACAAAATTGCGGCTACAAGATTCTCCCATAGCCGCACGTATCATTTTATATTTGCCAATCGCTCCAGTATTTCTTTTATGGAAGTCCATATTCCTTCCTGCTGTGTCCTTAGCTGTTCAATATCGCAAATATAAATACTTCCTGTCTCATTTGCTTTTTTCGCATACTGATTCAGATTATTGCTGTTGATGCGCATGAGCCTGACCACTTCCTTCACATCGGATAAGTCCAGCTTGATAATGTAGCCATCTATAGCCATCTTCTTCATATATGCGTTCAAATTTTTTACTCCTGCTGCTTCCATGCAGTCCCTGATTTTCTGTCTTTCCTCCGGAGTTACTCTGACATGAATTTCATTTCGTTCCTTCTTCATATCACAGCACCAACTCAGGCGCCAAACAACGATGCGGTCTTTCATCAGCATCCGGTTTGCAATCGCGGAGCTGTTTCAAAAGAGAAACCTTCTCCGCTTTCTCTGCAACCTTCTCATGATGCTCTCTGATTTCCTCTTCATCGGGAATTCCATTACAGTTATCATCCCTAAATTTGTCAGCCCCCTCATCAACCTTAACATTGTTAATGATGCCATCAAGATTGTTGTCGTTCTGCTCGATCTGGTCTTCCAAGCCTCTTCTCACATTTCCAAGAGTGTTAGGATCAAGCTCCTGTGGAAGTTTCATTCCAAACTCGGCTCTTACCTTATACTCGATAAGAGAAAAAACATATGCAGGCATGGTACGGACATCCCTTTCCCAATCCTGCATCGTCCTATATGGAATACCAAGATAATCAGAAAACTCATTTCTGCTCATACCAGTGGACTCACGGAGCTGAATAAATCTCTCCCCCTGAGTCATGTCGTTAGTGATCATCGGCATTACATTTGAATCTGCAGACAGCTCCATGTGCTGAGGCGCTACCGGAACTACTCCATTAACATCATCCCATTTTTCTATTGGTGTTCCTGTTCTTCTTTCCATAACAGTTTCACTCCCTTCTGAATTTCCTTTCAGGAAATCGGATCTCGTACTGCACCCTGCCTTCATCATCGTATGTGATATCAACATAGCAGTTGAAAGTCTTACCAGTCTTGCGGGACTTACAGCCCATGAGCTTAACTGTTCCACAGTTGAGAAATTCCTCTGCTATATCTTTTGTCATTTCCTTACCAATAGCCTGGAAAAACTTGTTGTCTTTCCAAATGGCAAAGCTACAGTCCATGTTGTCACAAAAATATGCCATATCTTTTTCTACTACTTTTGTTCCGCAGCAAGGGCAAACGCCAATACTATCATTTGCAGAATCTTCCTTTGCCTGCCTTGCAACAGCTCTCATTCGATTCTCTTCATCACTGAGGAATGGGATGTCACCATCATAGTCATCCGCGCTGATCCAGCCATCATCTTCATTTATTGTTCCCATGACGTTCACTCCTCCTCATTATCATCAAAAGAATCTTCAAAGTTATCAGGGATTAATTCACATTCGTCCTTATACTCGTATCTGTATTCGTTGATAAGAATTTCCGCCATGTTCTTCAT
Source organism: Butyrivibrio sp. (assembly GCA_015056655.1). Taxonomy (GTDB): domain Bacteria; phylum Bacillota; class Clostridia; order Lachnospirales; family Lachnospiraceae; genus Butyrivibrio. The sequence continues at coordinate 47,347 of SVFV01000019.1, forward strand.
GGACTCTGTCAGATCTTTTGATGTTTCAAAAAGCTCTCTTGTCTCGCCAAAAATGCTTACTTCTTTTTCTGCAAGATCAAGCGACCTCTTCATTGTCTGTGCCATATCTTTGATAAGATGTGCAATGTCTGCACCACTCTTCACTGCCTTTAACAGTTTTCTGTTTTCCTCATGAAGTTCTATATTGATCTCAATTATGTCCTGCTTCTTTGCCATTAAATTGCCACCCCCTTTTCATTGACTGCACCCCCTGCAGCCTTTTCCCTGCTTAGTTTTTCCTTCTCAATCTTGAGCTTGTCTAAAAGAGATGGTCTCTTTCCGCCAGCTCCATCAGGAAGGATCCTTACTGTACCAAGAATCTTTCTGCCAACATCTGCGACTGTCGCAGGCTTATCAGCGACAACTTCATCTGTATTCCTAAGCGGCCAGTCATCATCTGACTTATTCTTTTCAACAGCTTCTTTGGAATTTTCACCAGCCTGTTTTTCTTCTGCTCTCTGCTCCTTAGCTATTTTTTCAAGCTCTGCTTCCTGTTCCGGACTCATCTCCTGGGACTTTTCCTTATCAATCATCATGTCTTCCACTGACCTGATGATCATTGCCGATGTGGACCTTATGGTATTAAGAGCAGCCTTCAGTTCCTTCATGGATTCATCCGTGGTGTATGACGCTAGATAAGGAAAAGAATAAGCCCCGGTATCATAGCCAAAGAAATTCAGGACTACTGCTGCAGTTCCCTCAGCCTCAATCTCTTTTCTGTTCTTGCTGATATCTTTTGACGCATCAGCATGCAGCTTTGCATGAACCACTTCATGAAGGCATGTCTTAAGAGTCTGTAATTCGCTCATGTCCTTCTGGATAGCAATTCTCTTTTCCGCCACATGGTAATATCCCTTGGCACCGGATTTAATGTCTTCATAACCAATTGGAACAGGACTTACTTCTCTTATGACACTCATGAGAAGGGAAAACTTATTAACATCCCCCTTAAGTTCATCAATGCCAAGCTTTGGAAGCTCCTTGCCTTCGGTCTGCGAAACGTCAAATGTACTTTCAGCCTTAAAGCCCATGAGATTTAGTTCCTGTTTCACCTTCACAGGCTCACCATCTTTATCAAGGACTACTTTCCCATTGGCATCAAGCTTGTCTACTTCCTTTTCGATGGTATATGGCGCAGGAGCTATGACCTTGATTCCTTTTTCACCTTTCTTCACATAACGCCCCATCTTCTTCCACGCACCATAGCTCTGACATAATGTCGCATCCGGCTTCTGCATGGAAATCAGAATGCAGTTGTTCAAAGAGTAATGCGGAAACTTTGCCATTGTCGCAAGAAGAGTCTTAAACTCTGCACTGCTCCTTACAGACTTAACACCAACTTCAAGCTGGTCTGTCAGCTCTTTAAGCCTGTCCTCACGACTTTTGAAATTCATGTTTTCTGTATCAGCCATTCAGATCACCTCACTTTGTTTTCTTTGGTGCCTTAACTGAAGAAGGAGCCTGCTGAGCAGACTCCTCCTTTGCAGCTTTCTTAGCTGCCTGTGCATATGAAATGTATCTTGATTTACGAGCCATCACTCATCCCCCTCGTCATAGGATTTCTCATCTCTGGTATCGTCATAGGAAGCTTCATCCTCTTCTCCAAGACTCTTCAGGTAATCCTCATCCTCATAATCCTCATCAGGATCCGGAAATGTATTTTTCTTTTTGGAATTCTTAGTTGATGTGTAATACATAAATCCTCCAGCTCCTGCGAGTCCAAGGATCAATATAATCGCCATGATGCCGTTCACATTAACATCCTTCTTAGGCTCAGGCTCCGGTTCAGGTTCCTTTACAGGTTCGGGTTCTGGCTCAGGAGTTACTACAGGAGTCTTTTCTTCTACCTTTTCCTCCACCTTGCCCTTTCCTGTTACAGCAATATATTCACTGACCTGGTCCTCATCCATCAAAGACAAAAGATCTGATTCATCAACCATGTTAAGGAAGTGTACTTTCTCGTTACCGTCATCGTCACGGTCAATGATGATGTAAAAGTAGTTGCCGTTCTTAGTCATAACAGTGATGAACTGCTTGCCGCCAGCTTCAAGACTGCCATAATCATCTACGAGCTCCATGTTTCCGTCCGGTGTAAGTGGTCCCCACTTTTCCTCAATCTCAGGCTCTTTGCCCTCACAGTTGCGATAGTCCTTCTTGCAGAGCTTACAGGTCTCATCCACATGGTCTTCTGTACACTTTGTTTCACAGGTACAGTCATATCCGCCTGCAGCCGCTGTAACAGGATTCAAATAAAAAAGTGACCCACATAGAGCCACTGACATACCAAGGAACTTTGCCCTGGCTGCTATAGAATTAAAAAACTTCATTTAAAACATCCCCCTCAATCTTGTAATCGTTGTTTTCTGCAGCGTTGTTGGCACTGCCAATAGATTCCTTCTTGTCAGAGTTCTTATCCGAATTCTTTTCAGCAGGCTTTTTAGGTGCAGGCTTTCTCTCTTCTTCGATATATCCAAGCCTCTCAGCCGCCTTTTCCGGAGTAATCTGCAAAAGATTTATGACTCCGACAATGCTTGTCGCCTCTTCTGATCTGATATTTTCATCCAGGGCATCTACTTTCTTCTGGAATTCTTCTATCTTTTTAAGATATCTTTCTCTGTCTGCCCTGTACTTTCTTAGTTTCTCAAACATATCCCCTCCGTATTTATGGCATGCGGCCAAATCCTAAATAATGGCTCTGCCAATATGGTGTATTGATTGATGAATAGTGGACCGGATTTCCGGCATGTATCATCATTCCGTTACCGACATATATGCCTACATGACTCGCCCCTGGAGTATCATAAGTTCCCTGGAAAAAGACAAGATCTCCGGGCTTAGCTTCTGATGCAGGAACATTACTTGTTATCGCCCTTAGTCCGTTAGCTGTCTGCCTTCCTACATTCCATCCATTGCCACAGTGATTTATCACGTAGCTTACAAATCCCGAGCAGTCAAAGCCTTCAGGATCATATCCGCCCCACACATATGGAACGCCAAGATATCTTTCAGCTTCATGGAGCATACGGGCAAATTCTTCATCAGTAAGATATTCTCCCGGAACATGGTAGTCGTCATAATCTCCGGGTCTGGGGCCTGGAATGCCATAGATATCATCCTCACCAAAGAGATATTTCTTATTTCCAAATGTCTCAAGAAGTACCTCGTACCTTGCCATCTCGTCATCAGTAAATCCAAGTTCTTCAACCACATGGTCAAGACCATGATTTACAAGGTAAATGTCGCAGATGTAATACTCATATTCTTCGATGTAGGTGTAATCTTCCCAGTAACCGCCATCAGCATAGGAATCGTCCTCAACCCATCTGGTGTCTTCAACTTCTCTTTCCCTTGTCTCTACTGTTTCCTCATAAGAAACTTCATACTGAAGATTAAAGATTTCCTGCAGTTTTGCCTGTACTTCATCCCTCGTATAAGACTCGAAGATAACTGTAAGTATTGCTGCAAGCTGGTATGGATTGTGGCCAACCTCATCAAGATGGTAGTTTATCTCGTCATAGTCAGCATGATCCTCAGCTATCTCATCGACCTCATCCATAAGACCTTCTTCCAGTTCCTTGTAATCATCTTCAACCGCAAGAATGTCTTCGTCTTTAGCTGTAAAAGATGTTGCTACAGTGATATTGCCACCCCCGGCTCCAAGTGCTGAGCATGAGTTCATCATTCCGGAGAATACCAAAACAAGGATAAGAATGGCTACAATGATAAGGGAAATCACAGGGTTGTCTTTTACAAATTCCTGTATCTTCTCAGCGAGAATCCCTACCATATCCTCTGCTTTATCTGTGATCTTCCGTCCTATCTTTCCGGTATTCTCCGCAGCCTTGGCATTCTTCGCAGCAGCTTTCCTCTGCATTTCCTTTTTCATCTTTTCCTTGGCAGCTTTTTCCGCGGCACCTTCAGCATCCTTGCCCTGATGGAGTTTGTTGCTGTACTTGCTGTTTTTCACTTTGCTTGTAACATGACTGACTGCACCACTGGCCACATAGCCACCAGCTTCAAATGCTTCCTCCGCAACACTGCTCTCGTCCTTGTTCTGATCCTCACTGTTGGCTCCGGAAATATCACTGGCAAAAGAAGCTACAGCACCAACTCTCCTTGCAGTCTCTGAAATCCCAGCTTTTGTTCTCTCCCTTGCTGCCTTCTGTTCTGCTTTCTTAGCTGAATCCTTCTGCTTTCTTACCTTCTCAGCATTTGCAGTCTGCTTTTTTACTTTCTCATGGCGGATATCCTCAGAAGTTTTTCTTTCAGTATTTTTCTTTAAACGCTCCTGTCTGAACTTTTCGCCATAATACTTCTGCGCTGATTCCTTATTACGGAGCTTATCAGCATGTGTCCTCTCTCTTTGGGTTGCCCCCTTATTCTTGGAATTATCCCTTGTGAATAAGCTTTCATCCATCACTCATCTCCCCATAAAACAGCTCAGGCTGACGCTTTGTTTGCATCAGCCTGGTTAGTGTTCTTTTCGATAAATTTTGTGTTGATAACCTGATACAGCATGGTCTCTTTCGGGAATCTGTCTACAAATGGCAGGATAACATTGCCATAAAAAATAAGCCCTTCACCTTCTCCCGAATGTGTAACATACGAAAGCTGATGTGGACTTATGTTGAGCTGCTTCGCCAGGATTGCCCTGTCTCCCACGGCCTGATTGAGCATGAGAATGAAATCAGAGTTCTCAAAAATATTCTCAATCTCACGGGAAGCTAAGAGATCCTTTATGTTCTGGGTTATGCCTGTCGGCATACCGCCCCATTTTCTGAAACGCTTCCAGATCTCTACTGTATAAGCTGCAGTCTGGTCTTCTCTAAGAAGCAGATGAAGCTCATCAATATAATATCTTGTGCTCTTTCCGAGTTCTCTGTTTGCAGAAACTCTGCCCCATACTGCATCTTCTACGATAAGCATGCCGATCTTCTTAAGCTGCTTGCCCAGGTCCTTGATATCAAAGCAGACTATTCTGTTGTTAATATCAACATTGGTGCGATGATTGAACACATTCAGGGAACCTGAAACATAGATTTCAAGCGCAGTTGCTACGAATTTTGCTTCCGGTTCTTCCTGCTTAAGAAGCTCATTATAGAGGTCTTCCAAAATAGGAATGTTCTCCGGTCTCGGATCCTCAAGATACTTTCTGTAGATCATCCTTGTACATCTGTCGATGACGGTCCTCTCTGCAGGCTTAAGTCCATCCCTTGAACCAAGGATAAGCTCACATAATGACAGGATAAAATCCACCTTCAACATGACCGGGTTATCATCATCAGAATAGTTCATGTTGATATCCATTGGATTCACGTACTGGTCTGATGTAGGACTGATGCGGATTACCTGACCTCCAAGATATTCGACCATTGCACGATACTCATTTTCCGGATCGCAGATAATGATATCATCATCTGTTACCATGAATGCATTGGCTATTTCCCTCTTTGCAGCAAATGACTTACCGGAGCCGGGAGTACCAAGTATAAGGCCGTTAGGGTTCTTAAGCAGTTTTCTGTCAACCATGATAAGGTTGTTTGAAAGAGCATTAAGACCATAATAAAGTGCTCCCCTATGATCCTGGAACAGCTCCTGAGTTGTGAATGGCACAAATATCGCAGTAGAGCTTGTGGTCATGCCCCTCTGAATATCCACTTCGTTATATGCAAGTGGCAGTGAGCTCACAAATCCCTGCTCCTGCTGGAAGTCCAGACGCACAAGGTTACATGAATGTTTCTGTGCTATTGAAGATGCCTGGAAAATATTATTATCAAGCTCTTCCTTTGTCCTTCCGGTATTCATGATGAGGAAAGTCAAAAGAAACATTCTCTCATTCTGCTGCTGTAATTCCTTCAGAAGGTCTTTTGCATCCTTGCCATATGTTACAAGATCTGAAGGAAGTACATCCATGTCATAACCTGCCCTTACAGCCTTCTTCTGCTCTTCTATCTTACTGCGGTCCAGTTCTGTTATGGTGTGTTTTACTGTTTTGATCGCTTCATTCTGATCTACGGAATGCAGATGCATTGTCACAATCTGACTTGATTCCATACCCAGAATCTCAGCAAGCATCCTGTCGCTGATATCTGATGCATCGATGGAAAGAAAACTCATAGCACACCATGTATCCCCCATCTTGAAATATCTTCCTGTAGGGAATTCGAAAGAGCTTGGTGCAACAAAGTCCTTTACTGAAAGCCCTGTCTTTACAAGATATTTCCAGTTGAAATGGAACTTTGAAGTATCTCCCATATGCATCTCTTTGTGCATGAGCTCTAGCCTTTCATATCCGTTAAGAACATGCGCTATAACTCCAAGAGTCTTGAAGTTGTTAAGAAGATCCATCTCGATGTGCACAAGACGCGGTTTTGCTGACTTCATGGAATCAGCATGGATGCCAAAAGTAATGTACTTTGTCTTGGTAAGACCATTATTGCCGGCTTCCATGTTTTTCAGAAGCACTCCCGAATACTCATCACGGACATCATTAAATCTGTCATCCTGATGCTGGATCTTTATCTTTTTCTCAAAATCTCCTACTTCCGTAGCAAAGTTCATGAAGGAAAGCTCGAAATGAACTGAGCTGTCAAAGAAGTTAAGGAAGCTGCACCACTCCTCAAATATCTCCTTCTTGTCCTCCTGCTGTGCCAGCTGGTAGTTGATATCCTGGAACTGTATCGTCTTGGTGTAATAATCTACTCCGACTCTGCAGATACCATCAGGGAACATCCTCTCAAAAGGAATCGTCTGCTGTGCAGTCCTCGGAGTTCCATCATTCTTCTGAGCATTCTTAATGATCTGTTTTATTTCTTTCTGTTCTCGCTTTGACAGGCCTTCCGGCATATCAAACTCTCTTGTGTTCTTATTTTTCAGTGGAAGAACGAACAATCTTTTCCACCTCCTTCTCTGCAGCCGCCTGTCTCATCAGGGCTGCATAATAGTTATCCGTTTTGTACGGTCTTTTCTTAGGCCTTATGAAAATAGCCTCAATAAAATGCCCAAGGTACACTTCCAAAGGTCTTCCGTTCTTTTCATACATGGCAAAAAAGAATATCGGCATCATAATGACCATCATTCCCATAACTGCCACATTTACCGTAGCCACGCTCTTTATAAGGAAAAATGACGGCACTCCTATAAGCGCCGCCACTCCAAAGCATATGAGCTGTCTTTTGGTTAAGTTGAAAAGTATCTTGCTTTTGACCTTTGTTAAGTCCCTGGGGACACTGATGTACGAAGCTGCCATATAATCCTCCTGTTACATTGCGTTCAGAATAGCCTTGCTCACTGTGCTTGTCTTGAACAATGACAATCCAAGAAGGAATGTATATCCAAGTACAGTCCAGAGCGAACCGACTATATCTGATGAATATGAAATCGTTGAGATCAGCATTGCATAGATGCCAACGCATATCATGATGAGAAATCCCTGGAATCCAAGAGCAAACAGGCTCTTAACAAAATGGATTCCTATTATTCCATGTTCTTTGCTGCCAAAAGTTGAAAATGGTATTGGAGCCATGGAAACATACATATAGATCTCTATCATACGGACCATGATGATTACAAAAATGAGCTTTGATGCAAGCTGTGTCAGGATCATGATTATCGAAACCTGGAAAAACAGAGCAAATATGCTCCAGATATCCATAGCCCTTATTGTTGATTCCATGGCCGCCAGTGCTGATGCATCAATAGCTGTCGAAGCACTGATGATTCCCCCTGCGCTTGTTATAACGTGCTGGGCTACATCAAACACTGCCATAGTGAAATCAAATGTATGCGTAATAAGCTCAACTGCAACAGTTGTCTTTAGTATCCACTTGAAGATGAACCAGGTCTCAAAGTTCGCAAGGTTGTTGTAGCTGATTATCAGCTGTATCAGTTCATAACAGGCCACAAAAGTCAGGACTATGCCGGCAATTGGCATTATGACAGTATCGGATATGTTTTTGATCATGTTAAAGACTGACGGAGAAAAAGCTGACGGCGTCCTTGCCACATCTGATGCAATAACACCCACCTGATCATTTACACAGTTAAACATGCTGCTCAGACAGCTCATGAGATAAGGGATTATCAGCTCTTTTAAGTGCTCCTCAATCTGTTCAAATAATCTCTCCAATCTGTGTCTCCTGTTCTTGTTTCGTTGTTGTTAAAAGAGCTGGTCATGGTTTTTACCACACCAGCCCCTTATGAGTACCATATTCAGTTTTTATTTTCTTCTGACAGATCAGAAAAGACCTGAGAGAAGAGGAATGAGTGTTGTTCCGATTAAAGCAACACCACCTCCAGCCATTAGCTGTGTTATACCAAGTTTGTTGGAAATATAAGGGTGTACCAAGTAGCTAAAATAATAGCTACTCTGGTACGGAGAAGTTTTATAGAATTGTCTTAAATAGCTTCGGCAACAGAATTTGCCTCTGCGTATTCAGATAGATTGTAAGTCTTTGATTCGTCTGTTGGGCGGAAGTTGTAATGTATCTCCATCGAGATATTTCTTGTTCCGTCCTCAGTAATTTCTTCGTGAACAACAATTTGCTTAATCAAGCGATTAAGGGTGTCAGCATCAAGCTCTGTGATATCGGCATAGTCTTTGATAAGGTCAATCCACTTTCTTGCATTTCCGTCAGTCTTGCCGTTCTTTGCCAGACGCTTCTCATCAAGGGCAATCTGCTTCATCAAGTCCTCAGACTCTTTCTTGGTGCGCTCCACAAGGGAATTGAACATTGGCTCTGTGATTGTTTCTGTAAGAAAGTCCTCATAAGCCTTTGTTGTCATACGCTCCAAGGTTTCCAAGCGGTTCTTTGCCTTGCAGATGTTTCTTTGCAGTAGCTCTTGCTGTTCTCTCTGCTCACTCTCGTAAGCATCAGCAAGGCTCTCAGCTACGTCATAAGCATCCACAACCTCATTGGCAAGCTCTTTGATTTCATCAAACACAACGTTGTAAAGAGTATCAAACTCTATTCTGTGCTGAGTGCAATGATTCTTACCATGGCGATTGTAGGTTACACAAGCGTAAATATCTTGTGGGTGCTTTGCATTGGTCTTACGGATTGTAAGAGCCTTTCCGCATTCACCACACTTGATAAGACCTGCAAAAAGAGAAGTTGTACCATCTCCACGGCTACACTTTCTGGACTCGATTTTCTCTTGAACAATGTCAAAAGAATCTTGGTCAATGATTGGTTCGTGGGTGTTTTCTACCACGATCCAATCCTCTGGCTTTTTCTCGTTAATTACCCCGACTTTGAACTTGTAGTTCTTTTTCTGTGATGCAATAGCTCCATAGTAAACGGGATTGATTAACATATCGCCAATTACCGAATCATCCCAAACATATCTGCCGTTCTCTGGGTCTTGTATCTCCCACTTTGTGTAATGGTTACGGATGCCACGCTGTCTGTTCCACCAAGTAGGGCAAGGCACTTTATTTGCTTCAAGTCTGCGCTTAATAAATGCCGTTCCATGCCCATCGAGTGCCCAATCAAATATCTGCCTAACAAAAGGTGCTGTTTCCTCATCAATGATAAGGTGTGTGGCATCCTCTGGGTCTTTCAGATATCCGAATGGTGCAACACATCCGGTAAACCTTCCCTTCTGAGCTTGGTTCATATAAGCAGAATGCACTTTCTTGGAAATATCCTTAGAATACTGTGCATTGAAAAGTGCCTTAAATGGTGCGATTTCATCATCGTACATGGTATCAATGTTGTCATTGATTGCCACGTAACGGCACTCATGCTTTGGAAACCAAATCTCACGAAGGTGTTCGGTAAAGAGATTATCTCGTCCCAGACGGCTATAATCTTTGGTAACAACCACGTTGATTTTCTTTTTCTCAACGTCCTTTAGCATACGCTGTAGGTCTGGTCGGTTTGACGTTGTACCAGAGTAGCCATCATCAATATAAACTTCCTCTACTGCCCATCCTCTCGCTCTGCAGAACTCCTCTATCATCTCACGCTGATGACCGATACTCTGACTTTCTCCATCTCGAATATCTTCATCCTCTTTGGAAAGTCGGCAGTACACGCCCACTTTGTAAGTTGGTGCAAGAAGTTCTTCCATCTGTAAATTTGTCATTCTCATACTCATCACCCGCATAATCCAGATAGACTCATGGGTGTTTTTTATCTTGAGTACTATCTGAATTATATTCCTTTCTCCTTGTGTTTTCTATATTGTCATTGAGCTTTTTTCTGACCTTTAAAGCGATAGCCTCATTGAGAATGTCCTTTGCTGTTCGGTTACCGTCATAGCATCGGATAACCTTAATCTTTGTCTTTGCCAATAAATCACCCCTCTCAACAAAAAAAGCACAATCACCTCTCTGGGTCACTGCGCTTTCTGTTATGTGTTCTATTTTGTTTTCGTTCTGCAACTCTTTCATCAGCAAGTCGCTCTTGCTCTTCATGGCTCTTGTTATATTTCAGAGTTTCGGCACAAGCAATGTCGCTGACTTCAACCTTTAGCTCTGCATTGATTTCATCCCTTCGCTTTACGATAGATTTAATCTCGGCTTGCCATTTCTTCGGTGTGATAGGTTCACCCTCTGGGATTATCCTACGCATCGCTTCGATGCGATCAGGATAATCTGCAAGCTGTTCCTTATGCTCCATATCATATTTCAGCTTAGCCAATCCCTTTAGGCTCAGACTTTCCTTTTTGATATCGCTGTAAGGCTTGAATCTATCCCAAGCATCAATCATTTCATACAAAAGATTTTGCCTATCAACACCTTCGTAAAATTCATCAAGAAGTGCATTGTAATGTACTTCGTGACTATCCTTAAAAGCATCCAGCTTTTCAAAATCTGTAATGTCTTTAGCCGATGCAAACCTCATCATGTGGTCAGCATCTTGGAGCTTTTCTCTATTCTTAATCTTCCTCAAGAACACTCCACCATAAACGGGCAATTGCAATCGCCCGTGCCTTTTGACAACAGCCTTGATGATATCGACAACCTCATTAGTAACATCGGCAGCTTTTTTCTTGAATGCCTCGATGCTTGCGGAAGTCTGCTCGATAAAGGAAACAAGTCCTCTAATCTCCAACACCTTTCGGTTATAATCTCCACGCTCTGTAGCAATGCCTTTTTTCTCAAGAGCATTAGCACGACTTCCCAGATGGATGGTCGGCGGTTCTTCAATCCCCATCTCCTTAAAAGAACGATACTCCCACTGCTCCTCAATTTTGAGGGCTTCGTTTGTCTGATTTATTAAGTCGGTGAGGTTCTTTCTCCAAATCCTACCATAAGATTTATCATCCCAATCATTGGTTTTCTCGGTCTTGGATTTATAGCCTTTCTTGGTTCGGATTTTGTTTCCATCCTTATCAAGAATATAGATTTTCTTCTGCTTCGGCATCCACTTCCCTTCTTCGTCGATGCTCCTTAGAGTAAGCAATAAATGAAAATGCAGATTACGTTGTCCTTTCTCATTTACTGAATCATGGATTGCCCAATCAGCGCACATACCTTTAGAAACAAAGTTCTCCATGATATATTTTCTAGCAACCTCTTCTGCAACTTCATAAGTCCATGAGTTTGGAAGTGATGCTTTCATCATTCTACAGAGCTGTGCATTTTTTTGTTTCTCCACTAGCTCTACGGAGTTCCATAACGTTTCTCTGTCAAGGTAGATGCTCGGTGCATTATCTGGCAGACTCACCTCTGCATGAACTAAATCTTCCGTAGTCTTATCTGGTCGGTGCATTGTTCCATCATACTCAGAGAAAAGCTCTTCACGGCTGATATAACTTGCCTTGTCGATAGCTGACCCGCCTTTGGCTCTGCTCACTACGGTAAAGCGTGTGCTAAGATTCTTCATCGCCTCACCACCTTTCGGTTAGGCACACGCAAAAACCTCAGATCAGGATAGCCACATTTTTTTGTGGGTATCCTTTTCTGAGGTTGCACAAAGGGGTAGGAGCGTTTTTTGCTCCGAAGGGGAAAGGTATTTTCCCCTTTTGCCCACGGTTTTTGTGGGCAATGCCGTCTGCAAGACCCCTCGGAGAGCGCACATACCACCCTTGCGGTGGTATATCTGTGCGCACCCAACAAGTTGGGTGAAAAAACATTAGTGGCTTTCGGTACGTTCTGACTCATTTGACTTCACCTCACTTTCGACAGGACAAGACTCGACTTGAACACCAGCTCTTCTCTTAATTGCAGAGATAGTTTTCTGGACTTCTGTAGTCTTAAATGCCACCTCTAGGATTTCATTGATTTCAGATTCTTCAAAGCTGAAACATTCCTTAAAGTATTTGTGAACTGCACCGCCCATCATGTACTTATGATGGTTCTCAAACTTTCTCCTTTCCTCGTTTGCTTTCTTCCTCTCAAGAGCCATACGATTTTTTGCTTGCTCCATCTGTTTCTGAGCTTGTTCCATTCCTTTTGTTGTTGTGATTTCAGTGTTAATCATGTTTCTGTTCTCCTTTCGTTTTTTGCATGAAAAAAGGCGGGTGTTCCGTTAGGATCACAACCGCCGTAAATAAAAAAGCACCTTAGACTATTTCTAATCTAAAGTGCTCTACTGCTATAGTTATTTGCATATTTAATTACATTCCATCATAGTTTTCCCATCGCCAGCGAAGAAATTCCTTATTTGTGAAATTTGGTATTACTATTCTTGGCGGAATTGATGCTCCATAATCCATTCTTGCTTTTGAAGAGAGTGCAACTTCTCCATCTGGCGAAATACGAAGATGCCCTGTATCAAACAATGTATGAATGTCCGTTCTCATAGCAAATCCGTTAGCCACTGTATCTTCACCATTATATTTGAACGGTTTAATATGAGCCGCTTCAAGTATTTCTGGCATTGTTACATTTGTGATAACACAACGTTCGCAAGCCTGTAGGACGGCTTTTCTAAAACTAGCTTGGTTTGGTCTTGCCACCCTTACTCTCTGCATTCTCTTTCTTTCAAACTCTGAAATATACTTTTCTAATCTCATCTTAGCCAGCATATCAAATACAGAATCTGTTTTGGGATGCTCGATTAAAATCTGTCTAACTTCATCAACAATCGTATCATCCATGTAGTAATGTTCTTCCATTCGCGTTCCTGTTCCACGCTGTTGAACATAGCCATAATGTGATAAAAAGAGCAGATATTCTCTTGCGATTCTAATATCATTTGCGGCAGGGATACAATCGGGCCATTTCTCGATTGTAATATCCCCTGCACGATACCACAAAATAAAATTTATATAGTCCTGCAACTCAGCATTACAACCTGATAATGGAATAATTATTCTAACAAGTTCCTCAGTTGTAATATACCCTTCTCCTCTACGCTCAAGTTCACATGTAATCTCTAGCAAAAGTCTTAGTGGATATAATATCAGTCCATGCTTTAGCCATTCTTCACATTCCTTTTCAGATTGAATTGTCGGATTTGGCAATCTAAATGTTTGAACTGTTATAGCTGCAAACTCACTTTGTGATATTTCATGGTCTGCAACTTTCCGTCCAAAATCTGTGAGTTCTATCTTACCAGAATGATTCTTAGCAGGAATTAAATTAAGTGCTTTCCAATACTGCCCAGAATTTCTAATTAGATTTCTATCTCCTGTTCTACGTGCCAAGTCTACACCTACAGAATCGGCTGTATCTTCCGATAGTTCTCTTAATTCTTGTGCAAACTCTTCTGAGCTAAACTTAACTCCTAATGGTTCAAGTTTTCTCATTCGGAATAAAACACCCAAAAGAATAACTGGGTCATTTAATCCCTCTGTGCATTGTAAACATGCCCATTTCCATTTGAAATCAGCAAATGGTTTTTGAGGCACAAACGATTTTTCAAACATACTTAACCCTCATATACATTAAACTGTTCTGCAACTGCTTTTGCCAATAATGGCGGTACTGCATTTCCTATTTGACGATAAATTGATGAATTATTACCTACAAACTCATAATCCAATGGAAAACTCTGAACTGTAGCTAATTCTCGACAAGACATTCTTCGCATTCCATTAGGATGAGGTAATATGACCACTCCACCTTTATTATCTCCTCTTGCCGTTACTGTAGGAGCAGGCTTATCTGGGTCTAAAGGTCTGTGCCCCAGATACCCATTAAAATGGAGTTTATATTTTGAATAGGTGTGATTAAGAACATCATTCGGTTTATCTGGGTCTGGAATATCCTTTAATGCTTCCGATACAGACACCCATTTAGGATGTTCTTTTCCGTTTTTGTCATTTGTCGGCGTTGGATATTGATAATCGAAATCTATGTCATTTCTTACACCGACTATTATTACTCTTTGGCGTGTCTGCGGTACTCCGTAATCAGCCGCATTCATAACCTTGTATTTAACCACATAACCCATGTTTTCAAAGTCTGAAAGTATCAGTTTGAAAACCTCTCCATGTTCCATGTTTGTAAGACCTTTAACATTCTCTGCCAAAAAGAATTTTGGTCTTTTTTCAGTTATTACTCTTATCAGCTGCTTATAAAGAGTATTGCGTTCATCATCAACATGACGTTTCCAATTTGCAACAGAAAAACCTTGGCAAGGAAATCCACCAATCACAATATCACAATCTGGTATCTCTTCTGTAGAAACCTTTGTTATATCCTCACATACAATATGCTCACCAAGATTCTTTTTATATGTTTCAACTGCATCTTCGTACAAGTCATTAGCCCACACAATTTCATGTCCAGCCATCTTAAAGCCGAGGTCTAATCCTCCAGCTCCGCTAAAGAGCGATACTACTTTCATATTTTTTCTTCTTTCTCTAGTCTAATAAGTTCTTTGCCCAATTCTTTTGCAAACTTAACCGGAACAGCATTTCCTATTTGACGGTAACAAGAGTTCATTGCTCCATTAAAATGAAAATCCTCTGGAAATGTCTGTACGCTTGCACTTTCTCGTATAGACAACCTTCTCTGTCCGTTATAATGCGGAATGGCACAAACTCCACCCCCGCCATTTCCTCTTGCAAGAATTGTAGGAGAAGGCTTATTGGGGTCAGTTTTCCTATGCCCTGTAAAATTTCGATATTCTACTTTATATGCAGAATAAACATGATTCAGCACATCATTATCAGTGTCTGGATCAGGAAAGTGACCTATAGCTTCACTTATTGAAATCCACTTAGGCATATCCTTGCCATCTTTTGAGTGAGTAGGCTTTGGAAATTTAAAACGCATTTCCTGTCCTAAATCCCTTCTTTGCCCCACGATAATTACTCTCTGTCTAGTCTGCGGAACGCCATAGTTTGCCATATTAACCAGATTTACTGTTGTTATATAACCAGCTTCATTAAAATCATTTACAATCTGTTTTATAGCTTCGCCCTTTCCAAGACTCAATATTCCCTTTACGTTCTCAGCTATAAAAAACTTGGGCTGTTTAATTTTTATCGTGTCATAGAAAAAACGATAAAGTTGGTTTCTATCATCATCAAGTGCTCTTTTTAGATTTGCCTGGGAAAATCCCTGGCAAGGAAACCCACCTACAACCGCATCAGCATCTGGAAGAGTTTCTATATCAATGTTCTTAATATCCTCACAAACAATATGTTTTCCAATATTTTCTTCATAAGTTGCTACGGCATCTTTGTCGATATCATTAGCCCAGATAACTTCATTACCAGCCTGTATCAAGCCTAAATCAAGACCACCTGCACCGCTAAACAACGATATTATTTTCAATTGTTCTGACCTCCATCTAGGGTATTTACGTCAAATAATTCATTAGGAGTACAATCAAACAGTTTGCATAACTTCTCGATTGTGTCATAGTCAATTCGTGTAGCTTTGTCGCTGTATAGTTTAGATACTGTGTTTCTCGACAACCCTGTATTCTCATGAACATCTTGTATCGTATATCGCTTTTTGCCCATTAGAGTTGATAAATTACAATGAACTGCCATTCATAACCTCCTGCTCACAAAATACCACGCATCCACTGTATTTTACCAAACAAGCCGCTCATAGTAAACTACATAGTTGTCATTTTACCACCATAGTTAATCATTACTTGTTTAGTTTTTTCATCATTTCCCTTCTTTTCTTCTTTACTTCCTCAGATAACCTTCTTGGCTTACGATAACTAACGTACTGTTTAGGCATGGAATAGGTCTTGTCGATATCTGTTTCACCTATGCACTTGTAAACCTCTGGGAACTCGCTAACTAACGAGTCAAGTTTTCTAATAACGGCTTTATCTCTGGTGAATACTACTGCATCAGATTCAGCAACATTGAAATTGATTATTGTTTCCTGCTCATACTTGGATAACTTCATAGACTTATCTCACCTCGCTTTCTATGCTTGTTCGGCTCGTTAATTATCGTGTGTTTAGCTTCTGAAATCTTTTTATTGAGTTGATGTTTGAATGAGAGCCTTCCATCTTTTTCAACACGTTCCTTATTGCTTAAAATAAGCTCATTTCCCTTCACGCTGTAAAAATGCCAATCTGTTATTTTCCCTTTCTCGTCTGTAAACGTAGCCATGAACTTTCCGTCGCCTTTGTTGGTAATAGTCAGCCAATGCCAATCATCACCTTCTCTTGTGTAAACACGCTTATAGTTAAACTCATTACCTGTAAAGCGTTCATTGAGCTTATAAGGCTTCGACTTCTCATTTTTGAATTGTCCGTTATAATGCTCTAAAATCAGCTCGAATGCTTGGTCTATATCCATAAATGCTCCTTTCTGTCCGACTGCTCAGATTTGAGCCGTCAAAACCCTTGATTTTCCTTTGAAGTTTGTTTTTCAAACTTCTAGAAGAATGATTTACATACTGCCTATCACCACTCCACGAACATATCGCAATAACCTTGAAACCCGCTTATCTTCTGTTCTTTTCACGGTCTGCCCTCTTGGTCTCCGATAGTGATTCTGGCACGGAACAGAACGGAAGGGAAAGGAAGGGATAAGATAAGATAAGATGAGATAAGATAGAATAGTTAATAGGGTATATCTTTATTCTCTTTTTCTTTGCTTCTTTCTTTTTCTCTTCTTTCTAGGGGAAGAAGGAAGGGAAGGAAAGAGAAGGAAGGAGAAGGGGAGGAAGGGGAAACAATCCTCGTTAATTAACGCAACAATGAAAAATAAAAAAGCCTCAATGATAATTTCCTCATTAAGACTTTTTGAAATCTCGTTCTCACGATAATTACTGTATGAACTTTTCTAAAATAGGTATTATTCTACGTCACTTCTCTGCTATCTGGATTATGCTTATCCTTTCTCAATTATTGTTCCAACAAATCGGGTATAACATGCTTCATTCCCTGGCTCTTAGCACCTGGGTTGTCATTGCCATACCCCTCAAGAAGGTTGATGATTCCCCATACTCCAAGGCCTGCGCCAAGGGCGATTACTACTGTCTGTAATGTTCCTACTGCTGAGTTAAAAAATGCCATAATTCATTTTGAATCCCAAAGCCGCAAACGCAGTAGATAAGCGACTTATCACGAATCATTATATACCCTAGATGGGTTATGTCGCTATTTTGTCGCTTGATACGTCTGCGGCAGGATCCTCTCCTTCCAATATTTTTTGTTGGTTAGCGACATCCTCCTTTTGGATGCCGGTTGATAGTTGCTTTCCGAAAGCCCGTCGACTGACTTCCGGTATGTGGCCGCATATATAAGAAAAAAGCCTTTAGAACCATGCCCTTTATCGACACAGTAATAGGCTTTAATCTTCTTCTGTTACTTCGATGACTTCATACTCGTCATCCGGTCTGAGCTTCAGTTCATGATTCAAGAACTTCTCCACATCAAACCAATTCTTTTTATCTGCATCCGCTGTGTATTTGTAGTTAGGATGCTGCGTAAGATCGTACTTATCTGACAGGAAAGGTCTTACGCCCCTTACCTGTACAATACACTTGCTGCCATCCATGACTGCCAGCTCATCCACACTCATAAGGTCATGTCCAAGCTTCTGGTAGTTCATGCTGTAACTCTGCTGTGAACCTCTAGATTCCCCGGTGTTATGCATATCAATGGTTTCTTTGCCCAAAGTGGCATTCAGGTCCTTAAGAGTGGACTGCTCCGTACCACCAAGGAATATCTGTGAATCACAGTTGGCGCAGATTGTCTCTGCATTATCCTTATAGATTGCCTTAAGCTGTGACTTTGCCTGCAGAACAAGAGCTGCAGATATCTCACGACTTCGGATTGTTGCCATGAGTTTTTCCAGGTTAGGGATCTGTCCGACATTGGCCGCCTCATCAATAAGGCATCTTACATGGACAGGAAGTCTTCCACCATAGAAATCATCTGCCTTTTCGCAGAGGATATTGAACATCTGCGAGTAGATCATTGCCAACAGGAAGTTAAATGTCGGGTCATTATCTGACATTATGAGGAAAAGAATTGTCTTCTTATCTCCCAACTTATCAAGCTCCAGTTCATCATATGACATGATGTCCCGCACCTGCGGGATATCAAATGGCGCTAATCTCGCACCACAGCTGACCAAAATACTTTTGCTTGTCTTGCCGGCAGCAAGCTTAAATTTTGCATACTGCCTTACTGCAAAGTGGTCGGGATTCTCTTTTTCAAGCCTCTCAAACAGGATATCCACGGCATTTTTGAAAGATTCATCATCTTCCCTTATCTCCATGGAATTTATCATCTCAACAAGAGTATTGAAGTTCCTCTCTTCCTCCGGAGCCTCATAATAGATCAGACCGATAAGCGCTGTATAAAGGAGTTTCTCAGCCTGTTTCGATAGGTAAGCCTTTGAAGTTATCTCCAGCTTTTCCCCCGACTAGCACCGGACATGCGACTTTCACCGCAT
>SVFV01000093.1 GCA_015056655.1 Butyrivibrio sp.
CACGAGATAAAAATAAAGCCGGAATCCTAGATGTATACTGGGATTGCGGCTTTTTAGGTGTCAAAGATGGGATTATAGCCCAATTGTCGCAAAAATGCGCACTTTTTACAATACTTTTATAGAGAAAGGGGGAAATTACTTAATTTTCAGGTTCTGATACCCTCTCAATCATCTCTTCCATCAACTTTTCATTCAGTATTCTTGCGTCATCCACAGCATCCTCATACCCGGTTAATGCTGCAAAGGGCGCAAACTGAGCTGCCCTGTTTTCCATTGGCATCGGAGCATGCTTTTTAGAAACTGGTCTGTCCAGATTTATGATGTCATCATATTTTCCCATTATGCCTTATGACCTCCTATCTGATTGTTCCTGTCTCTTTGAGTTGCTCCCTCCTCGTATGAGGTTCCCCTCAGAATTGCATTTTTGCCATATCTTTTCTGAATGTCGAGAAGAGCATTTTGCAGAGCCAGTTCCTTCTCATCCTGCTTTTTTTGCTGTTCCTTTTTATCAACACTATTTGTATCAAAAAGAGAAAGCTGTTCATAGCTCTCACTTTCTATATATTTCGCTGAGTCCTTACCTATGACATGGCAGGCAACTATATTAAGCCTTCTTATCAAAAGGTCAGGATTAACATGTTCATCATAAACTTTAAGTGCGCCATCTACTATGTGACTTGCAACTGAGGTGAAGTAGTCGAGATTCGCAGTTCCATGAGCATGCTCAGGTACTGCTCTCCCATAATAATCGCTTTTTATTTTTCCTTTGAATTTCTTTCTTATTTCAGGATTATCCAGGCTCTCTCTGTCATAGCCCACAGATAAAACAATCTGATCTGTGACCTTATCTTCTGCAAAAAGCTGCATAGAAAGCGCATTGGCCATCTCTTTAACAATTATTCTCGCCTTGTCAAAGGTATAGGCTTCATGCAGAACCTGCCCCTGACTTATACTGTTGTTCTCCGGCTTATAAGCCTTTACCAGATCCATGGTACAGGGCTCATAGCCCCAGGCGTGGTCGATCAGAAGCTCAGCATTTATGCCAAAGGTCTTGTAAAGGAGTTCTTCATTGTGAAAATCATTGTCACCACCAAGACTGCATCTGGCCACATCTCCCATGGTGTAAAGCCCAAAGCCCTCAAGCTTTTTGGCATAGCCTCTTCCAACTCTCCAGAAATCAGTTAGCGGTCTGTGGTCCCAGAGCTTTTCCCTATAGGAATGCTCATCAATCTCTGCAATTCTGACTCCGTTCTCGTCTGCGGGGATGTGCTTAGCAACAATATCCATGGCTACTTTGCACAGATAAAGGTTTGTCCCAATTCCGGCTGTGGCTGTTATTCCGGTCTCCTGCAATACCTCCAGAATCATTTTCATCGCAAGCTCAGATGGAGTCATCTTGTAAGTATTCAGGTATGAAGTCACATCCATGAATACCTCGTCGATTGAGTAAACATGAATATCCTCCGGTGCAATATATTTAAGATAAATCCTGTAAATATTGGTGCTTATCTCTAGATATCTCGCCATCCTCGGAACGGCTGCAACAAAAGAAAGCTTAAGTGACGGATTATTCGACAGCTCCTCGTCATCATCTGACTCTCCTGTAAATACATGTCCCGGAGCATTTTTCAGTCTCTCGTTATTTATTTCTTTAACCTTTTGCTCAACTTCAAAAAGCCTTGCTCTCCCCGGTATGCCATATTTTTTCAGGCTCGGAGAAACTGCAAGGCAAATAGTCTTTGAGGTCCTGCTCCTGTCTGCCACCACGAGATTCGTGGTTAAAGGATCTCTCCCTAAATCCCTGCACTCAACTGATGCATAAAAAGATTTAAGGTCTATCGCTATGTATCTTCTGTTTTGAATTTGCTCACTACTACTCACTGACTTACTCACTTGGTTCATTGCTAATCAAATATCCATAGCACAACTTTATTATAATGTTCGTACATACGTTCGTCAATGTAGTGATGTATTCGTCTTATCTTTGGAAATTTTTCCCATAGTTATTCCAGAAATAACTGTATTCATCATTTCTGGCAAAAACAAATGCGTATTGTGAATTACGTTTTTCAGATTTTAAGTTCTGCAAAAATCCAGGCTGGAAAGGTGCAGTGAATTCTTTGTTTTCATACATAACTATGAGCGGAACATCAAAAGCACTATCTGCGGTAACTTCGATTTCTGCATCTGAGATTTGTTCTATAAATCTAAGCGGAATTCTTACAAGCTCGGTCATGAAGTAATCTGAAATATCAGGCATGTCCTGATCCAAATAGCTTAAGTATGTGCGAACCCACTCCTCACCCATACCGGCGTTGGCATAGTGCTGGGCTGAAGTAATTGTTTTTGAAAACATCGGAAGGTTCACTTTTTTACCGTAAACTAGCTTTTTGATAGTTTCCGGAGATAGGAAGAATTCCTCCGCTATCTCCATGATTGATTTTCCAGATGAATAGCGACTGCAGATTGCGGCGTTTCGCTTATTTAGTTTTTCTCTGTATCCGGAGGCTTCGCCCCATCCCTTTGTCTTTTCTTCCTTCGGGATGTAGATGAGCTTTCCTCCGGCATATTTTTGTACTTCTTCCAAAAGCTTAGCAGGAAGAATATCCTTGGCGTTCTCGTATTTCATAAAGTTTTGATTCGTAATAGCATAAGCTTATCACTTACCTGCTATATACGTTCCCCTTACCCAATCTTTGACATACGCTCCTCAAGCGCATTGATAGACTTTACGATTGACTCACAGGACTCAATATCATCAATTGATGCATGCCATCTCAGTGTCACAATTCCCTTATAGTAAGCCATGCAAAGGAATCTCTCCTTGAAATCTGGAATCTCAATATTTTTCTTCTTTGCATATTCGTAGAGCTTCTCTGGAACAAGAAGATACGGCTTATTAAGATCGAGGATTGCAAAATCCATCATATAATCCATGATACCTGCTCTTCCCCAGTCAGCACAATATGTCTTTCCATCTTCTCCAACAATCATATTACAGAAAAATGTGTTGTTGTTTGCAAGGTATCTCTGCTTCTCACAGAAAGGCGCATATTTTAAGGCCTTTTTGGCAATCTCATTATAGTAGTCTTCCTTGAGGAAAGATGTGCCAAACATCTGCTTCCAGTTCTTCCAATAGCCTTCTTCAGGATCACCAAGCATGTCATCTTTGATGAAAGCTTCCAAACTTTCGTATGGAGCTTTGTTCTCCTCATTGAATTCTCCATACCCCTGAATTTCTGAAACATCAGTTGCTGCAATTTCAAATATCATATCAAAGAAGCTTTCGTAACATCTCTCAAATTCCTCAGGAGTAACCTCACTTGCACTTCTACCCTTGGGACTCATCTCTATTTTTTCTTTTGTAAGATTCCTAATAAAAATATCTCTATTCATTTTCATACCCTCTCTATAGCTGTACTTGTTGTCGTTGTCTGTTTTATGTCAAAGCGCTTTTACATTTTTTATAATATCAATGCATAAGAAATGTTTATATAGAAAGAATAATTAGTGTATGCTCAACAACCGGCTGATTTTTCAGCCGATGTTTTCGCATAAAATATAACAACAATTGTACCTTG